>VGZH01000026.1 GCA_016872645.1 Planctomycetota bacterium | reverse complement strand
TCAGTGGACTTACTGTTCGTGATCGTGACGTTGCCATTGACGCCGACTTCCGTGAAGGCGTCGAAGCCGTCGCCGCCATTGAGCGTGTCATTGCCCAAACCACCCGTCAACACGTCGTTCCCATCCAGGCCAGACAGTCGATCGGTTCCCGCGCCACCATCCAAAGTGTCGTCAAATTCTGAACCGATCATCTCGTCATTGCCATCACCGCCAAGTGCCACAACGGCATCAGTGGCTAATTGCGCATCAACCGTGTCATTTCCAAGGCCACCATTCAACTCGCCGCCCGTCCAGCTATCGACGTTCATGCGGTCATTGCCCGAACCGCCATTGGCATTCTCAAAGCCATTGAACGTCACCACCCTGTTAGCGCCGTTGGAACTGAAGGTCACAGTGCTGTCGCCGCCGATATCCAACGTCCATAGCGCATGAGCGTTGGGACCCTGGAAAGTACTCCCAGCGCCTCCCGAAACCTCGAAATCCAGTGACGTGGAAGTAATGGTGACGGATGCGGCGTTTGATGTGAAATCCACGTCCAGGCCACTCACAGGTGTGGCTGTGTTGCCGACCTGCAATGCGCCAGTGCCACCTCCGGAAGAAGGCAAGCTTCCATCACTGGTGATGACCGTAAAAATGTCTGATCCAGAATTAAACGTATAGCTTCCGCCGGCGGCTGAAATGTTGAGATCTGTGGCGGTACCATCACCCGTGACGGTGACCACACCAGCCGTGATGTCCACTCCAATTGTGGGAACCACACGGTTCTCCAGCGATTCCATCGCCGTCGGAGTGAGTCGCGTCAGCTTGCGGCGGTTGCGGGACAGCAGGCGCGATCGTCTTCGCAGGACGCGAGCGGACAGTTGATTCAACCATTGCGTCAACAACATCTCAGTCTCTCCTTGATGGGTTCCCGTCCGAAGGCCACATCAAGACTTCGGAAACATGACTGGTCGGATTCAATAATCGTCCGCCGCAACTTCGCGTCGCGTGAACACCGGATCCGACATCGCTGAGGGATTGGGGGATAACACGAGTTCAGACTATGAGCGTTGCAACTCTTCCCGCCGCGCGAGGCGAATGCAAGATGATTTTCTCAACCATTTCCGAGAGTTTTTAATTTGACAACCGGTTATTCCAGAGATTGGGGCAAAGCCCACAGCCGCTTGAAAAAAAACCGTCGTTGCGCCGAGTTTGTCTCAAGTCCCCGTGCGCCATACTTAATCGCGCGAACCGGGATGATCGCGCCGATCCGACCGTTGTGACTTTTCCACAGTACCCGCGAAGTTTCGCATCGACGTGTGACGGTGCACGGTTCAGCGGGATTCCAAGACGTAACAACCGCGCGTTCGGAAGTTCTGCGGTTCGGAGCAACTCTTGCCGGACAGCATCCGAATTACAGAAGTGGAAGCTCAGGCCACTTCCGTTCGCTCTGTGCTGCGCGTGTGCTCGTGATGACAATCACGTCGTCGAAATAACCAGATTGCAAGGCTGGCGAAAGACCCCGTGGGAGAATCGATCATGATGATTCGTGGGACTGGTTGGATCGCGCCATCGATGGCGATCATGCTGCTGGTCGCGAACTCGTTCGCGCTGGCCCAGGATGCGGCTGAGGAAGCTCCGCCGGCGGAAAAAGCCACGAGCGCAGCACCACTCGAAGACAACCCGTTGCTTTCTGAACCTCGCACACCCCAGACGTTGATGGACGCGGTTGTGCTGATGACCGACTTGGCTCGACCCGGCCTGGCACGTCTGTATTTGGAAAAGCTGCTGGAAGCGAATCCCGATACCGAGATGCTGCTCAAGCTGCGTGACAAGCATGGTCCGGCGCTGTTTCTGCGATTGTCGAATGACAAGCGCTTGCAGCCCGAGTCCATCACACTGCTCGAACAGGTCAATGCCGCATTTCGCAAAGGAGCGACTGATCCTGTTCGCGTCGACAAGCTCATTGGCCAACTCAACAAAACCGCCGCTGAACGCGAAGTGGCCATTCTGCAACTGCGAAATGCCGGCAGCTATGCGGCCGCTCGTCTGGTTACCGCCTTGCATACTTCGCGAGACCAAGCACAACGCGACCTGTTGCTGTACACGTTGACTCGGCTGAATCGCGAAGTTGTTCCCTGTCTGCTGGGTGCGGTCGAAAGTTCCAGTCCGGATTTGCGAGCGACCGTGATCGAAGCCCTCGGCTTTCTCGGTGACCCACAAGCCGAGACTTGGTTGTGGCATCCAGCCTTCGAGGAGTCGCAATCTCCGGCCGTGCAGCTCGCGGCACGGCAGGCTCTCGCTCGTCTGGTTTTCGGCGACGTCAAACGAGTCGCAAACGTTTCACCATTCGGAGCCGCAGCCGAACTGGCCAAGGCCGCCCGCCGCAATTTGCGCGGCGAAGCGGACTGGATCCTTAACGATGACGGGCAGATCGATTTCTGGAGTTGGGACGAATCGGCCGGTGGGGTCGCGATGACGCCAGTCTCGTTGGACACGGCTTCGATGCGAACAGGTCTGCGACAGGCCCGACAAGCATTTGAACTCGCTCCGAATCGGAAAGATCTGCATGCGCTGTACTGGACGGCGCTGATGGCGAGCGAAATTCACGAGTCGGGACGTGGTGCCGCCGTCTCGACACGACCCGGTTCGGCGTTTCACGTCGGTTTGCAACTCGGTCCCGATGTGATGCAAGCCGCATTGGTCGAGGCCATGAGCCTCGGCGAATCACTTGTCGCCGTCACGGCGTTGCAGGCTCTGGCTCAAACCGGTTCCGCCCGACTGCTGAAAGCCATCGAAGGCCGGCCAGCACCCGTGGTCGCCGCGCTTAACTATCCGGACGCCCGAGTCCAATTCGCGGCTGCTTCAACCATTCTGACCTGGGATCCGGCGACGTCGTTCCGCGGCGCATCGCGAGTGATCGAAGTTCTCGCCCGCGCATTGAGCGATTCTGGCAAACCGCATGGTGTGGCGATCGACGCCAACGAACAGCGGGCGACTTCGATGTCGTCGGCTCTCATCGAAATGGGCTTTGAACCGGAAACCGCTCCGACCGGCCAAGACGGTTTCAAGATCGCCGCCGAACGTGGCGATGTCGCGCTGCTGCTGATCGAAGCCAATATTGCGCGTTGGGAACTTGCACAGACCATCGCCAACTTGCGCTCCGACGCACGGACCGCGTTCATCCCCATCGTGATTTACGGCGACGACAAGTTGCGGACCCGCATCGAACGGCTCGCCGAGTCGTATCCGCGCATCCGTTTTGTTCTTAAAATCAGTGACTCGACGGTCATGGCCAAACAAGTCGCCGCATTTCTGCGAACCGCGAATGCCGACGCGATCACGCAACCGCAGCGAGTCGCCATGCGTCAAGCTGCATTGGCCTGGCTCACGCAACTTGCCGACCGCAGACAAGCCAGCCTGTTCGATCTCAAGCCCGCCGAGAACACGCTGTTGACTGCCACCAACGAGGAAGAACTCGGCGAGTCCGCCCTGTTCGTGCTCGGCGCGATCGCCACGCCGTCCGCTCAAGTCAAACTCTTCGAGGTCGGCACCGCCGTTTCGCGTTCAGTTCCCGTCCGCGAACGCGCGTTGGCTCAACTCGCGGCGCACATGCAACGTCACGGCGTGCTGCTGACCGAATCGCAAGTCGACGAATTCCGCAAATCGGCTCGGCAAGAAACTGACCCGACATTGCAAACCGCCTTCGCCGCCACGCTTGGCAGTCTCAACCCCGACCTTGTGCGAGCCAGCGGAGTCCTGAAGGCGATTCCCAAGTAGGTCAACGTTTCCAGATGATTCATACTTTTAAGTTGGCGCGACGCAGTCTGTGAGGAAATCATTCCGACACATAAATCATCCGGGCGATTTTAGGCTGCCCCGATCAATCATGGGGCGTCGTTGCATCTTCGAGTCGGGCTGAAACGCCTGGCCTACATTTGCTCGCAGGTCTTGATCCCCAGCAGATCGAGGCCGGTGGCAATGACGCGAGCGGTCAGGTCGCACAGCAGCAAGCGGCTGGTGCGGATCGCCTCATCTGGCTCCTTCAAGACTGTGCACCCTTGGTAGAAGGTGCTGAAGGTATTCGCCGTCGCGAACAAGTAATCGGTCAGGATGTTCGGCCGGTATTCGGCCAGCACGCCGTCAAGCGCTTCACTGAATCGGAGCAGTTGCAGCGCGAGCGCCCGTTCGGACGGATGCGTGATGAGGAGGCGACCACCGCTGTTCCGCAACGTTTCGCGGTTGACTCCCCCTTTGCGAAAGATGCCCGCTACGCGAGCATACGCGTATTGCATATACGTCGCCGTGTCGCCGGTTGTCGCGAGCATCTTGTCTTCGTCGTAGACGTAGTCGCTCTCGCGGTTGTGTCGCAAGTCCGCATACTTGATGGCTCCGAGACCGACAGTCTCGGCGACGGTGGCTCGCGCGTCGTCGTTCAACTCGCGTCCTTCGGGTTTGCTGTCGTCATTCGCGTCGACAATTTGTCGAGCCTTCGCGACTGCCGCGTCGAGCAGGCTTTCGAGGCCGATCGTGTCACCTGACCGAGTCTTGTACGGTTTGTTGTCCTTACCGAGAATCGTGCCGAAGTTGACGTGAACCATCTCGCGATCGCCGTAGCCCCACAACTTCGCGGTCTCGAACAGCAACCGAAAATGCTCGCTCTGCCGAGTGTCGACGACGTACAGCATTGTGTCGGCATGCAACACGTTGACTCGATACCGGATCGTCGCAAGGTCGCTGGTCGCGTAGGTGAAGGCTCCGTCCCGCTTGCGAACGATGAACGGTGCCGCGTTGCCTGGAATAAAAACGCAAATTGCCCCGTCGCTTTCGGACGCCAGTCCTTTCGCCTGCAAGTCGGCGACAACATCGGCCAACATTGGGTTATAGAAACTCTCGCCGCAGGTCATGTCAAAGCGAATGTCGAGCCGGTCGTAAATTCCCTGAATCGCCGCCAGGCATTGCGGCACGAACTGATTCCAGAGCCGCGTGTTCTCCTCGGTCCCCGCGTGCAGCTTCGCCGTCTCCAGCCGCGCCAGCTCCGCGATCTGCGGATATGCGTCGGCGAGAGCTTTCAACGACGGCGACGACTCGACCGTCTCGATCTGCTTTTTGAGTGACGCGATTTGCTCGCGAACCTCGTTGAGATCTGAGCGCTGCTTCTTCAATGTCTTCTCGGCGTTCTTGTCGTTGGCCGACTTGCTGGCTTCAGCCGCGGCCAATTCGATTTCAAGCTGCGCGAGCCGCGTCTCAGCCTTTGGCAACTCGACCTTCGCGTCGTGATAAGTCGAAAGCTGGCTGACGAGCCGGTATTGCCGAGCGAGTTCCGTGACCGGAGCCGACTCGAACGCCGCTCGGTCGAGAAAATTCTTGTAGCCGAACAGGATCATCCCGAATTGCGTTCCCCAGTCGCCGATGTGGTTGTCCCCCTGGACGTGATGCCCCAGAAACTTGGCGACCCGGTACAGCGCGTTGCCGAGCACCGTGCTCCGCAGATGCCCGACGTGCATCGGCTTCGCGACGTTGGGGGCCGAGTAATCAATCACGATCCGCTTCGGCGTCGTGTTTGCTTCAACGCCGAGTCGCGCGTCGGTGACACTGCGATTTGTCTGCTCGGTCAGCCAGTCGTCCTTCAGCCGAATGTTGATGAAGCCCGGCCCGGCCACTTCGAGCGGCTGACACAAATCGGACAGATCCAGCTTGCCGACAATCTCGGCCGCCAGATCGCGCGGATTCTTGCCGAGCTGCTTGGCCAGCGGCATGGCAAAATTGGCTTGAAAATCCCCGAACTTCGCGTCCTGAGTCGGGCGCACCATCGCTGTGAACGGTGCGGGGTCGGCGGCCAGATCAGAAAGTGCTTTCGCAAATCGGGAGCGAAGTTGAGCAAGAGCATTCATCAGTAAACCGGTTTCCTCAAGTGGCCGTTGCCTGGCCGTTGTCCTTTTCCGAAATCCGGAAAAGGATGACGGCCATCGGTATTCGTCCGCAGAACGTAGCGTGGGACCAGCGAAGCGCCGGCCCACCATGATGAAAAACCTGGCGGGCCGCCGCTCGAAACGAGCTTGTCCCACCCTACAAAACTCAGCGCGTTTTGAATTCGCGCTTCGCACCGTCCGAACCAATCTGCACGGTGTAGCTCTCGCCGCCGGGTGCGACCGACGCTTTGACGAAGACTCCTTTGCACGAGGCGGTGTCATCGACGTTGTTGGCGATGAACTCAGCGGGAGTTTGCTCGTCGGCTTTCAGCTTCACATTGCGATGCAGTTGATAGATCGCTTGCAGCGACTTGATTTGGCGGAGCGTCGCGTTGGTGCTCGGATCGCAGCCTTTCGTCGGGCCGTTGCACATGACGCAAACGCGCGGGTCGATTGCCAGCACGAAAGCCGGATGGTTGCTGACTCCCAACCCGTGGTGCGTGACCATAAATAGCTCAACCTTGCCCAGCGGATTGTTTGGGGTCATCAGCTTTTTTTCGATCTGGTGAGTGAGATCGCCGCAGCACAGAAACGAGAACTTGCCGAACTTCGTGAGGAAGCTGACGCTTGCTGCGTTGTCGGTTGGGTCAACCTCCGGCGTTTTAAAGTCGTCCGCGAACGGGTTCGGTTCACCGGTGTTTGGGATGACTGCGCGGCTGGCGGTGACGATCTTCAACGACAGCGGCGTCTTGCCGTCTGCCTTCAGCGGCAACAAGTCGCCCGGCTTCATCGTCTTGGATTTATTTTGCGAGGCAGCTCGGTAGTCGACGATTCGCTTCTCGAAGCCATTGTCCTCGGCCAGCTTCTCCGGGATGCCTCGATCCCAGAAGTTGTGGATTTTGATCTGCGATGCCAGCGCGGCGTGATTGCCGTAGTGGTCGAGATGCCAATGAGTCACGGCCGCGTGGTCGAGGTGATCCTGCTTGGTGACGTCACGCAGCACTTTCAGGATGCGGTCCCGATCTCGGCCGGCGTTGTCGGGATAGCCGGAATCGATCAACAGCGACTCGCCGACGGGAGTGATCATCAGCGTCGCGGCTCCCCCTTCGACGTCAATGAAATAAATGTCGAGCCGCCCGTCCCGCTGATCGGCAATGGCGGTTGCACTCAGCCCCATGGCTGTCACACACAAACTCCAGATCAGCAACAGACGTCTCATGGTGAATCTCCGAAAACCGCGATGGTAAGAATTTCCAATTCTCCTGTTCGTTTTCTTCGTAGCCTTCTGTTCAAAAACTGGGATTTGAACAGAAGGGAACCAAGGAAAGCAGGCAGGATATCAGCCGTTGGGCGGAGTTGCAGCGGGCGGAGCCGGTGTTGTTGCGGGTGAGGTGCCGCTGGTTGGGGCCTCGTGGGAAGACGGTGCCGTTTTGGCGAAGCGTTCTTTGGAGAACTCGCTCAATTCGGTGTTGAAGATTTTTACCAGCGCGTGCAGGCAGCAGGCGACGACCGGGCCGACGAAGATGCCCCACAAGCCCATCACCTGCATTCCGCCGAACACGCTGACAAACGCCAGCAGCGGGTGCAGACTGGTTTCGCTTTGCAAAACGTAGGCTTTGATGACGTTGTCCATCGTCCCGATGACGGCGATGCCGAAGACCGCCAGGAAGATTGCCGACCCGTGGAAACCGTCGGCCCACAGCCAGATCGCGCACGGGCCCCAAATCATCCACGTCCCGGCGATCGGGATCAGCGAGGCGAACGTCGCCACGACAAACAGCAGGAAGAATTTGTGGAACCCCAAAAAAAACAGGACCAACGCCGTCGCCGCCCCTTGAGCGATCGATGAGAGCATCGTCGCCGAGACAATCGACTGCATGACGCGATTGAACTCGTGGATGAGCTGTTTTTGGTAATCGATCTGAACCGGGATGAGTTTTTGAGTCGCGTCTAGCAGCGATGAGCCGTCGCACAGAAAGTAGTAGAACGCGATCAAGAACATCGTCAGTGAAATCAGGCTCCCAACGATGGCTCCCAGCAAGCCGAACGTTTTTGTGGTCAGTCCCCAGCCACCACTGGCCGCCAGCCCCAAGCTCTTCATCGCCAGGTCCTGCAATTGCTGTCCGGCGTCCTGGGAGGCCTCGGCCATTTGTTCTTCGAATTGTTTGAGCAGCGTGTCACGCTCATCCTGAGATTTCTGACGTTCCTCTGGCGTGGACTCATCGCCGGGGATCGGATGGACGACATCCAAGATGTGCGACGACCACTCGCGCAGCCTGTGCTTGAGGTCTTCGCTGAGCGCACTGTCTTTCGACCGTATCTGTTCGACCGCTCCGACCATCTTTTCGACGTTGGCGTCCAGCGGCATGTCTTGGACGGCGGTTTTGATGGCTCGGATTTGTTGGGCGGCGATCGACTTCAACTGCATGGCCGACATCACGACGGCCAGCGTCAGAGGCACGAATAACAGCAGGCAAACGGAGGTCATCGTCGCGGCGGCGGCGACTCGCTCACGGCCTTTGAATTTGCGATGAAAATACTGAAACAGCGGCTGACACCAGACCACCGTGATCGCCGCCAGAAACAGCGGCAACAGGAAGGGAGCCACAATCTGATAGAAGGTGATTCCCAAAAAGACGATCAGACCCGTTAAGATCGCCAACGATACGAGGCGTGCCATCGACGTCATGGGATGTCTTTCAGAAATGCGCCGCGGAAACGACGAAAAGGTTCGGGTATGGCCAGACGCTACATCATCTCGCTGACGGGGGCAAACCGGGTCGGAGTCTTGGCGGCGGTCACGACGGCACTCGATGAACTGCGGGGCAACTTGTGGGAGGCCAGCATTTCGGTGATGCAGCCGTACTGCTCGATCCTGTTGGCCGCCGACTTTCCCGATGACCGCAATCAAGAGGTCGTTTCCGATCACATTCGCGACCTTTGCCGACCCTACGGTGTTGAAGTTCGGCTGAGCGAGCCGGCGGCTGATTCGGGAATTCTCGCGCCGCCTTCCAACAAATATGTGCTGACCGTACGCGGCTCGGACAAGCCGGGAATGCTGCGGATGCTTTCGGGGAAGCTCGCGGAATTGGGGGTCGACATCCGCAATCTCTACGCTGAGCGTTGTGAGCGGGACAAATCGTTCTCGCTGGAGTTGGAACTGGCGATCCCGATGTCGTTCGATTTCACTCGCGTCAGCGAGCAGCTTTTTGCTCGCTGTCAGGAGGTGGGTTTGAACGCGACGCTGGAACCGTTCACCGATTTCGTGGCCCGCTGCGGTGGCAACCTGCGTGACTCGGTGCGGGCGGAGACTCGCTTGTGAACATTCTCGTTGTCACGCCGCGAGTCGCTGCTTAGCCGTCGCGGTGCACATTTCCGCCAACTCGTCGGCGATGGCGCCATTCAGCGTCTGCTCGAGGTCGGCCAGAATGTCAGCGACCATCCGGCCGTCGAGCAACCGGTGATCGTACGCCAGCGTGACTCGCGAACGGCCACGATCATCGAACGGGCCGAACGTCAGGCCACTGGTCAGGAAGCCGGGAGGATGCGAAATCTCGGCCCCGCGCGAACCGATTGTTGTCAGAAAGAATGTGCCGCAGCGTTTCACTCGCATGACGCCAGAGGTATTGAGCGTCCACCACCAAACGATCCGCCGCATCCAAGTGGGAAGCGCACTGAGCCACCACTGTTTCTTGAACATCAATTGCACCGGTTCGGTCTGACAATGTTCGAGGTGCATCTGCATGCGAACCAGCGATTGTTTGTCGGAGTGTGGAAACTGCGACCAGAACAGCCACGGTTCACCGTCAACTTCTCGGTGAGTCACGATCGTCGCGGTGCTGTCCGGGTGCTGATACAGATGCGGCCAGGGCCAAGACATGTAGGACTGCCGCAGCGGGGGATATTTGGCAGCAACAATCGAGAAGGCTTTGATGAAGAGAACCGACCACGAGATCCGCTCAGTCGCTCGCTCACGCGCGGCAGCGACGACGCTCAAGTCGATCAGTCGGTCATGCGGAGTCGTCGGCACTTGGCGATTCAGCCGCAACAGGTCGATCACCAGCCGCCGGCTGCGCGGGATCGCCAGTCGTCGCGGTTGCTCAGTCGTTAGTGATCGAGACATGCAGGGCGACTCCACTTCGCCAAATCGAAATCGTTCAATCGGACGCTATCACGGTTCGGCAAGTCGCGCAAAGAGCAGCTCGGAGCGACGTTCAGAGGTCCGAGATTTTCCTCAAAGTTCGCTAACTCCAAGACAAGTGATGGTGGACGGCGATTCGATCCGATTTAGAATCAGCCGCTGTTAAGTTGACGTTCGGATTTGCCCGCCGAGGAGCCAAGATGCTCGGAAATCACCGCCACGGATCGCTGCACTCGCAACATGCGTTCGGAGATTTTCAGGGGCGAACCCGCGAGGGTCTGACGCTGACCGACCGCCGCGGAATGCTAAAAGCGGGACTGGCGGGAATCGCGGGCTTGAGCTTGCCGAACTTGCTGAAGGCCCAGGCTGCCGGCGGAGCGAAGGCTGGCAAGAGTGTGATCCTGCTTTGGATGGCGGGTGGGCCGAGCCACATCGACACTTGGGATCCAAAGCCCGACCGGCCGTACATGAATCGCGGACCGTTCGGAGTCACGCAAACGAAACTCCCTGGCACGATCATTTGCGAGCACCTGCCCAAGCAAGCGGCGATGCTCGACAAGTTCACGATCATTCGGTCGGTCGACTGCAAGCACTCGAACCACGAACCGAACATGGTCATGCAGACCGCGAACCTCGCCAACGAGCCGCGCGTTAACAAGGAGGCAGAGAAATATCCGGCCCTCGCATCGGTCGTCGCCAAGCATCACGGCTCAAATCATCCGTCGATGCCGCCGTACGTCGCGTTCATGCGGTCGCGGTCGCATCTGGCCTTCGCGGGATATCTCGGCAAGCAGTACGACCCGTTCCTCGCCAGCCAGGCAACGCGGCTGCCAGTTTACGATCTCGTTGGCAAGGACACCGGAACGATGTCGCAAGCGGGGGCATTCCAGTTGCCGACGGGTCTGTCGCTGGATCGGCTGTCGGATCGACGTTCGTTGGTCGGCTCGTTCGATCGGCTGCGACGGGATATTGATCAAGGTGGTTCGCTGGGTGCGATGGATTCGTATCAGCAGCAAGCGGTGGAGATGGTGCTCGGCCGGCGCGCTCAGGCGGCGTTCGACATCGAACGGGAACCGGCGGAAACTCGTCAGCGATTTGGCAAGCACCTCTGGTGTCAGCAAGCGCTGATCGCTCGGCGACTGGTCGAATCGGGCGTCGCGTTCGTGACGATCGACCTGAGCTATCACACGGCGTCGGGGACTTGGGACACGCACGGCGACAACCTTCCGCCATACGGCGGCATCAAGAACGGGCTCGGCCCGCTGCTGCCACTGTTCGATCATCTCATCACGACGCTGGTGAGCGATTTGTCCGAGCGTGGACTGCTCGACAATACGCTGGTCATCGCGATGGGTGAGTTCGGCCGGACTCCGCAGATGGGAACGCAAGACAGCACCGATGGCCGGAATCATTGGCCGAACATCATGTCGATGTGCCTCGCCGGCGGCGGCTTCCGCCACGGCCAAGTCATCGGCGCGAGCGAACCGGACGGCGGCATCATCCGCGAACGCTCAGTCACGCCGGGCGACCTGGCCGCGACGATCTTCCACCACTTCGGCGTTCCGCTCGACGTGCAATACCTCGACAATCGCGGCCGGCCGATCTTCGTCCTCGCCAATGGCGGACAACCGCTGCGTGAGCTGGTGTGATACGAGCATTCTTGCTCAAGCCACTTCGCACGTTTCCGAAAAGATCGGCGAGTCTTCGTTGATCACTCGCCGGCGGCCGGGCAAGTCGTCGTGGTACCACTTCGCAAGGACCGCGTCCCACTCGGCCAGGCTGCTGACGACGACGAACGCCTCACGCAGTTCCTCGAAGCGTGGATGCAGTTCCGAGTACTTGATACCGAACTTGCGAAGCATGATCGCCGCCCGCTTCTCGTCGTAGACTTCCATCGCCAAACGAAAATGTTCGTGCAGAGCGTCGCGCTGTTCATGCAGTGACGGCGGATTGGGAAGCGGCAGGCCAGCAACGAGAGCGCGGGCCTCGCGAAAGATCCACGGATTGCCGATCGCGCCGCGGGCGGCCGTTACGCCATCGACGCCGGTTTGCTGGATCATGTCGAGGCACGCCTGAGCCGTGAACAGGTCACCGCTGCCGAGCACGACTCGGCTGCCGGCGTGTTGCTTGATCTCACGGAGAATGTCCCAGTTGCTCGGCCCGTTGTAGCGCTGCTCGACGGTCCGGCCATGAACGGTGATCGCCGCCGCGCCCCGCTCGTAAGCGCCGTCGAAGATCGTGAAAAACTTGTCACGGCTCTCGGATTCGTCATTAAGTGCTCGTCGCATCTTGACGGTGACTGGGACGTGTGGCGGGACGACGTCTCGCACGCGGCTGACGATTTCCAGCGCGGTCTCTGGCTGACTGAGCAAGAAGCCGCCACGGCAACGCCCCAGCACCTTCTTTACGGGGCAGCCGAAATTGATGTCGATCACATCGAAGCCCGCTTCGACCAACTTCAACGCTGCAGGGCCGAAGTCCTCTGGGATCGCGCCCATCAGCTGCCCGCCGACCGGATGCTCTTCGTCGCTGACTTTCAGGAATCGCCGCGTCCGATGCCGGTCCTTCAGCTCGATCAGAAACTTGTCGAGCAGCACCTCGCACAGCGTGTACGACGCTCCGAACCGCTTGGCGATGACACGCATCGGCCAGTCGCTGTACCCGCTAAGCGCCGCTTGAACGACCGGAAAGTCCAGCTCAATCGGGCCGAGTCGGAGTCGAGGAAGAGGTCTCATGAGCATCTTTCGAGCGGCGTCGAACCAAATACTTGGCAAACGCCCACAAACCGGAAAATCGGAATTCAGGATCGACGTAGTGTTCGATGACACAAAAGGCGAAGTAGTCGCAACGAGCAAAACACTAAACAGCCATCGCCAGCAGAAACTCCACTTTGAGTGTCGGCTGTTCCGCCAACAACGCCACCGATACCAAACATCCTCCACACAGAAACAGAAAGCCTTTGAAACAAATCAGACGCCGGCTTTTCAGGTCGGCCACGATGCGAACGTGGCTACGGTTTCTCTTCTAGGCCGCAGCCACAGACCATCTGGCCGCAGCCGGGGCAGCCGTTGCCGTACTTTTTCAGAACGGCCGCTTCCAGGTCGACTCCCGAGACATTGGCAATCGTCGCCAGCCAGGCCAGGACGTCGGCGAATTCCAGCGCGAGTTCTTCGGGAGTCCCCTCGCGGAGTGCGGCGGCCAGTTCACCGACCTCCTCCATCAGCCACATGAAAGTGCCGTCGACGCCGCGAGCTTCGTCTTTGCTCGAATACATCTTGGCGATCAGAGCCTGCAAGTCGGCGAGGCCGAAGCGCGGCGAATCGGTCGCAGCCACGTTCACACCAGTTCCTTTTTTTGAGAAAATCAGGCGACAGAAGTTAGGAAGTCGTTGGGTCAATGCCAAAGCGCGACTTGCTCGAAATGGCTTGGCCTCTCAGAATACCACCTCCTTCCGACAGCCAGAATTCTGACGGAATCGAATTGCCTCGCCGAGGCCGAGTTGCCAATGAATCGGCGAGGTCCATAAAAATCATTTAACGCCTGCCGGTTCGGTCGGCAGTCACACAGGTTGGACATCATGGCCAAAGCGGGTTCTCGCAAGAAGCTCCCCAAGGAAGTCGCGGTCATCAACGCCGACAACTGCACCGGCTGCGAATCGTGCCTCGAAGTCTGTCCGGTCGACTGTATCGTCAAGGTGCCGGGGCAGACGATCTCGGTCCTGCAAACCTTCTGCGAAATCGATGTCGAACGCTGCGTTGGCTGCGAAGTCTGTGTCCACATTCCGACTAAAAAGTCGGACCCCTACGAACTGACCGTCTGCCCGTGGGACGCCATCGAGATGCTGCCGACGATTCGAGTGGCCGAGTACGTCGCCAACAAGGGGGGGCCGCCCGACTACATCCGCGACAATTGGGAGCGAATCGTCGAACCGGCGATTCGCATGGCACAGCTCGCTGCGGAACAGCAGGCGTAGCAAATTACCATTCACCCCAATGGACGAGGCCCGGTAGGGTTTGCTTATTTCTTCCCGGCCTTGCGCTCTTCCCGTTTCTTGCGATAGTCCGCGAGCACTCCTTCGGGATCATCGTTGAAGGCATCGCGGCAGCCAGTGCAGCAGACCCAGTAGGTCTCTCCCTTGTAGCTGACTTTGATCGTCCCCGCTCCGCCTGTGACGACACATTCGGGGCCGGTCTGATCGGAGTCCGCCAGCCGAGTTCCTTCACGCGTGTAGCCCACTTCGGCGATGCGATTGAAGAAGTTCTGTCCGGCTCCCTTTTGTTCGAACAGGACCAGCGTCCGCTTTTCATTGAGCCGAGTGATCGTGATGCGACGTCCTTCGGCACCCTCCTTCGCGGGTGTGTCGAATACGAGTTTGTTGCCATTCGTTTCGCCGACGTATTCTCGTTGGATGGGCTGATCTTTCGCCGTGCCGAGTTCGACGGTCTTCAACTGGTAAGTTTTTGACTTCGGGTCAAAGGACACGAGAGCGGACTTCAGCAGCTTGCCTTCCTCGACGGCATATTCCAGGGCGACTTGTTCGCCGCTGAACTTCCAACGCCATTCGGCTTTTTCGCGCCAGGCTCCACTGGTTGAATTTCGTTTTGGTTGACCGGTGCCGACCCAGCCACCGACCAAATCTTGGAACTGGGTCAGAGCCTCCTTCGCGGCAGATTTGGGTTTGGCGAGAGACTCCGATTTGGAAGCGGTCTCCTGGGTAATTCCCCATCCTCCCATCAACACAAGCAGCAGGAGGCCCACAAAGATGCTGTGTTGATGAACTCGGTTGGTTGTAATTGAACTTCGCATCACTTTGGCTCCATCATTTGTTCACACCGGTTTAATCGGCTCAATGAGACCACTGCAATGGGTGAAAGGGTGAATAAAAAGTCTCGCGGATGCGATTCCTGAAGGACGCAGCGCCAAACATGTGGTTTCCGAAACTAACTCCCCGTTGCTCTTCGCGAAGGGAACGTCGAGTCACAGACCGACCGTTTTGTCGGCATCTTGCCTTGCCGATCAAACCCACCAGTGGCCAAGATACGTCGCTCAATCTGGTGGAGTGCTGCCGATGTCTCAAGATTCGAATTCGCCTCGTTCGAGCGAATTAGTTCCGTCACAGGGTATCGAATGGAGCTTCGTTTGGCTGGCGGTCGGAGTTCTGGGGATGGTGTTATTGCTGCATTACCGGGGGCTCGGCAGGAACACCGAGGAGAAAACTCCGGCTTACGACCGTGACAACCAGATCATTCCTCGGCAAACTCGGCACGCCAATGATCAACCTGAAATTGGAGTGCTCCAGGACACGCAAACGACTTGAAGCTCGGGTCAACACATGCGGCATGATGGCTCGCAAGTCTTTCATGTGTCCGATTTCGAGGCTGGTCAGTCGCTGCTGGTCTCGCTGCGCCGCTGGCGGCCACAGGCACCTGGATCGGAGGCAGTTCAACTGCTCCGAAATCGTCAGGTGCAGATCGACGGGAATCTCTGCGAGGATTCGCAGCGTCGGTTGAAAACGGGCGAAGTTGTCAAGGTTTTGCCGCACGCGATCGCCGCTCCGCCGACCGCAGCCGACATTCGAGTTCACTTTTTCGACGAGCAATTGGTCGTCGTTGAAAAGCCTTCCGGCATGACCACGATGCGGCATGAAGAAGAAGCTCATTGGTCCGCGCGACGTCGGCGTCGCGAGTCGACACTCGAAGACTTGCTGCCGTCGGTTCTCGCGAATTCATTGCGTGCTCCTCGCCGCAACTCGCCAAGTCGAGTTCGTCCTCCACGAGTGTTCCCCGTGCATCGGCTGGATCGCGACACCAGTGGTCTGATG
The DNA here is from genome assembly GCA_016872645.1 of Planctomycetota bacterium. Classification (GTDB taxonomy): domain Bacteria; phylum Planctomycetota; class Planctomycetia; order Planctomycetales; family Planctomycetaceae; genus SXKJ01. Next base: position 46,183 of record VGZH01000026.1, on the reverse strand, counting down.
GTCTTTGCGCGAACGGCCGCTGCCGAGCGGTCCCTCGTCCAGCAGTTTCGCGAGCATTCGATCGACCGGTCTTACCTCGCCATCGTTGAGGGCAAGATCGTCGGTCAAACCATCGAATCGTTTCTCGCTCGTAATCGTGGAGACGGCAAACGAGGCAGCGTGGCGGATTCAGAGAATGGCCAACAAGCGATCACTCACGTTCGTCCCGTCGAATTCGTCAACAGTCACACGCTGGTGGAATGCCGACTCGAAACTGGTCGCACACACCAAATTCGCATTCATTTGTCCGAGGCGGGACATCCCGTCTGCGGCGACAAGGAATATCGCGGGCCGCCCGGACGAAAGCCGATCACTGATCGCAGCGGCGCTCCGCGACTCGCTCTGCACGCTGCCGAACTGGGCTTCGAGCATCCGCTCACTGGCGTGCCGCTGCACTTTGAAAGTCGGCTGCCGAGAGAGCTCGCCGATTTTCTGAAACGGCTGCGGAGAATCGACACGTAGGATGAGTGTCCGTGTTACTGCGTTTCAATTTCACTTTTCGCTTCAGTGCCGATTTCCAGTGCCTTCATCTCGACCAGCGATTGTGCGACTTGCTTGAACGCGGACCGCGGCTCGTTGTTTCCTTTGCGTTCCATCGACTGCTTGACGCTCCACTGAGCCAAGCCGAATGGGACATCATCACTGCGCCAGATTTCCGCCTCTTGCACCGTATGGCCTTGCGAATTCTCCGCCTCGTACTTCCCTTTCCACTTCTGAGCGGTGACGTCGCCGATGCCGACGTTCAACGATTCTGGTTCCCCTTCTTTCTCCAGCGTCTTGTAGTGCATGAACCGTGCGACCTTCGGGTAAATCTGAAAGACGTTTCCCGGCAGTTCCTCGACCGGCTTTTCACCCTCTTTGCGATAGCCCTTCACGATCGGAAGAAAGGAAACCGGGATGGTCTCGTCGTCGGCCAACTTGCCGATCACTCGATGTTCGGGCACCAGCACTTTGTAAATCGAGGCACCGATCGGACCAGGATTGATGCCGGCGTCGCTCTTCTTGCCGGTCTGCACTTTGAATTCCAGCCAACGGCACGGGACCGTCTTGCCTTCAAACTCCGCCTCTTGCGAACCGATCGACTTGATTGTCAGGTGTTGAATCCACTGGATCGTCAAATCGGTGCCGCCGGTGTTCGAGCGAGTTTCGATCTGCTGATACGTTCCTTCATACCGAATCCAGGTGCCGTCGGTCGGTAGCTTCCAGATCAAGCCTTGAGCCTCCGCACGCGGCGTTATGCCGAAGCCGATTCCAACGACCAATGCGACCACGAATGTCAGCCAGCGAATCATCAGCCACCTCGATGCCCAGAGGCGAATTGTCTCGACGAACGCCGCAAGAACCCGAACTCCGCGGCGAATTTGAGCCGGAGTCTGGCACAGCCCGCCAAAGGTGACAAGACAGGTTTTCGGCGGGTAAGAATCGGTCAATCTCCGCATTTTTCAAACGTAGACACCACGGAGGCGGCCGCAGAGGACACAGAGAAATCCTCCGCAATCCCTGCGAGACCTCTTGTTCCTCTGCGCGTTTCCAAAACCATCCTCCGTACGACTCGCATCTGCCGGCTCAGAGCCCTTGCTTGCTGGTGCCGAGTGGCCGACCGTAAACTCCGAACCAATGTTTGTAATCCTCTCGAAACGTTCGCGAGACCATGCCATGCTCAGCCCCATTGGCCTTCAATCCGTCGCCATCCGAAGACTTTTCTTGTCGCCCCTCATGCTGGTGTTGCTGGCATTTGCTTTGCAGCAGTCCCCGGTCGCGGCTCAAGAGACCGGCAAGCCGGACGCGGCAACCGCGACTTGGGCGCATATCGAACTCAAGGGTGGCTATGCCGAAGGCCCGCAGATGATGGGCCTGTTCGGTGAAGCGACCGAGAGTCTCGCCGAGGCGATCGGCCGACTCGACAAAGCCGCGAAAGATGACGCCGTCACGGGAGTCGTGCTCAAGATCGACGGGCCGAGCATCGGGCGAGGCAAGCTCAACGAGTTTCGCCAGGCAATCAGCCGCGTGAAGGCGAAAGGGAAGAAGGTCGTTGCCTACCTCGATTCGTCGAGCGGCGGGGATTACCTCGTTGCAGCCGGCTGCGATGAAGTTGTGATGCCAGAGTCCGGCGTGCTGATGTTCTTGGGCGTGCGATCCGAAGTCAGCTTCTACAAGAACCTGTTCGACTTCCTCGGCGTGAAGGCCGAGATGCTTCGCGTCGGCGAATACAAATCGGCTGCCGAACCGTACTCACGCACCGAGATGAGCAAAGAATTCCGCGAAGAGTTGGAACAGGTCCTCGGCGACTTCTACGACCAGATGGTCGAGCAGGTGGCGACGGGACGTGGCATCGCGGCCGAGAAGGTCAAAGAGGCGATTGACAATGGCCCGCACACCGCGACTGCCGCGAAGGAACTGGGGCTCATCACGCGCGTTGCTTACGAAGACGAACTCCCCGGCATTCTGCGAGGCGACAAGGCCGACACGACGATCAAGCTGGCGAAGCTTTACGGCAAGAAAAAGATCGATGCCGACTTCAGCGGCCTGACCGGCATGATCAATTTAATGAACATGATGATGGGATTGGAGCCGCCGAAACGCGCCAGTAAGAATCCCAAGATTGCCGTGATTCACGCCACCGGCATGATCATGCCCGGAGCCAGCGCCATCGATTTGCTCGGCGACAGCACGCTGGGCAGCGACACGCTTGTCAAAGCAATCGAGAAGGCATCGAGCGATCCGACCGTCAAAGCGATTGTCCTGCGCGTCGATAGCCCCGGCGGCAGTGCGCTTGCCAGCGATTTAATTTGGCGTGCACTTGAAAAGGTCGAGAAGCCGATCGTAGCCAGCATGGGCGATGTCGCCGGCAGCGGTGGCTACTACATCGCGATGGGGGCCGACACGATCTTCGCCGAGCCCGGTACGATTACCGGATCGATCGGCGTGGTTGGTGGCAAGATTGCTCTCGAAGGGCTGTTCAATAAAGTCGGCATCACGACCAGCGTGGTCGCTCGCGGCAAGAACAGCGGCATCCTCAGCACAAACTCAGGTTTTACCGACAGCGAACGCGAAGCGATGACCAAACTGCTGCTCGACATCTACAAACAGTTCACGGAGAAAGCCGCGAAGGGTCGCAAGATGGAGTACGCGAAGCTCGAAAAGCTCGCTCGCGGTCGCATCTATTCGGGAGCCACTGCGCTCAAGCACGGACTTATCGACAAGGTTGGAACACTGGAAGATGCGGTCGAACACGCCAAGCAACTCGCGAAGCTCGGCCACGACGACAAAGTCGAACGCCTGATTCTGCCCAAGCCAACCAGCCCGCTCGAATCGCTGTTCGGCCCGCTGAGCCCGGACGAACAAACGCGCGTGACGGCCGACTGGGCGCTGTTCCACGCAATGAAGGCGATCTCGCCCGACTTGGCCGATGACCTGCGAAACGCATGGCAAATCAACAGGCTCGCTCGCGAGAGTCGGCTGATGCTGATGCCGTTCACGATTCGGATTCGGTGAGGCGAATCGCGAAGTCTCGAAAGAGCGATAACGCGAAAATGAATTGCCGTCGAGTATCGATCGCTTGGCAATTTGTTCGTGGTGTTTTCGCTCTTTCGGACTTTTGCGATCCCCTTCGTTGTCCCGTCATGCTTGAGACGGCGGCACGGTTGCGGTCGAATACGCGTTCCCCTTTGGAGTGCGGTGTGTCAGCACCGCAGTGGATGTTGGGATGGCGGCGCAGCCGCGACGGATTTTGGAATCGGAAACATAAATCGCGAAAGGCGGCACGGCCGCCAGCCAATGTGGTGCTGACACACCGCACTCCAAAGGAATCACCCATGCAATGCCGTCTTGGGCTCGTGTTGGCTTTTTCGATTATTGCGGCGACGACCGCGAATGCTCAGCAGCTTGAACTCAACAAAGGGGACCACATTTGCATCGTCGGCAACACGCTGGCGGAGCGGATGCAGCATTATGGGTGGTTGGAGACGCTCATTCAGGCGCGGTTTCCGGAGCACAACCTCGTGATTCGGAATCTGGGTTATTCCGGCGACGAGATTGATGGGTGGAAGAACCCGAATCATCGGATGCGGTCGATGTCGTTTGGGTCGCACGATGAGTGGCTCAGCGGGAATGCTCCGTGTCCGCAGCCGGGGAAGTTGTCGTCGCGGGACAAGGAAGGGGGGAAGAAGGTTCGCGAGAATCGGTTTGAGTTGACGGAGACGAAGGCGGACGTGGTCTTCGCGTTTTACGGGTACAACGAGTCGTGGGCGGGGGAGGCGGGGTTGGCGGCGTTCAAGCAGAACGTCGAGGAGTTCATCAAGCACACGCTCGGGCAGAAGTACAACGGCAAGTCGGCTCCGAAGCTCGTGCTGTTCTCGCCGATCGCTCACGAGTTCCTCAACGACCCCAACCTCCCCAGCAAGGCCGATGTCGATGCCTCCAACGCTCGGCTCAAGATGTATGCCGACGCGATGGGCGAGGTCGCCAAAGCCAACGGGGTTAAATTCATCGACGTCTTCACGCCGCTGAGCGAGACGTACGCGTTCTTGCGAACGATCGATAAGAAGGGCAAACCGGAAGCGACCGCAAACACCATCAACGGAGTCCATCTGAATGAATGGGGTGATCTGACGGTTGCTAGCTTGATTGAGATTTCCTTGTTCGGAAAATCACTCGATCGGAGCGTGTCGAAAATCCAGCCGCTTCGCGCCGCCGTTCTCGACAAGAACTTCTACTGGTTCAACCGCTATCGTGTGACGGACGGGTATTCGACGTATGGCGATCGCGCGTTCTTGAAGTTCACCGAGGGGCCGGGCGGATACGGCGATGGCCTCTCCAACTATTCCGTCGGGCAGCGGGAACTGGATGTGCTCGATCAGCTCACGGCGAATCGGGACAAGGTGATTTGGGCGGCGGCTCAGGGGAAGCAGGTCAAAGCGGACGACTCAAACCTGTCCGAGTTCATCCCGGTCATCTCGAATAAGCCGGGCGAGTTGCCGGGCGGGAAGCACAAGTTTCTCTCCGGCGAAGAGGCCATCAGCAAAATGACGATCGGCAAGGGGCTGAAGGTCGAGCTGTTCGCCGATGAAAAAATGTTTCCGGAGCTGGTCAATCCGGTGCAGATGGCGTTTGACACGAAGGGGCGGTTGTGGGTCGCGGCGTGGCGGACGTATCCGCACTGGAAGCCGACCGAGCCGATGAACGACAAGCTGCTCATTCTGGAAGACACCAACGGCGACGGCCGGGCCGATGTCTGCAAGACCTTTGCCGGCGACATTCACAACCCGACCGGCTTCGAGTTCTGGAACGGCGGCGTGCTGCTCGCGGCCGGGCCGGACTTGCTGTTCCTCAAGGACACCAACGGCGACGACAAGTACGACATCAAGGAACGGATCGCTCACGGCTTCGACACCGCCGACACGCATCACACCATCAACAGCTTCACGCTCGATCCGGGCGGGTCGCTCTACATGCAGGAGGGGACGTTCCATCATTCGCAGATTGAAACGCCGTGGGGTCCGCCGCGCCGCGTGGCCAACGGAGCGGTCTTCCGCTACGAGCCGCGACAACAAAAGACCGAAGTGTATGTGACCTTCGGGTTCGCCAATCCGCACGGGCACATCTTCGACGCCTGGGGCCAGGACATCGTCTGCGACGGCACGGGAGCCAATCCGTTCCACGGCCCGCTGTTCTCCAGCCACCTGGATTTCCCGAACAAGCACAACCGTCCGCCGCAGGTCTATCAGCAGCGCACGCGACCGCTCCCCGCCATCGAAATCCTCAGCAGCAGCCACTTCCCCGAAGAGTTCCGAGGCAACCTCCTGGTCCCGAACGTGATCGGCTTCCAAGGCATTCTCCGCTACCGCATGCACGGCAGCAGCGAAAGTAGCCGAGACGCGCAAGCGTCCGGATCGAACGGCCAAAAATCGCCCAACCCGGACGCTTACGCGTTACGGCTAAGCGGCATCGACGAAGGCTCCTCGCTCGGAGCCACCGAACTGGAACCGATCCTCTTCTCGTCCGATCCGAACTTCCGGCCGGCGGACATCGAAGTCGGTCCCGACGGAGCCATCTACTTCACCGACTGGCAAAACCCGATCATCGGCCACATGCAACACAACCTCCGCGACCCCAATCGCGATCAGGAGCACGGCCGCGTCTATCGCGTCACACATGAGGGACGCGAGTTAGTCAAGTCGCCGCAGGTCGCAGACGCTAGTATTGGCGATTTGTTGAAACTGTTGACGCATCCAGACGACCGCTTGCGCTATCGAGTGAGACTCGAACTCAGCGGGCGTGACCGTGACGCGGTCGTCAATGTGTCGACGGCGTGGGTGTCGAGTCTCGACAAAACGAAGGATGGTTACGACCACGCTCTCCTTGAAGCTCTTTGGGTGCATCAGCATCACAACAGCATCAACGTCCCGCTGCTTGAGCGCGTGCTCAAGTCACCCGACTTCCGCGTTCGCGCCGCTGCCGTGCGTGTCCTCGCGGCGTGGCGAGACGATCTGCTCGGACTCCCCGCGAACTTGCCGGCCGGAGCGTCCGTGTCGCACGCGCGAGAGCAGTCGCATCGCAAGGCTCTCGAACTGCTGCTCAAGGCCGCGGCCGATCCCGCTCCGCGAGTCCGCTTGATGGCGCTCTGGGCCGCCAGCTTCATCCCCAAGCCCGAAGCCTACGAAGTGCTGCTCGTCGCCGCCGAGCACCCGAGCGACCAGTACCTCGACTTCCTCTCCAAAGAGGTCGCCCGCACCCTGCAACCGCTCTACGACCAGGCCAAAAAGGAAGGCCGCGAAATCGCCTTCGCCACCGAGGCGGGTGCTCGCTTCGCCCTCAAAAACCTGCCGACGGACGAACTGCTCAAGCAAGACAAGACGAAAGCCGTCTGCCTGGAACTGCTGTATCGCCCCGGCCTGCAAGACCCCGTCCGCCGCGACGCCGTCCGCACGCTCGCCAAGCTCGATAACAAGCCCGAACTGCGCGTCGTCATGGACACGATCCTGAACCTCGACGCCAAGCAATCCAACGCCGACACGACCGTCGTGTTCGACTTGGTCCGCCAACTCACCGGCCGCAGCACCGCCGAACTCAAAGACGCACGCGCCGAATTGGAAAAGCTTGCGACCGCCGCGAAGCAACCGATCTTCCGCCAAATCGGCTACGTCTCGCTGATCAACGTCGATGACAACGTCGATGCCTCGTGGAAGCTCGCGACCACTGACCCCAAACGCCTGATCGACTTCGTCAACGCCATGCCGCTGATCTCCGATCCCGGCGTCCGAGCGACGTTGTACGATCGAGTCGAACCGCTGCTCACCGATCTCCCCGAACCGCTCCGCGGCCCGAAGTCCAAGGGCACAAACGGCCGCTTCGTCCGAGTCGAGTTGCCCGGCAAAGGAACACTGACGCTCGCCGAAGTCGAAGTCATGAGCGGCGGCGACAACATCGCTCGCAAAGGCCGAGCCTCGCAGAAGAACGTCGCTGCTGGCGGTGATGCCAAGCGCGGCATCGACGGCAACAAGTCCGGCCTTTACGGCGACGGGGGCCAAACTCACACCGAGGAAAACACCAACAACCCGTGGTGGGAGGTGGACCTCGGCGACGAATTCCCCATCGACCAAATCGTGATCTACAACCGCACGGAAGGAGACCTCGGCGGCCGTCTGAATCAATTCACGGTGAAAGTCCTTGACGAGAAACGGGGCGAAGTCTTCAAGTCCGAGAAGAATCCGGCTCCGAAGGTCAAAGCCGAATTTACGCTGCAAGGGGGCGGCCCCGAATCGCTCGTCCGTCGAGCCGCCATGAACGCGCTCACGTATGTCCGAGGGCAAGAACCGAAAACGTTCGCGACGCTCGCCAAGTTCGTGAAAGAAAACACCGACCGCACTGCCGCCATCCGCGCTTTGCAACGCCTGCCGAAAGCGACGTGGCCGAAAGAAGCCGCGCCGGAACTGATCACTGTCTTGTTGGACTCGATCAAGAAAACCCCCGCCGCCGAACGCACCAGCGACGCCGCGCTTGACCAATTCGAGTTCGCCGACGCCCTTGCTTCGCTGCTTCCCGCTGATCAATCGAAGCCCGTCCGAGCGCAACTTGGTGAACTCGGCATCCGAGTCATCAAGATCGGCACCGTCTTCGAGAAGATGAGCTACGACAAAGACATCATCGTCGTCCAAGCCGGCAAGCCGGTCGAATTCGTTCTCGAAAACTCCGACCTGATGCCGCACAACCTCGCGATCACGTTGCCCGGCGCGTTGGAAGAAATCGGCCTCCTCTCCGAAGCCAACGCCCAGAAGCCGGGCTTCGCCGAGAAGCACTACATCCCCGACAGCCCCAAGATCATCGCCAAGAGCACGCTGCTCCAACCGCGAGATTCCCAACGCCTGAGCTTCAACGTCCCGAAGCAACCCGGCGTGTACCCGATCGTCTGCACCTACCCCGGCCACTGGCGCAGAATGTACGCCGCGCTCTACGTCGTCCCCGACCTCGACGCCTACGAAGCCGCGCCGGATCAATACCTCACCGCAAACAAGATCGAGGCCGCCGACGCGCTGTTGAAAGACCGCCGCCCGCGCACCGAATGGAAATTCGAAGACCTCGCCGCCGTCGTCACCGCTCTGGACCACAAAGCGATGGGACATGACCACGACGATCACGCCAAACGCAGCTTCAACGCCGGAAAGCAATTGTTCGTTGTCGCCAACTGCGTCGGCTGCCACAAATTCGGCGGAGTCGGCAAAGAATTCGGAGCCGACCTGACCAAGCTCGACGAAAAGATGAAACCCAGCGACATCCTCAAAGACATCCTGGAACCGAGCGCCAAGATCAACGAGAAGTACCAAACCAACGTCTTCGAACTCCAAGACGGCAAAGTGATCCAAGGCCTGGTCGTCGAAGAGTCCGGCGACATCATCAAGGTCGTCGAGAATCCCCTGATCTCGGCGGAACCGAAGATCATCAAACGCAACGACGTTGCTGAACGCCAGCGCTCGAAGGTTTCGATCATGCCGAAAGGCTTACTGGAGAAACTCACCAGAGAAGAAATCCTCGACCTCGTTGCCTACATTGCCTCGCGCAACAACAAAGACCACGCGATCTTCAAAGGGGGTCACGATCACTAGCTTTGGAGTGCGGGGTGTCAGCCCCGCTTTGGATCTTTTGATTTCCAATCTTTCACCTCGAACAAAGAATCCAAAGCGGGGCTGACACCCCGCGTTCCAAAATATGGCCACAGCACCGCTGGGCATCAAAGCCCGTCAGCAAGAGGGCGTTCTGGAATTGCAATGGCCGAACGGCACCTACCGGCTGCCGTATCGGTTCTTACGCGGTCGCTGCCCCTGTGCGAGCTGCGTCGATGAGGTCAGCGGCGTGCGAGTCGTAGATGTCGAAGACGTCCCGCTGGCCGTCGCGCCGACCAACATCCAGTTCTCCGGCAACTACGCGATCAAGATTTCGTGGAACGATCGCCACGATACCGGCCTCTTCACCTGGGAATATCTCGAACTTCTTTGCCAGGACGTCGCCGCTGGAGCGAGAACCGAATGAGCCTTGAAGTCGAAATGAAATACTCGCTGGCCGATGCGGCTGCGGTCACTGCTCTGCGGATGAAACTTGCCGCGCTCGGAGCCGAACCGGCCGAGCCGCTTCATCAACGCGACGTCTATCTTGCGCATCCCAGCCGCGACTTTGCTCAGACCGACGAGGCGTTTCGTATTCGCTGCGTCGGTGAAGAAAATTATCTGACCTACAAAGGCCCGCTATTGGACGAGGTCACGAAGACACGTCACGAGATCGAAATCGCGACGGCGGCGGGAGCCGGTGCCTGTGAGCAACTCTTGGACATGTTCACGCGGCTTGGATTCCGCGCGGTGCGTGACGTCGTCAAACGCCGCGAGCCGTTCTTTCTGCTCTGGCAAGACCGCGACGTTGAGATCGTTCTCGATGACGTCCGCGATCTCGGCTGGTTCGCCGAGTTGGAGATCATCGCGGAAGTTTCCGAATGCGACGCCGCCCGCGAATGCCTGTTTGCGCTCTCGCGAGAATTGAATCTCGGCAAGTCTGAACGCCGCTCGTATCTTCGTCTGCTGCTGGAGCAGGATGTGAGTGCTTGAGCGATTCCCTATGACGCCCAGTATGTCCGGTCGAGGGTGCGGAAGTTGATCGCTTCGTGCAGGTGCTCTGGCTGGATGGCTTCGCTGTTGGCGAGGTCGGCGATTGTGCGGGCGACCCGTAAGATCTTGTCGTGAGCGCGGGCCGAGAACCCCATTTCTTCCATTGCCTGTCGGATCAGCGTCTCCGCCTCTGGCGCCAATTTGCAGTATTGTCGAATCTGCCGAGTCGACATCTTGCCGTTGCACATCCCCGGCAGATTGCTGAAACGGCGGCGTTGAATGTCGCGGGCGAAGGAAACTTGGTCCATCATCATCGCGCTGGACGTGCCAGGCTGGCTGTCGGCGATCTCGCGAAACGGCACGGCCGGAACTTCGACGTGAATGTCGATGCGGTCCAGCAGCGGTCCGCTGATCTTGGCGAGGTAGCGTTCGATCTGCATCGGGCTGCACTGACAGTTGCGTTTCGGGTCGCCGCGATAGCCGCAGGGGCACGGGTTCATCGCCGCGACCAGCATCAAATTCGCGGGAAACGTGACGCTGCCACTCGCTCGCGAGATCGTGACGTTGTTCTCCTCAAGCGGCTGCCGCATGACTTCCAACGTGCGGCGATTGAATTCGGGAAGCTCGTCCAAAAACAACACGCCATGATGAGCAAGACTGATTTCACCCGGAGCTGGCGTACTGCCGCCCCCGACCAGGCCCGCCTCACTGATCGTGTGATGCGGCGAACGAAAGGGACGTTGCAGGATCAGCGATTGGCCTCGTTCCAGACGTCCAACCGCAGACCAGATGCGCGTCGTCTCCAAACTTTCTTCGGTGTTCAGCTGCGGCAGAATTGTCACTAGCCGCCGCGCGAGCAGTGTCTTTCCGGTTCCCGGCGAGCCGATCATCAGTAGATGGTGCGTGCCGGCGGCGGCGACTGTGACCGCTCGCTTCGCCGACTCTTGCCCTTTCACGTCCGAGTAGTCGACCTCGTAGTTTCCAAACGTCTCGATCGCCCGATCCCAACTGAACTGAGCAGGCTCGATGTCCAATTCGCCGGATAGAAATCCGACCGCTTCGGTCAGCGCGCCGATTGGGATGATCTGGATGCCATCGACGACCGACGCTTCAGGCACGTTTTCAAGGGGGACCAACAACCCCGTCTTGCCTTGCTCGCGGGCGGCGATGGCCATCGACAATGCGCCGCGCACCGGCCGCAACGTGCCGTCAAGAGCCAGTTCTCCCACTGCCGCGAAATCACTGAGTCGATCTCGCGCGAGTTGTCCGCACGCGACAATGATTCCCAGCGCAATGGGCAGATCGAACGACGCGCCTTCCTTCGGCAGTTCGGCCGGCGAGAGATTGATGACAACTCGGTCAATCGGCCGCGAGTAGCCGCAGTTCACGAGTGCTCGTTCAACGCGATGAGTGCTTTCTTTCACCGCCATTTCGGCCATGCCGACCAGTACAGTCCGCGGCATGGACGCGGGAGAAATATCGACTTCGACCTCAACCGGCTTTGCCTCGATGCCCAGCAACGAATACGAAAACAACTTCGCCAGCATGAACCGCCTCCACGACAGGACACATCTCTCCGAAGCGTTCGTGATTCCGAGCAGTCTATCACCGGTGTCTTTTGCCGCCACGGTGGGGATGTTCGGTTCACTCCCACAGATCGGCGAAGTTCACTACACCATGCCCGCCAGCGAATTCCGACGAGGACGAATTTCGGCCAACGTCGCACGAATGCCAAAAGGAGTTGAGCCATGTTGCGGATGAAAGTTGCCCAAGCTCTGAAGTCCGGTCAGGCCGGGCAAGCAGTTGATCTTCGTGGCTGGGTGCGGACCCGACGCGATTCCAAGCAGGCGTTTTCGTTTGTCGAACTCAACGACGGCAGTTGCCTGGCCAACTTGCAGATCGTGATCGACGCCAACGTGCCGGGCTATGCGGAGTCCATCAAGCAAGTGACGACCGGTGCGAGTATCGCTGTCGAAGGCGAGATCAAAGATTCCCCCGCCAAAGGCCAGCGAATCGAAGTCCACGCCAAGACGCTGCGAGTCCTCGGCGAAGCGGACCCGCTCAAGTATCCGCTGCAAAAGAAGGGGCACTCGATGGAGTTCCTGCGCGAGATTGCGCACCTGCGTCCGCGAACCAACACGTTCGGAGCGGTCACGCGCGTTCGCAACGCGGCCTCGGCGGCGATTCATCAGTTCTTTCAGTCGCGCGGGTTTGTCTACATCCAGTCACCGGTCATCACAACCAGCGACTGCGAAGGTGCCGGACAAATGTTTCAAGTGACGACGCTCGATCTGCACAAGCTGGCAGCGTCGGGCAAGCCGGTGAACTTTGAACTCGACTTCTTCGCTAAGCCGGCCTCGCTGACGGTCAGTGGACAGCTCGAAGCCGAAATCTTCGCGACCTCGGTCGGCGACTGTTATACGTTTGGGCCGACTTTTCGCGCGGAGAACTCGAACACGACACGGCATCTCGCCGAGTTCTGGATGGTCGAGCCGGAGATGCCGTTCTACGAACTGACCGACAACATGCGGCTTGCCGAATCGTTCATCAAGTCGGTCATTGGCGATGTGCTCAAGAATTGTGAAGCGGACATGGCATTCTTCAACGAACGGATCGACGAGAAACACGAGCTGCTCTCGACGCTGCAAAACATCCTCGATCATGAATTTATTCGCCTGCCGTACACCGAAGCGGTCGAATTGCTAAGAAACTCCGGCCAGAAGTTCGAGTATCACGTCGAATGGGGGAGCGACCTGCAATCAGAACACGAGCGGTTTCTGACCGAGCAACACTTCAAGCAGCCAGTCATCCTGTTCGACTATCCGCGGACGCTGAAGCCGTTTTACATGCGCTGCAACGACGACGGGAAAACGGTACGGGCGATGGACGTGTTGGTGCCGCGCGTCGGCGAGATCATCGGCGGCAGCCAGCGCGAGGAGCGGTTGGATGTACTGCTCGAGCGGATGCAGGAGTGCCACCTCGACCCAGAGACATATTGGTGGTACGTCGATCTGCGACGCTACGGCACGGTGCCGCATTCGGGTTTCGGCCTGGGCTTCGAGCGGCTGATTCAGCTCGTCACTGGCCTGGGCAACATTCGCGACTGCATCCCGTTCCCGCGCGTGCCCAAGAGCGCCGACTTCTAATCGGTTTCCCGAATCTCAGCCGGTGTCCGGTCGAGTAAAATCACTTCCGAGGAGTTCTCAAATTTCAGGACCGTATCGGCCAGCGACTTCTCGGCCATCTTGATCAGCAGCTTTCGGCCGGCAGTCGTATATTTCCGTAGCGTGATCTCGTTGCCACGCTCGTTGTAGTCGACCTCATCCATGAAGCTGCGGATCAGCAACAACCCGCGACCGTCGATTGGATCCAGATTTTCATCTGCCGTTGGGTCGAGCACTTTCTTGTGGTTGAAGCCCGGACCTTCGTCACGGATCACGAATCTCAGGTGAACGTCACTGATCGACGCGACGCCATGCACCTTTCGATCACGATAAGTCCAGATCAATTGCCGGGGCTCTATTATTTCGTGTTGGAGGCTTTTGTCTTCCTGGCGCAGATCGGAATCCAGTTCCACGTTGCCGTGATGCATCGCGTTTGTCAGTGATTCGTGCCATCCCACGCCAATCCGCACTGGTTCCGGTTCATCGCACAAACGCAAAGAACGGATGTGATCTTCCAGGTAACGGACCAGCGGAGAGACCAGCGAATCGTCATTATCGAGCTCAAATCGCAAGTGCATGCTCCTCAGGTCGACGATCATTCGTCAGCGGTTCGAATGCGTGGCGGCAAGTTCCAAAACCGTTCAGGCCTGTAAGGCCTCGACTGCCGTTCTTCGCTGCTCAGATCAGACATCACCACCACGGAGACCAAGCTCTATTTGTCCCGCAATCTGACCAGCGAATCCATGTCGCTTAAATGGGCCAAGCACAGATCAGTCAATACCAAGTCAGGCATCCACTGCTCGACAGCAGACAACCCCGCTTCACCATCAGCCGCTTCATTGATCTCGTAATTGGGCCATTGTTCCTGCAACAGTCTGATGAGCGACGTCTGCTCGACGGTCGAGTCGTCAACGATGAGCAGTTTCTTGACAAGGTTGTCGGCGGCCATAAATCGATTCGCAGGGGATTGGAGGCTCAGACGGGAAAGCGATGACCAGAAAGCGGGATACGATTGGTGGCCCACCAAAACTGCAGCCATCCTGCAACAGAATTCTGCGTTCGTCGTTACGGTCACCGCTGCGACCGTCACACGCGGAAACGGTCCGAACGGGACATACATGCCGTGAGGCGCCTCTGCCGGACGGTTTTTTAGAAGAAGTGCCCAGAGTCAGGCCTATTTGCCGAGCCGCAACGTTTTGAATTCCCGCGTCTGCTGAGTGATCGCAACCTCGGCCGGCAGCCGTTCCATTGAACTGGCTCCGTAAAAACCATCGCATGCCGGGACGCGGTCGAGCACAAACTGAGCATCTGCTGGTATGGCGATCGGCCCGCCGTGACACAGCACGAAAACTTCGCCGCGCACCGCTTTGGCCGCCTCGGCGATAGCGGAGACTTCGCGCACGCTGTCCTCCAATGACTTCGCGGTCCGCGCACCGATCGTGCCGTTGGTAGTCAACCCCATGTGAGCGACGACGATGTCTGCTCCCGCGTACGCCATCGCGGCCGACTCTGCCGGAGAGAACGCATACGGCGTCGTCAGCAGATCGAGATCGTGAGCTGCTTTCACTAGATCGATTTCCAAACCGTAACCCATTCCGGTTTCTTCGAGTCCTTGGCGAAACGTCCCGTCGATTAGTCCGACCGTCGGAAAGTTTTGGATGCCGGCAAAGCCCAACGCTTGCAGTTCACGCAAAAAACAATCGCGGATCATGAACGGATCGGTACCGCAAACACCCGCCAAGACTGGTGTGTGAGTCACCGCCGTCAGCACCTCGAATGCCATCTCTTTGACGATCTGGTTCGCATTGCCGTACGGCATCATGCCGGAGAGGGACCCGCGTCCCGCCATGCGAAAACGACCGGAGTTGTAGATCACAATCAAGTCGATGCCGCCGGCCTCTTCGCACTTGGCACTGATGCCTGTCCCCGCTCCACCACCGACGATCGGCTGGCCAGCCGCCACTTGCTGACGAAAACGAGACAGGATCGAATTACGTGATTCCGGCATGTGAGGACTTTCAAAATCCGTGAGTTGTAAGAGCGAGAACTTCTTCGGCAAGTGCCATAGCGAATGCCGGATCGTTGATATGCAGCGGCAAGCGTTTGATCTTTCGCCGCTCGGTCGTCTGGATCAATCGTTCGAGTTCCTCGAACAGTGCCATGTCGGCGGCAGGATCGTGAAACGGCTGACCGACGGCGTCAATTGACGAGATGCCGAGATCCGGAATCAGCAACGTCAACGGCGCGGTGGAACGATTCAGCTTGTTCGCGATCCAGTGGGCGAATCGTCGATTCTCGTCCGGCGTCGTGCGCATCAGAGTGACTTGAGCGTTGTGGACGTGCAGCTTCCTTCCGATGAATTGCGGCGGTACGGTTTCTTTCGCGCCAAAGTTGACCATGTCGAGCGCGCCGACGCTCAGGACGTACGGCACGCGTGCATCGAGGATCGCATCGAACCGATGCGGCCCACACGCGAGCACTCCGCCGACAATCTCATCGGCGACGGCTGTCGTCGTGACATCAATCACTCCCTGAATCAACCCGCTGCGCACGAGGTTTTCCATCGCACGATCACCCGATCCTGTCGCGTGAAACACGAGGCAATCGTAACCGCGAGCTTCCAATGATTTCCGCACGGCATCGACGCAAGGTGTCGTGACGCCGAACATCGTCATGCCCAGCGTGGGCTTCTCGACAACGTGCGGTTGCGAGTGACGTACCATGCCAGCGATTGCGTGCGCGGCGTTCGCGAACACACGTCGCGAGACCGAGTTGATACCGGCCACATCGACCACGGAATACATCATCGTCAGGTCGGCACAATCGACATACGGCCCGACATTGCCGCTGGCCATCGTGCTGACCATCACCTTCGGCACCCCGACCGGCAACGCTCGCATGGCTGGAGTGATGAGCGCGGTCCCTCCACCGCCACCGATGCCGATCACTCCCGCAAGTCGACCCGCTTTGTGTTCCGAAGTTACAAACTTGATCAGGGCCGCCGACATTGCCGTCACCGCTTCGCCTCGATCTGTTTTTGTGAGCGGATTTGATGCCGCACAGTTCGTCGCGATTTGCTCACGAGTGATGTCGGGCACAACCGCCGCAGGATCTTTTGTGCCAACATCAACGGTGACAGCTTCAATGCCGCAGGCGCGAATGAGTTTCGCGATGAAACAGATCTCTGCTCCTTTGGTGTCCATCGTGGCGATGGCATAAACCCGGGACATCGACAGCTCCCACCTAGATTTGTTGCGAGAATGGCGGAGGCATCGACAAAAGGGTCGCTCCGATCCCTGCGAACACCACGCTGACCCAGCTCAGAAACGCGAAAAGGATCGGCCACTTGGCGAATCCGGCCCAGTTTGTGACAACCGATCTCACCCGCAGGCAAAGGACAAGACCAATGCCGATCCGCAGCGGCGCGACGAACCAGATTGGATCTTCTGTGTACGGGGGACGGCACACACGGCGGCTGTGGGCACTCACTGACAGCCACGAATCCGACCGGTAGATCAGGATCGTTTTAGCGAGGCGGTACCAATTGAATAAGCCCGCCAAGAAGCCTCCGCGCATCGCGGTCGAAACGGGCACCGTTGCCAGCGTGACTGGCTTCACTTCGGAAGTTCGTTGAGCGAGCGACGTGTTCGACATGATGTCGCTCACAGCAGTCCGCGAATCGGCTCTGCGTGATAGATGTGGTGCGGACGGTCGAGGTCGTCGTGCCACGCAGCGGTGTCGGGGATGCCGAGGGCTGAGTAAATCGTCGCGGCCATGTTCTCTGGCTTTTGAGCATCGTTCACAGGATAGCCGCCGACTTTGTCAGAGGCGCCGATGACGCGGCCACCTTGGATTCCGCCGCCGGCGAAGAAGACCGTTTGAACGGCACCCCAATGGTCTCGGCCGGGGAGTTTGTAGTACTGCGGCAGGTGGGTGATCTTCGGAGTGCGGCCGAACTCGCCTGCCATCACGATCATCGTGCTGTCGAGCAGACCGCTCTGCGACAGATCGTCCAGCAGGGCGGAGAGCGCCTTGTCGGTCGGCGGGAACAGGAGATCTTTGAGATGCGGGAACGCTTCGCCGTGTGTGTCCCAAGTTTCGTTGTTACCGAGGTTCACTTGGATGAGATTGACTCCCACTTCGACGAGCCGTTTGGCCATCAGCAGCGACCAGCCGAACGAGTTGCGTCCATAGCGATCCTGTTGGGCGTCGGGAGCCTTCGTGACGTCGAAGGCTTGCCGCACCTTCGCATCGGTCAGCAGCGACAACACGGTTTGGCGATCTCGGTCGAACGCGCCGGTTGAGCCGGCCCGGTAGAGTCCAGCTTGCTGTTCGTCGATCAGACGGACTAAATCCACGCGCCGATCGAGCCGACCAAAACTGACTCCCTCCGGCAACGACAAATTCGGAGCTTCAAACGTGAATCGACGCGGCATCTTCGGCCGCTCTTGATGGTCGAATTCGTATTCGGGGTACGCTCCGTAACCGAGAGCATTGAATGGCGAAAGTTCGATGAACCACGGATCGCGCCGCGAACCCATGATCCCAGCGAACTGACCAGGAATGACTCGCCGCGAGTAATGCACCAACCGATCGGGCAACACCACAGCCGGAGGCAAGTTGTTGCGCGGTTGCGTGACGGCACCTGCGACCGAGGCGATCGAGGGATGATCGAGAGGTCCAGGCTGACTCGGACTGAAGCCGGGGGGCGCGTCGGTCCGTCCCGTCAACATGATGTGATGGCCGAGCGAATGATCGTTCGACGGATGCGTCAGCGATCGGCAGAGCGACCACAGGTGGCTGCGTTGAGCAAGCTGTGGCAAGTGCTCGCAAATTTGAGTGCCGGGGGAACGAGTCGAAATTGGCTGAAACTCACCGCGAATGTTGTCCGGTGCGTCGGGCTTCATGTCGAAGCTATCTTGCTGAGCCAAGCCGCCCGATAGGAAGACGTAGATCACCGACTTCGCCGTCGCGATCCGCTCATGCCCCGGAGCGGCAGCGGCTCGCAGTGCGGTCAGGTGGTTGGTGCCGAGTCCCAGCAGCCCGATGGACCCGGCTTGCAGGGCCGTGCGACGACTCAGTGACGGGTGGCTCCAAGATGGCTTCGTGGACATGAGCGTCCTCACAAGTTTCGAGTCCTCACCGACAACGCATCCGAACAAGTTGATAGCTCACCGATTTGAAAGGCTTTCGGCAAGTTCAAAGTACGATCTTTGCTCCGGGCAATAAAAAAGGCGGGGATGAATCCCGCCTGGTTGTGCGAATTGTGCGTACCGCTCAGGCCTGAGCGGCTTCTGGCAGTCGGACGTTGATACGGCGACCTTCCTGGTCGAAGTAGACCGTACCATCCTTGAGCGCGAAGATCGTGTAGTCCTTGCCCAGTCCAACGTTCTTACCCGGACGCCACTTGGTGCCGCATTGACGGACCAGGATATTGCCGGCAATCACGCTTTCTCCGCCGAATTTTTTGACCCCCAACCGTTGTGAATGCGACTCACGTCCGTTGCGGCTGGAGCCTTGTCCCTTCTTATGAGCCATGTTGCAGTGCCCTCAAATCATCAAGCGAATGAACTGTCCAAAATCGATACCCGACGAAGGGGCGGGAGTTTACTGGTGACATCCAGAGGAGGCAACTACCACGGCGTTTCCATCAAATTGACGACCTGCCGGGCGAGTTGGTTGATCGATTGCTGGATGGCGGTGGCCAGCGATTGGCCGACTTCCGGGGCGAATTCGGCCTGCGACCGTAGCGAAAGCAGTTCTGGTCCGACGGGAACTTGCTGCTCGGCCAGGATCCGGCCAGAGCGCAGGTCTTCCCAGACGACCTCGACGACGAGGTTCACTTGCAGCTCGCGAGGGTCGTCCTGGCGGTTCTCTCCCAGCACGCTTTTGCGGAGATCGACCACTCGGCCGGAGAGCCGGGTGTCGGCGTCGCATTTGACGACTCGGAACGGCGTGCGGAGTTGGATCTGCTTTTGGACCGCCTCCGTCAGTTGGACTTCGATGCCGCGACGGAGCGAGCTAGTCTCGAACATCGGCACCTCGACCGAGCGAATCTGCGGATCGAACCCGCCACCAACCATGTAGCCACAACCCGCCAGCGCGGTCAGCGTGCCCAAAACACACGACGACAGGAATGCTCGTCGAGCATGTGAGTGGTTCATCGCGGCATCCCCAGCAATTCGGGGTCGTTCTTCCCTGGCTTGTGATCGTTGACGCTGGGCAAATCCTCGTTGAGGCGCGCACTCCCTCTGGGATCAAACTCTACACCCTCATCTGGCGGCTTTCGCAATCGCGGCAGGCTGTCGAGGACTCGCGTGCCAATCGTCGGCTTTTCAACATGTGGAGCGCGCAGCTTGGCAAGCACTTCACGAGCCTGTGGGGCATAACTGCTCTTCGGATACGTCTGGAGCAACTCCTCGGCGTAGATGATCTGCGCTTTGGGCTTTCGCTTGCGGCCATAAAGTTCCACAAGATCCCAAAGGCGCTGTGCACGAGCCTCTTCAATTTTCGCGAGTTCGTCCTTGAGACGTTCTTTCTCCGGCAAGTTGGGGAACAGGCGCAGCGTGCTCTCCTTGAGCTGCCGCGCGTCTTCGAGTTGCTTTTCGTCGTAGCTGGCACCCTGATAGCTCATCAACTTGACGTGAGATCCGAGCACAAACGACGTTTGTAAATGCGGGCTGTTGGGATATTCCTCGCGGAGCATCGAGAAGTAACGGTCGGCCTCCGAAAAGTTGCCGACGCGGAAGTAGTGACTGGCGGTCATCATGATCGCGTCATCGGCGAGCGGCCCGCGCGGATCGTACATCCAGATCGACTTGAGCGCGTCGAGCGCATTGCCCGGCGTATCAAACGTCGGTCGATGCTTGTCCGTAAAGTTGGGAATGAGAACCCACGCATGTGGCGGACGTTGTTTTTTCGGAATCGGCGTCGCTCGTGGATCCTCCAAGTTCACCGGAGTGACATCGTCCGATGTCGCGAATTCCGGGAAGCCCAGCCACGTGCGACCGACTACGAACAACCGTTTCGTCGCTGTGTTGAGGTGTCGAGTTGACGGATACTCCTTCAGCAGTACCTCGTAATAATCCTTCGCTTCCGAAAAACGTTCTTCCTTGAAATAACTTTCCGCCAGCAGAAACATCGAGTCTTCGCGGACGCGATTGTGGTCCTCGCGGTATTCGGGTTCGACGTTCCAGAAGCGAGCTATCTGGAGAAAAGACTGCTTCTTTTTCGTGAGTGGCTTGAGCAACTTCGACGCTTCGGCATAGCGCTGTTCTTGAAAAAGCCGCTCGGCTTCGTCGTAGAGTTTTCGCTGCCGACTTTGTTCCGCCTCGTCATTCACGATCGACTTTGGCTGTGAAGTCCGCGAGGAGGTGAAGCGGTCGTACCAATGCCGCTCCGACGCCTCGTCACCTCTTTCGATCTGAGGAACAACGCGGTTGTCGTGATGCGTTCGGTTGCTCTTGATTTCGTCTTCCGATTTTCGACTCCCGCCGAAACCGAACAACTTGCGAGGCTCTTTCGGTTCGGGAGGTAGTTCCGCGCCATCTTTAGCGTCGACGGACGTCACGTCTTCGGGGGAGTTCAAATCGGATTCAAACGACGGGGACTCGTCTTTGTCCCGCATCAACTTCAGGCTGCGTCCCCAACTCCACTGTGTCAGTGAGATCGGTGGACGACTCATCGCACAGCCAGAGACCATCGTGCAGAGCGCGAGTGTCAGGCACGTGGCCGATCGAACAGCGGCAGTCGGGCAGTGAGACATGGTTGGGTTGGGAAACCCCAAGGTCTAAATCTCAATGTCCAATGAATCTCCCAGTTTCAAATCCCAAATTGGTCGTTTCACGATTGTTTGGGGATAAGAGTTTGGTCATTCCTTGGTCATTGGATCTTGGAAATTGGAGCTTCTTGCTCAGAAGGGCAGGTAGCCGAGCATCTTGGGCCGGCGGTCGAGTGGCTGGCAGATGGCGGCGGTGAGGAGATGACGAAGTTCAAGAAGTGTTTTGCGCGGGACAGGATCAGTCGGGATCGGCGGAGCTTGTTCGCCAGAGAGTTGTTCGAACAGAGCCAACGTCGCACCGTGAATCGGATGTGACGCGAACTCTGGTTCGCGGCAATTCGGGCAGAGCAATCCTCCTTGAGACACCCAGAAAACAGAGTTCGTGTGTTCGGCCACAACTCGTCCGCACGCCAGGCAAGCTCGAAAGTCCGGCAGTTGGCCGATCTCTCGCAGCGTGATGACTTCAAAGCGGAGCACCGGCCAGCGGAAATCAGATTCCGTCGTCAGTCGCCGCAGAGTCGTCACCGCCTCGTCGTACAGAACGGGATGCGGGTCGTATTCCTCGGTCAGACCAGCCAATAACTCGGCGACGTAATAACCGGCGTACAAGCCATTCAAGCTGCCAGCCGGCGGACGGAACCGAGCCATCAACTGGCATTCGGTCAGAATGTCCAGTCCCCCCGATGACTTGCGCAGGAACACTAGGCCGGATTCCGCGAGCAGATCAAGAGCGGTTTCAAACGGTCCCTTGAGCCGCTTCGCACCCTTTGCAATACACGAAATCTTCCCAAAGTCCCGCGTGAAAAACGTGACGACCCGGCTGGACTCGCTGAAGTCCGCCAAGCGAATGACGAGGCCGGTGGTCTTTTCAGCGGACATTCGAATACTCACTCACCCAACGAGGACTTGCGACGCAGCAGATGATGATAGTGCTGAGCGAAGCGATGCGCCTCGTCGCGGACATACTGCAACAGCCTCAGGGCGTATGCGTGTTTGCTCAGCCGGATCGGCTCAGACTGGCCTGGCAGAAAGATTTCTTCGTCCCGTTTCGCCAGCGACAAGATCGGCGGCGGTGTGATGTCATGCATCCGAAACGCATCGAGCGCCGCGCTGAGCTGTCCTTTGCCGCCGTCGATCAGCAGCAGATCAGGGAACGATTCCCCTTCTTCACGCAGCCGGCTGAAACGGCGGCTGACCACTTCACGGATTGCCCCGAAATCATCGACGCCGTCTACGGATTTGATTTTGAATCGCTTGTAAGCATGTTTGAACGGCAGGCCGTCAAGGAACGACACGAGACTCGCGACAGTCTCGCCTCCTTGCAGGTGAGCGATGTCGATCCCCTCGATTCGCCGCGGCAGTTTGTCGAGGTTCAACGTTTTCATCAGCCCACGCATCCCCTTCTTCGGGTCGATCGGAAAGACTTCCGGCTGCTCGTGGTCTTTCAAGTTGCCACGCAGGTTGAGCGTTTCGAGCGCGGTCATTTCGTCCCGAATGCGGGCCGCGCGCTCAAACCGCAACTCTTGTGAGGCGGTCAGCATCTCGGCCCTCAGTTCTCGGAGCAGTTTGCTCTTCTTGCCGTCCAGAACCATACAAAGCCGGCGGATGTCACGGCGGTAGTCCTCTTTGCTGATCCGCAAATTGCACGGAGCAGTGCA
The DNA here is from genome assembly GCA_016872645.1 of Planctomycetota bacterium. Taxonomy (GTDB): domain Bacteria; phylum Planctomycetota; class Planctomycetia; order Planctomycetales; family Planctomycetaceae; genus SXKJ01. The sequence continues at coordinate 23,451 of VGZH01000026.1, read as the reverse complement.
TTGCCCGATGCTCGCCAGCAGGCACGGCCGGAACCATCGCCAGCGTTCTTCCCCCTCGGCGATGTCGAGCGAACACGTGCGAAACCGAAAGATACGCTGCAAGACGCTGATCGCGCCGCGCAGCCGTTTGGCGCTTGTGAAGGGGCCATACAACTTCGCGCCGCGAGTTCGCGGCTTCCGCGTAAATTCGATCCGAGGAAACTCTTCCCGCGTCGTGATCTGCAAGTACGGGAAGGTCTTGTCGTCTTTTAATTCGGAATTAAATCGGGGCTGAATGTCCTTGATGAGCCGCGCTTCGAGCAGCAATGCCTCAACCTCACTGTCACAGCCGATGTGATCGACGTCTCGAATCTCTGGCACGAGGTCGCTAATCCGGCGGTCAAACGCGGCCTTCGAGTTGAAGTAGCTCGACACACGGCCGCGCAGATTGACCGCTTTTCCGACGTAGATGACCCGGCCGAGCGCGTCCTTCATCAAGTACACACCAGCGGTCGTCGGCAGCGACCGGACCTTTGTTCGCACGTCGGCAGCGGGTTGTTCGGACATCGGTCTGTCTCGATTAGAGTGACAAGTTAAGGGGGTGGCACGGTGAAGTGGCTTCGTCACCGTGTCACCCCACTCACCTTGCCACCGTGTCACAATCCATCGGACAGCACGAACAAGATCGCAAAGATCGTCCCCATGAACAGCACGATTTGTAAAAACAGCCGTGTGGCTCGATGGACGATCCGCTCCGGCAACTCAAACCGGCTCGCGCTGTAAACCAGACTGATCGCCAGCGCCAACGGCAGCAGGTACCACAACACGTTTTGAGCGGCGAGCAGCATGATGAGTCGAGAGTTCAGGGGTGAGAGACGAGAGGAACGGGCAATGACACGACCAAGCATCAATCATCACGAACTTGGTGCGGGAGTCGCCGAAGTCGCAGTGGCGACTGGAGTCGGAACTGCCGTCGCGGCTGGTGCCGTTGAAGGCTGCCCTTCCGGTTGATCGACCTCGTCACCGTAGCCGTAGGCCGGACCTTCGTAGGCATCCCAAATCGCCAGCAAGTTCAACAGCCCGGCGACCCAGGTGAATAACAGTGCAATCTCGTACCGCCGACCGAGTCGCCGATTCATCTCCTGAACGGCGTCATCTTCGAGCGGTACTTGGTACCAGTCCTTGAACGCTCGCGGGATCGTTCCTTCGATCTCGCCCACGGGCGCATCGAACTCGCCACGCTCGGCGACGATGCGACTGCGAACGTAGCGCCGCGAACTGGAGTAGTCTTTCGCTCGGCTCTTGCCATCGATCGTGGTGGTCACGTTGCCATTGCCGAGCACCTGCGGAGCAATCGTGATTGGCCCCGCTAAGTTGAATTCTTTTGCAACGTCCGTCTCCCCAGCACCCGGTGTCTCGATTCGCGCGATCCCTCGAAAGTGGCCGCGAACCTCCGGCCCAAAACCGCGCGGTCCGGTGTCATCTAGCGACAGTTGCAGGTGGCCAGAAATCTGGCCCTCCCAGGAATCGTTGGGAGTATCGTGCTTGGCATAGCCCTCAAACGGTGCGTCGATGGGAGTTTCCAACTGTGAAAAGTCTCGTCCATCCACATCGCGACTGGAGTACCTTCGCCATTGAACCAACGCGGGAAGCGACGGCAAACCGACCAGCACCTGGGACAGATAGCCGATTGTGCGGTCGCGCGTCCGGAAGCGGTCGCGGCCTTCGAGATCCTGCCAGCGGAAGTAGACCCCTTTCCATTCCGCCATCGCTTGACCCCAGCAGAACGTCCCCAAGACGCAGACTGAATAGATCACCGCCTTGAAGCAACGCCCTTGATACCAATGGCCGGCTCCCGGAATCAGGAACGCTAACAGGGCCGCCACTTTGGGGTTCTTCAGGTTGATGCGCGGGTCAGCCATGCAAGGTCGCTACCAGTCAGATCGTTGATTCGGAAGGTAAGTTCGTCACGCGGGGAACTCGGCCGCCGCGGAAGATGTCTGATTCTAGAAGCGGTTTCGGCAGCGGACCAGACCACTCTGATTGTCGTGCGATTTCGGTGCGATCTGTGAGGCTCGAGGGAAATTGCCATACCGAGAAATAAGGGCAAAATCGCCTGCCAAGCCTACTTTTGTGGAAGATTTTGCCAAGTTTTCGGAATCCGAAAGGTCACGACCGGTGTAGACTAGACTTCGAATGCGACAGCTTGCGCGGCCACTAGAGCCCCCAGTCTTCCTGACCTTGCCAATTGGCAAGGCTTGTTAGTTTTTCCTAAACTCCGAAATCAATTGATTTTGAATTCGTTGTTGTCTAAAGGACTTCCGCTCATGCGCGTTCGGAACACACGCTTTTTCTCTGCCTTCATACCCCGAGGTAGGAATGCCCGAACAATCCTGTTTCTGCTACTCGGCTGGTCAGCAGTGACCGCATTCTTACCGGGGAATCCCGACGTTCCTCCAACTTCGCAAGCGTTCGCCCAAGAGTCCGCCGAACCTGCGAAGCCAAAGGACGAACCGCAGGTTACTTGGGAGCAGTTCATTTATGTGCCGTACAAGCAATTGAGCACTGTCTTCGAGAAACAGAAGGCAACCGTGTTCATGTCGTATGCCGAGTACCTCAAGCTCTGGAGCAAATTCGGAGACCAGCCTGGTCAACCTCCAGTCGCCGCCGTGATTTCATCCGCCAGTTATCGCGGGAAGGTCGATCAGGATGTCGCGCGGATCGAGGCGGATTATTCAGTGCGAGTGCTCGGCAAAGCGTGGTCGGAGTTGCCGCTGAAGTTTGGGGACGCGGCGGTCGGCGAAGTGACCAGCGAGGGTGGGGCCAATGACAAAGAGAAAGTCTTGCTGCGAGCGACCGGTGACGGAGTTTATTCGCTGCTGTTCCCGACACCGGGCGAGCACAAGGTGAAGATTCAGCTCGCCGCGCGAGTTCGGTCATCGCCGGACGGCAAGAGTTTTGATCTCGAAGTCCCGGCCGTGGGTGTCACGAAGTTTGAATTGGTGATCCCGGAAGCCGACCAAGCGGTGGAGGTCACTCCGCTGCTCGTTCGACAGCCGGTTGAAGCCGCGAAGGGCAAAGAGACCAAGATTACCGGCAACCTCGGCGCGGCGAACCGCATCGACGTGTTGTGGCATCCGAAAGCGAGTATCAAGCCGGAGATGGATTTGCTCGCCAGCGTCACGAATCACACGCAGGTCTCGGTGGCCGATGGCCTGATCCACACGGATGCATTCTTGAGGTATGACGTGCTCCGCGGCATGCTGGGGCAACTGCGAGTCGCGGTGCCGAAGGGAGACCGCATTCTTGGCGTATCGTCGAACGATGCGAACGTCAAAGGTTGGAAAGCGGCCGACGAGGCGAATCGGCAAGTCGTCACGATCGAATTGCTCAGCGGTGCGAAGAAAGCGTTGACGCTCGAAGTTCACACCGAACGGTCTGCTCCGACCGGGGCGTTTGATGTCGTCGGCCTGAACGAGAACGCTCCGGCGGCGGGGATCCATGCGTTGGACGTCGTGCGTGAAAGCGGACAGTTGGTCGTCACCAGGGGAGCCGACTTGCTGCTGAACATTGAGAAGCTCACCGGCCTGACACGCATCGAAGAGGCCGAGGTCGCGGAGGCGATTCGCCGGCCGGGATCATTGGCTTACAAGTTTTATTCGCCGAAGGTGGAACTCAAGCTGGCCGCAAAAGCGGTCGAACCGCGTGTGCTCGTGAATCATGTCGCGCGGTTCCAATTCCTCGACGATGAACTGCGGTCGCTGACACAACTGAGCTACACCGTCGAGCGTGCCGGCCTGTTCGAACTCCTGCTGAACGTGCCGGACGGTCTGCAGATCGACAGTGTCACCGGGCCATTTGTCAAAGATCACGCCGTCGAAGAAAAAGATTCCGCGATCGTGCTGCGCGTGGTGCTCGACATGAAGCGTGAGGGAGTAATCCAGTTCAATGTGATCGGGCATCTGGTCCTGGACGCAATGGAAAAGGAGCAGAACCCGACGTTGCCGTTGCTCGAGCCGTTGTACGTCGAGCGTGAGACCGGACAAGTCACGATTTTCGCGGCGCCGGCGATCGAAGTGCTCACCGACGAAAAGGCGATCAAAGGGGTGCAGCCGGAACGAAGCGCCGATCCGAATCCGCCGTTTGTCGCGGGCGGGACGCTCGCGTCGGCGTGGTCGTTCACTCGGCGGCCGGTGGAGATTCCCGTGAAGACGACTCGCCGGCCCACTCGGTTGACGGCATCGGTCGCGACGCTGCTCAACGCGAAACCAGAGACCTCGGATGTGCGCACGACGGTGACGTATCACGTTCAATTCGCGGGACTCGACACGTTTCAAATCGCAGTCCACGAAGCGCTGGCGGACGTCGTGCAAATTCGGACGGCTCAGGGTGCAACGGTTCCGGCGATCAAAGAAAAGAAGAAGGCCGAGAAGGCGGTCGATGGCTGGGTGACTTGGACGATCATCCTGCAACGCGAGGCCGTCGGCGATGTGCCGTTCGAGATCACTTACGACTTGAAGCCGGCCGAAGGTGCGGAGAAGAAGGCTGGGGCGACGCTTTCGTGGCAGCAGGAACTCAATCCCGTTCGCGCGGTGGGACTGCCGGGCGACGGTGAATCGAAGGCGGGCAAGGTCGATCTGGCCGACGTGTATGGCGAGGTCACAGTTCAGAAAGACAAAGCCTTGACCGTCTCGGCCGACGTGGCAGGCGACGCTCTTGAAGCGATCGACCCGCGCGAGTTGTCGTTGCTTTCGCAGGATGGTTCACTGGCGTATCGATACTACTCGCAGCCTGTGTCGCTGAAGGTTTCGGCCCTGAAGCACGAAATTCAGGAAGTCGTCGAGACGGTTGTCTCGCGGGGGTTGGTCGAGATCGTTGTCGATGAAGACGACAAAGCATCCTATCGCTGCCGCTTCAAGATCAAGACTAGTGAGCGGCAAAGGCTCCGGATCGACTTGCCAAAGGGAGCGGAGATCCTCGGCGTGCTCGTCGACAACAAATCGGTCTCGCCGGAAAAGGCGGGTAAAGGTTCGGACGATCCGTTCGACAGTTATTTCGTGAGCGTCGCACGCACCGGGAAGTCGGACGAGCCGTTCTCGATCACTTTGCAATTTCTGTGGCCGATCAATCCGCCTCCGTTCGGCGGTTGGCGCGGCAAATTGCATGTGTCGCATCCGCGCATCGGCGGACCGAAGGGATCGGCGGTTGCGGTGCAACAACTGCGAACGGTCGTGTGGGTGCCGGAAAAGTTTTCGCTAGTCGGCACGCCGGATCAGTTCGTTCGCGAGCAGCATCTGACGCTCCAAAGAGCGATCAACGGATATGTCACCTCGACAGTCCACCAAGCGGAACTTGATCTATGGATCGGCGCGTCGTCAGTCGGCGTGGCGGACTTTGCGACGCAGGGGCAAGCGTACTCGTTTCACAATCTCGGCGGTGCCGAGCAGCTCGTTGTGACGTGGTGGAAAGTCAGCTTCGCCGCGATCGTCGCCACGGTGTCGCTGTTTGTACTCGGTGTCGTGCTGATTCCGACGACCTGGCGCAACCGGCTCGGCTGGGTTCTGGCCGGAGTACTGATCGCCGTCTGCGCCGGGCTGAACGACGCCGACATAGTTCTGCACGGAGTCGCCGCCGCTCGCTGGGGTCTCTTGTTAATGTTTGCCGTCTGGATCGTGCATTCGTTGTTCGGAGCGGTAAAGCGTCCGAATGGCAATGGCGTTGATCCCTCGAAGCCGTTTCCAACTATCGTCAGCCCGCCGCCCGAGGCAACTTCGTAGCTTTGTCCGTCAGAAGTGAGTGAGTTCATGATCGGAACCCTGAACTTGTTTTCCGGCGTTTTCCGGCCGGTGGCCGAAAGCCGAAAGCTGATAGCCCTTATCCCACTTTTTGGCGCTGCCGAAAGTGTGATAACGGCTATCAGCACACTGCTCTTGGCGATGGTCTGCTGTGTTCCAGCCTCTGCCCAGGAAATTGATGCTCGTCGCGTCTTCGTGCCGGTGGAAGATCTCGACACGATCATTGCGAAGGATCAGCGTGGGGTGCTGTTGCCACGCGAAGAGTTTTTCAAGCTGTATCGCGATGCTCAGAAGAACGCGCCGGCGAAGACGACGGCTCCGGTCGGGGCGGTGATTTCAGGAGCGACGTACTCGGCGAAGTTTGATGGCGAGCAACTTGTCGTTGAGGCGACGATCAAGATCAGCCAGCTTGGCGAATCCTGGCAGGCGTTGCCGTTGTCGTTCGGAGCGATGGCGGTCGAAAGCGCGAAGCTGAATGGGCAACCGGCGAAGCTGGGTCGCAATGAGCAGTCGTTATTCTTGCTAAACGACACACGCGGTGAGCACACGTTGACGCTTGAACTCTCGACACCGCTGACCGCGGTTGGTGCGGACAAGGTTGCATCGATCGGCGTGTTGCCGGGGGTTCCGGGAACGCTCAAAGTGTTGGTGCCGGCGGGGAAGCATCTGCAACTCGCAGGACTCTCGGTCGAAAGGCCGTCCGCGAATGATCAGCCGGCCAATTACCAAGTCGCAATCGGAGGCAGGAGTTCGGCCGTTGCGATTCAGCTGACCGATCGGCAGCGCGAACGGACGACCGATTCGCTGTTGTTCGCGACCACTGGTTTCGGGTTGCGAGTCGCCCCCGGCGAGATCACTTGGCACGCGGTCACGGCGTTGCAGGCGCATGGGACGCCGCTCGACCGATTGGTCTGCCGAGTTCCCAAGACGTTGGAAATCACCGATGTCGATTCCAATGGACTCGAAGCGTGGGAGTTGTCGGACGATCCGAACGATGCGAACTCGACCCGAATCACGCTGAATTATCGACAGCCGTTCGATGGTTCGCGGCGGATCGACTTTCGCGGCGTGATGGCGGTGCCGGCCGGCGAGTCGTGGCGTGTGCCGACGTTGAAGATCAATCAAGTCACGTCACACATTGGCCGAGCGCTTGTGCAACACGCTCCGGCCGTGCGATTGCGAACCGTCGAGTCGGCAGGCGTGCGGACGGCGACGATCAGTGAGGCCGATCCGAAATCCATCGGGACGGCGGGAGCGACTGATCCGAGCCAAGTCGCTCTGTTATTCGATGTCTGGAGGGAAGAGTTTTCGTTGGGATTCGTGGCTCAGCCGAAAGAGCAGGACGTGCAGGCGAGCATCTCGTCGATCTTCGATCTGACGGCAACGGGTCTCGACCTGATCACCGCCGCGACGATGGAGACGTCGTTCGCTCCGCTGTTTGAATTGGAAGTCTCGCTGCCCGCCGAGTGGTTGCTGACAGCGGTCTCGGTCAATGGTCAGCCGCTGCCGTGGCAGGTTCGCACAAAGGAAGACGAGCCGGGAATCAATCACATTCGCATCCCGTTGCCGCAGCCACTGCGACCGGGTCAACAGGCGAAGCTCGAAGTCCGAGCACATCGCGATCTCGATGGCTGGCCGGTCGAAGACATGCCGGTTGAAGTCACTCTGCCGGAGCTTCGTCTGCCGCAGTCGTCGGTTTCTGAGGGCACTTACGTTATCAAGGCTGATGCCGATCTCGATGTCGTTCCCGGCGACATCAACGGACTCGATCCGACAAACGTGCCGGTTCCCGGAGCACGTTTGGGTTTCGCGTATCAAGACACGCGATTCGGCGGCACGCTGAAGATCGAACGCAAACCTTCGCGAGTTGCCGCTCGCACGCTGGCCTTCGCGCGGCTCGACAAGCAAACACTGCATACTCATTTCGAGACTGAACTGACCATCACCGGCGGCGGCCTGCGAGTGCTCGAAGTCGCACTTCCCGAATCGGCCGGCAAGGATCTGCGATTTCAGTTCGTGACCGGAGCTGCTCGCATCGTCGAACAAATGTCACGAGCCGGCGAGAATGGGGAACTGATTTGGACACTGCGTTTAGATCGCCATCTGGTCGGCACGGAAACGCTGGTGGTGACGAGTGTCGCCCCGCGAGCACAGACCAAAGTAGACGAGTCAATCCGTGACTCGAAAGCGGTTCCGGTTGCGGAGCGACCGGCCTACTTTGGACTCCCGCACCTCCGCTTGCTTGCTGCTGATCGTCAAAACGGTTTCGTTGCGATCGAGGCCGAGGGAGACCAGCGGCTCACGGTCACCGCGCAAGACGGGAACAAGGCGAGCTTGACGGAAGTCGATCCGATCGACTTGCCCGCTCCCTTGGCATACTGGCCGACGCAAAGAATTGTCGCTGCCTATCGCTACTACGCAGGCACGCCGAACATCACTGTTGCCGACGAACGTTTTGATCGCTTGCCAGTCCCAACCGCGATCTGCCGAGTCGCCACGATCACCAGCCTCCTCAGCCCTGCCGGCGAGTTCCAACATGAAGCGACGTTCCAGTTCACAGCGGTCGGAGTACAGAGCTTGCAAGTGCGGTTCGCGGATGATCAGAAACCCGGCTTCTCAAAAGAAGCCGGGCTTCTTCACGCTTCACACGCCGATCTCTGGGCCGCACTCGTCGATGGTCAGCCGGTAGAGGTTCGCCGAGCCGACGGTGCGTTTCTGATTCCGCTAAGGCCTGGGGACAATCCGGCAGCGGAGCGGATGTTGCAGTTGTTCTACCGGACGAACGTGCCGGCGCTGCGCGGCACGGGCGAGTTGCGTCAGCCGCCGCCGGAGTTGACGGTGCTCAACGGAGCCGGTGTGTCGCAGCCGATGCAGGTGCTCGACCAACAATGGGAGCTTCGCTATCCGCGCGACCTGCTGCTGACCGACAGCCAAGGAGCCTTCGTTCCCGACACCGCCACACCGCTCGACCGCACCGATTGGCTGAGCAATCTGCCGAAGTCACTGTCGCTGCCGAAGTGGTCGAAGTTGAATCGAATGCTGATGGCAATCGTCGGGGTACTGATCGCCGTGGGATTCGTTTGGTCTCGCTATCGCTATGGCTGGCGACGTGGGCTTGTCGCTCCCGGAGTGCTGCTAGGGCTGGGCTTCTTCGTCTGGTTACTGGCGACCCCAGTGTTTCAATCCGCTCAAAAGGGTCTCCTTCGATCGCCCTCAATTTCCTCCTCTCCAATGGCTGGTGCAGCCCCGATGGCGGTGTCGGAAGCGGCTGCCGCTGGTGGCAAATTTGCGCCGTTCACAGATGATACGATAACGCCTCCGATGGCTGCAGAGCCGAATGCTCCGGCAGAGGCAACGTCGGAAGCGATGCCGAAACCGCAACAAGATCTCGCGAAGAAGATGGCGGAGGCGCCGCCATCCAACGACGGTGTCACGCAGTCCGAGCAGGAACTGAGCCTTGAAATACGGCCATCGCAACAACCCGTAGGCAGGCGAGAGCGCGGCGGCCTTTTGTCGCTGACGATGGCGTTGGAGGCTCTGGACGGGGCTGCGACGAAAAAGTTTCGGTATCTCGGAACGGAGACGGCCGCGAGTGGGATTGGACTCGATTTGGTTTACGAGAACCGAGCGGCGGGATGGACGGGGCGAGGCGTGTGGATCGCGGCGCTGGCGTTTCTGGCGTGGCTGTTGCCCCCGAATCGGCGAATGCTGAAGGGAACGTGGGCTGCGCTCGGTCTGACGCTGCCGTTGGCTCTGGCCGCGATCGCGCCTCTGGCGTGGCAGAACACGCTCGACGGAATCTTCTTCGGCACCGTCGCGGCGATCGCGCTGTGGGTTCTTCACGCGACTGGCGAGGGGCTGGCCACTGCATGGCCGCGCATGAAAACGAAAGCATTCTGGACTCGACCGCTGACGCGACAGGCGGTCTCGTTGTTTATCTTCGCGTTGCTCGCGATCAATTCGTCGTTCGCACAAGAGCCGCAGGTTGCTAAGCCGGCGGTGGCTCCACCGGTGAATCCGAATCCGGACATTCCCGCGCGGCCGACGATCATTTTCCCCTTTGACGATCCGAAGGAACCGCTCGCGGCCGAGCGAGTGTATTTGCCGCACGCGAAGTTCGTGGAACTCTGGAACGCCGCGCATCCGGAACTGCGAAAGAAGCCTCTGGCTCCATCGCAGGGAGAAGTCACCGAGGCGTTGTTTGTCGTTGCACCGAAGGAGCGACCGAATGGGGATGATGCGGCTGTCGCGGAAGTGCGCGGGCGCGTCACCTTGTTTACGGGCAAGTCGACGTGGGTTCCGATCCCGCTGCAGAACGGTGTGTTGACGGAGACGAAGCTCGATGATCGGCCGGCCTCAACACAAGTCATCGACGTGAATGGCGAGTCGCGCGTGGCGATCTATCTGCCGGACGCCGGACTGCATGTGCTCGACCTGGCCGCCGAGTTGCCGATTCAACAGGCGGGGCCAACGGGTCAACTGGCGTTGCAGTTGGCTGCGGTACCGGCGGGGAAGTTGCTGTTTGTGAATTCGGGCGAGGACATTGCGTTCCGTGTGAACGGGGCGACAAACACATTTCGTGTGCGACAAGGAGCCGCTGCCAACAACCCGCGTGAAGCGGACGGGAAGCCGGCGGCTGAACCGTTGAGCAACGCCGCATCGTTGTTGCAGCGAACGGTACTCGGCCAAGGAGCCAAGGAAACCTTTTACGAAGTCGCGATCGACGCGGGGGGCGAGTTGCGTCTCGCGTGGCAGCCGAAGCAAGCGGCGGGGGCGGTTGATGCGATCGTGCAAGCCGAATCGGCGACGGCGGTGCAAGTCGAAGACGCGGGTGTGCGACTGGAATCGGGCTGGCTGTTCAAAGTGCCGCGTGGAGCGATCAACGACGTCTCGTTCTCGCTGCCGAAGGAACTCAAAGTCCGTTCGATCAGTGGGCCGGATGTCGGTGGCTGGGAACTCGGCGAGAACGTCGATGGCCGCGTGCTGCGGGTCTTTCTGCGTCGAGCGGTCGGCGATCAAACGTCGCTGGCCTTTGAGCTGTTCATGGAGACTCGCGTCGCCGACGAAGCGGTGACGATCAATGTCCCCGTGTTTGCGCCGTTGCAGGTGTCTCGCGACTTCGGTGTCGTGGGATTGTTCGCGGCTCCGCAGTTTGTGCTCAAGAACATCGCGACGAAAGGGCTGACACAAATCAACGCGAATCAGTTCACGTCGCCGGTCGCGTTTGCGCATGTCACGACCGTGCCGCTGAGCGCGTTTCGTTATACAGCTCGACCGTTTGAGATTGGCTTCTCGGCGCAGCGGCGAGCGCCGGAATCGACCGGCTTCGCGGAGCACGCGATGGTGGTCGAGCGTCGCAAGGTGCGGATGTCGTCACGACTGCGGTGGGAGCTGGCCGGAGCGTTGCGATCGAGCGTCAGCGTGCAGTTGCCGCCGATGTGGTTGCCGGTCGATGTCGATGCGACCGCTCTGCAAGACTGGCACATCGACCCACAGACGAACGTGCTGACGGTTGAATTCACCGAGCCGCGACTTGGCGCGGTTGAGGTAGTGCTGCAAGGAAACGTGCCGAAGGAACCCGAGGATGCCATCTCCGAGATCGGCGTGCCGGTGCCGCTGGAGTTATCGAAGCTCGTCACGCAAGCGGCCGTGTGGTTTGATCCGGCGTATCAGGCGACGGCCAGCAGCTACAACACGTGGAAAACGTCGGACCCGGAACATTGCAGCGAGGAACTTCGCCGCAAGCTCAGCCGGCCGGCGAGGTTTGTCTTCACGTCGAACGCCTTGATGCCCGAGGTGTTGGCGTTCGATCTGGCTCGCGCGGTGCCGAAGTTGTCGGCCGATGCGGTCACGTTGGTGACGGTCTCGGACACAGCAGTCGATTACTCGCTGGCCTTGCAATGGAAGATCGCGGATGCCGCGGCCGACACATTCACGTTCACGACTCCCGATTGGTTGGCTGGCAAGCTGGATTTTCAGGGTGCGGCGATTCGGCAAACGAGCTTCGCATCGGGGGGCGAAGGAACCGGCCGCACGCGCTGGACCGTCACGCTGCAAGACCCAGTCGGCTCGCGGTACTTTTTGCTCGCGACCGCCACGCTACCTCCTCCGGCCGAAAAGCGCGAAGTCATCGCTCCGACCATCACGTTCGAGCGAGCGGTCCTGGCTGACATGGCCGCTGACGCGCAAGCGGCCGATGGACAGGAGGCAGCGCCGTTCGCGGCGTTGGAGACACAGCGGCAATACGTCGTCGTGATCAACATCAGCGGCAATCAGCTTGCGCCCATCGGTGAAGTCGGCGAGACAGTGCAGCGGGATGAACTGCCAATCGTCGTCGATCAGAAGCTGGTCGATCAGGCGACGGCGGTGGTGAGGATCAGAAGTCAGAGATCAGAGGTCAGAGATCAGAATGAGCAAGTTGCCGCCGCTCCGAAGTGGTCGTTGAAATCGTTCGCGGCTCAGGCGGGTGCTGCGGCGTCGGTCAATCTCGCGGATCTGACGACGGTGTTGGCGGCGGACGGGACTTGGCGAATGCAGTGCGTCTATACGATCAAGAATCGCTCGCGGCAGTTTCTCGCGTTGCAGCTTCCGGAGAAGTCGCAGGCGCTGTCGGTGTTCGTTGCCGATCAACCGTCGCGGCTGGTCGCGCTGAAGAAGGATGACAAGACGTACCAGTTGATCGCCTTGCCGAAGACCAGCGAAGCGGACTTGTCATTTCAAGTGAAGCTGGTGCTGGGCGGCCGGCTGCCGCAGGGATCATTGCTGAGAGGCTTCCGAATCTGGTCTCAAGAGATCGAACTGCCGACGCCGAACGTCGTGTCACTCTCGGACGATAAAGAGTATGGCATCCCGGTCGCGCGTACGCTGTGGGCCGTGCATGTTCCCAAGGACTGGTCCGCGAAGCCGCTCAACAACGCTGCGAAGAACAACCTGACGAACCAGGAGGCTGATACGGCGGCGGTCGCGTATCAGTCCGCATGGCTGCAAGAGGCCAACGATTTGATGCGCGTTATCGAGGGGACGAATTACCGTTCGTCGCAACGCTTGCAGGCGAAGAACAATCTCAAGCAACTCGGGTTGGCTCTGCACAACCAGAACGCGCAACTCAACCGGCCAGGTCTGTCGCAATCTGATGAGGGGCGCAAGTTGACGGCCGCCGTGCAAGACTTCGAGGCCAAAAAAGCCGATCTTGAAAGCCGGATCATCGTTGAGAACAGAGACGGCAGGACGAATTTCTTTGTCGCGCGGGATCAGCAACAAGCCGCGAGAGCGAACGCGGAACAAGCCAAAGGCAACCCGAACGCGAACTTCGATTTGTTTGCCGACCAATTCAACTCAAACGGTGAGATCATTCAGCGGCAGGTCGTCGCGGACAACAACACGTTTCTCTACTCCCAAAATTTAGGGGTCGTTACGAACGGCGAGGATCGCAACGGAAACGGAGTGCTCGACCCCGGCGAAGACACGAACGGCAACGGCGCGCTGGATCAGGGAGTAATCGACGACACCCTGTTGGGAGCCAACCTCAGTAGCCCGGACAGCGGCTTGAAGTTCAAACTCAACGTGACGGATCCGGCGGACACGAAGCCACCCTTCGGAAAGTCCCGTGCGCCAACTTTCGAAGGCGGGAGAATGGCAGCGGGGCGCGGGCTTCCCGGCAATCAACGTGGCGTCACCGAAGAGGATCGAGCCAACCGCCGCAAGCAGGCGGTCGAGCAACTCGATCGACTCAATCAAACCGTAAACAATGAAAAGCAATTGCAGCAGCAAGCTCAACAAGCGGCGAATCCACAAGGCCAAACTCAGGGAGGAGAGACTCGCAATGACTTTTCGAACAGCTTTGCCAACGGTTCACTGTCGGCTCAGGGCGCGGCGGGGCTTGGTGGCCTCAACGTGAATGCGGCGGGGAATCTGCCGCGAAACGATGCGACGCAAGGAAAGGAATGGTCGGAGTTGAATGATCGTCGTCGTGGCCGCTACGGCATACAACAGGGCGGCGGCAATTTGGGTGGGGGCGGTGGATTTGGAGGACGCGGACCGAGTAGCGGTCGCTTGTCGTTCGGAGTTGGCGCGAACAGAAATTCCGGTGTCTCCGGGAATCTCGTGCTGTCCGACGAAGCGGCTGCAACAAATGGGCAGGGACTTGGCGCGGGGGCCATCAATCTCAACCCGGTTGCAGACCAGCAGGCGCTGGGCGAACGATTTGACGGATTCGTCGGCAGTCCTGGCTGGACTCAAGCGGGTGGTTTGTCGCTGCCCATCGAGATTCAGCGAGAGGGCAACGTCCTGCGATTCTCGCGAGCGAGCGGTGCGCCTCGGCTGGCGTTAAACGTGCGGCCGAGTGAATCGGAAACGCTGGGACTGGGCATCGTGTGGGCCGCGATTTGGACTTCGATCGCGGTCTGGCTGCTGAAGTTGATTGGCGGCTCGTCGAACGGTTTTCCGCGCCGACAATTCGGTGGTGGTTTGAGCGTACTCGGCCTGCTGGGCATGTTCTTCCTGCCGTCACCGCTGAGCGAAGCGAGTTTTGTGGCGTTCGCGATTGCCGCCATGGTGCTGTCGATTGGCGTGTTCCGCATCCGCCGTCAGAATGCCGCCCCTTAGGACGGATTTCCAAGCCGTTCGCTTTGCCTTTGCGTATGATTGTCAGCCCGGTTTGAAGAACGGGCAACTAGGGATAGAGGACGAACTCTTGTCGCAAGACTTTTGCGTCCGGGCCGCCGGAGTCGAGATGCGTTTCGCGTCCGGTCAATTCGGCGTGCGGGACGTGGTGTTCAACGTGCGTTGTGGCGAGTTTGTTTCGTTGGTGGGCCCTTCGGGCTGCGGCAAATCGACGCTGCTGCGAATGATCGCCGGGCTGATCTCGCCAACCGGCGGATCGCTGCAAGTCAACGCCGGAGCGACGGACGACTCGCGCAGGGCGTTCGTGTTTCAAGACTCGAACCTGCTGCCGTGGCGGAGCGTTTTCGACAATGTCCGCCTGCCGCTGGAACTACGTGGGGAGCCGTTCGAGAAACAACGCACAGCGATCGACGACAGTTTGAAACTGATCGGCCTCAAGCCGGATGACGCGGCGAAGCGGCCGAGAATGCTCTCCGGAGGAATGCGGATGCGCGTGTCGCTGGCGCGAGCTCTCATTACTCATCCGGAATTATTGCTGCTCGACGAACCGTTCGCGGCGCTCGACGAGTTGCTGCGGCAACAGCTCAATGAAGAGCTGTTGCGGATTTGGGCGAAGCAACAATGGACCGGGCTATTCGTGACGCACAACGTTTCTGAGGCGGTGTTTCTGAGCCAGCGCGTGGTGGTGATGAGCAAGTCTCCTGGCAGGATCTTCGCCGACATCGCCGTACCCTTTCAGCATCCGCGTGACTCGGAACTGCGCTCGACGCCGGAGTTCGCGAAGCTGGTCGGCGAAGTGACCCGTCAATTGCGGGAGGCCGCGCGATGAAACAGATTATCAAAGCCGCATTGCCTCCGGCGGTGTTATTCGTCGTCGTGATTTTGTCGTGGCACTACATCGTCGTCGAATTCGGCATCAAAGCGTTTTTGGTCCCCAAACCGTTTGGAGTGCTGCAGGCGGCCCTCGAGATTCGCTCAGAACTGCTCACCGCGATCGGACTGACGGCAGCCGCTGCACTGTGCGGGTTCGTGAGCAGTGTGTTGATTGGCTCGCTGACTGCGTGCGTGTTCTCGCAGTCGAGGGTGATTCGGAGCAGCTGTTACCCGTATGCGATTTTTTTGCAGACGGTTCCAATCGTCGCGGTGGCCCCGATCATCGTTGTCTGGTTTGGAGCGGGCTTCCACAGCATCGTTTTGGTGTCGTTTATGATCAGTCTGTTTCCCATCGTCACGAACGTGACCGCCGGGATGCTCTCGGTCGATCCGGATTTGCTGGACCTGTTTCGCCTGTATCGAGCCTCTCGGTGGCAAGTGTTATGGAAGCTGCGGCTGCCTCACTCGGTGCCGTTCCTGGTCGCGGGGGCGCGAACATCGAGCGGCATGGCGGTCGTCGGCGCTATCGTTGGCGAGTTCTTCGCGGGCAACTTGGCCGAGCGTCACGGGCTAGGCTATGTGATCCTGCAGGGTCAGCAGTTCAACACGGCGAAGCTCTTCGCGGCTGTAATCGCCTCGACGCTTTTGGGCATCGCGATCTTCGGAGCTTCCACGCTCGTCGGTTTGACGATCCTCAGACGGTGGTCTGATCCGAAAGGTCAGGATCACACGGGGACATGACGCAGATTTCTCAGTCCAATTCACGTACTCGGCACAGCTTGCCTGACCGGTTGTTCGGCTCACGCGGGGCGGCCAATTCTGCGTGAAGCCGCGTGGTTTGCGTGGTCGAAAGGCGATGATTGTTCCTACTTCCCAACGCCACTAAACTATCCGGCTGTCTCGGCATCTGTGCGGTTGTTTTCGTCGCGGAGTCTGCGTTGCGAGCCATCATCAGCGACATTCACGGAAATCTCGAAGCGCTCGATTCGGTTCTCGCCGACATCAAGTCGCAGGGCATCAGAGAGATTTATTGCCTGGGGGACATCGTTGGCTACGGTCCAAACCCGCGCGAATGCATCGACCGAGTGATGAATTGCGATCTCGTCATCCTCGGCAATCACGATCAAGGGGCGTTGTTCGATCCAGAGGGCTTCAACGCTGGAGCCGAGCGGGCCATCTTCTGGACTCGACAACAGCTTGAGACTGGCGAGAACAGCGAACGCCGCTGGGAGTTCCTCGGCGAGTTGCCTCGCATCCGTCGCGAGCCGGGATTGCTGTTCGTGCATGGCTCGGCCCGCAACCCGCTCAATGAATACGTTTTCCCGGAAGACATCTACAACCAGCGCAAGATGGAACGCATCTTCGGGCTCGTTGAGCGATGGTGCTTCCAGGGGCACACGCACATCCCCGGTATCTTCACCGAGGATTTGAATTTTTTGTCCCCCGAAGAGGTCAATTTCGAGTACCGGCTGACGAATCAGAAGCACCTCGTCAATGTCGGCTCAGTTGGGCAACCGCGCAACGGTGTACCCGATTCGTCGTATGTGATCCTCGACGGCGACAATCTGAGATACCGCCGAGTGAAGTACGACGTGGATACGACGGTGAAGAAAATCTACGAAATCCCGGAACTCGACAACTTCCTCGGCGACCGTCTCCGCGACGGTCGCTAGGTCGATCAATGAATCGGGAATATTAAGAGGGGTGCGTCCACGCACCCTTTCGTTTTTTGGAGTGCGGTGAGTCATCACCGCTTTCGATTGCGGCGCAGCCGCTTTTTATTTTGAAGTCAAACTGATCTGGAAGGAAAAGCGGCGATGGCTCGCCGCACTCCAAAATCTGACATGGATCAACAACGCCGCCTGCTCACGTTCACTGTCCTCTCGTTCCTCATCCTGTTTGGCTGGATGAGCGTCGGGCCGAAGCTGTTTCCGGGCATGTTTCCGCAGCCACCAAAGCCGCCCGTCAAGAAGGTCGATCCAAAGATTGACGCCATCACCGATGGCAAAGGTGCGGACGAGAAAAAAGGAGACAAAGACGGCAAGCCCGACGCGGAAGTCGTCGCCGTCGTTGATGCCAAATTACCCGATCATCCGGCCAGGGCCGTCGTGATCGGTTCCGATGACCCGAAGACAGGATTCGGATTGAAGGTCACGCTCAGTAGTGTCGGAGCGGGAATCGTCTCTGCCGAACTGAACGACCCACGTTACAAGGCGCTCAAACCCTGGCAGCCCGGAGCCGCCGTGTCGCAACTCAGTTTGCTCGGCAATGATTTGACCAGCAAGCTGCAACCGCTGAAGGCCGCTCCACCAGTGACGGGGCATCTCGCGATCGACGACATCGACAAGAAGTTGAGGAAGCTCGATGTTGATGCGAATCTCGCGCGGTTGAGTTGGGAAGTGCTTGCCGAGGACGCTGAAGTTGTCATAGAAGCAAAAGGAGTTCCGAAGAGTGTCACGTTCGGCATCAAGACCCCGGATGGCCTCTGGGAGCTGCGCAAAAAATATGAAGTCCGACGTTGGGAGAAAGCTGATGCGAAACGGGACGAAGATTCAGCCGGTTATCAGCTCGCGTTGCAACTGAGCCTCAAGAATCTCTCCTCGAAAGAACTCGCCGTCGTCTACGACCTGCAAGGTCCGGCCGGCCTGCCGCTGGAAAATGCAGAGAACGCCAGCAAGTTCCGCGACGTGAAGTTCGGGATTCGAGAACAGGACGGCAGCCTTACGACGAACGCGGTGACGTCCGCCGCCATCGTCAAAGCGGACGACGCCGGCAAGATTGAAGAGCTGAAGGCCGGCAAGCGCACGTTTCAGTATGTCGGACTGGACACGCAGTATTTCACGGCGCTCGTCCTGCCGCAGGACGCCGCTCGAAAGCAAGCGAGCTATCTCGACTTTGCCAAGCCGCAGGTCGTCCGAAAAAATGGGGCTCTGCCCGGGTGGAGCGAAATCAGTGTGCAGCTCCGTTCGGTCGAGCACACTGTTCCGGCCGAAGATGAGATCACTCACGAGTATGACTTTTATCTCGGTCCCAAACGTGTCGGACTGTTGTCCGAGCTTGGTGCGGAGAAGGTCATCGAGTTCAGCGGCTTTCTGTTTATTCCTGCGTCGCTGGTGGCTGTCATCGCCAATGGGCTGCTGTGGGTGCTCAACACGTTTCATGGATTCGGCCTGCCGTACGGCATCTGCGTTATGTTGCTGACGGTGCTGGTCCGCAGTTGCATGTTTCCCATCAGCCGCAAGCAGGCGATCAATGCCAAGCGGATGAAAGAAGTTCAACCGCGCATCGCCGAATTGAAAGCGAAGTACGCCGACGACAAACAAAAATTCGCCGAGGAGCAGATGAAGTTGTTCGCCGAGACCGGCTTCAACCCGCTCAGCGGCTGCCTGCCGGTGCTGATGCAATTGCCGATTTTCATCGGATTGTATCAGGCGCTGAGCACGTCGGTCGATCTGCGCCGCGCGCCGTTCTTGTGGTTCGATAACCTTGCCGCCCCCGACGCGCTCTTCCAAATGCCGATGAAAATGCCGTTCCTCGGCAGCGAGTTCAATCTGCTGCCGATCATCACGACGAGCCTGTTCCTGTTCCAACAGAAGATGTTCATGCCGCCGCCGACCGACGAGCAGACGCGGATGCAGGCGAAGGTTTTCTTCTGGATGACGCTGATGATGGGTTTCATGTTCTATCATGTCCCGGCCGGGCTGTGCGTGTACTTCATCGCGTCGAGCGTGTGGAGCATGGGCGAACGCAAGATTCTGGATCGCGTGGCCCCAACGCCCCCGCCGGCAAGCAACTCCACGCTTATCATTCCGCCAAACGTTGGTCCTTCCAAACCGGCCAACAACTTTTGGAGCCGCATGAAGGAGAAGCTCGAAGAAATGGGAGAGATGCAGGACGTCAATGGCGTCCCGGTCAGCAGCCAAAAGCGGCAACGAGGCAAGGACAAGCGCAAGTCGCGCCCGTGAGGTGATTGGCTCATGGACAATCCTAAATCGAGGCTTCGACTGTCGTTGCACTGGCAGATCCTGATTGGGCTTTTGATCGGAGCGATCGCTGGATTAATCGCTCGGCAGGTCTGGCCGTCGGCGACTGGCAAGATGGACCCGACGCTGGAATGGCTGACGAAGAACGTCGCCGAAACGCTCGGCCAGGTTTTCTTGCGGATGATCTTCATGGTTGTTGTGCCGCTGGTGTTCTCGGCGTTGACTCTTGGAGTCGCCGGAATTGGCGATGTGCGGCGGCTCGGAATGCTTGGGGTGCGAACGCTGGTGATGACGTTGGTGCTGTCGTCCGCGTCAGTCGCGATCGGCTTGGGAATGGCAAATCTCGTAAAGCCCGGTGCTCGCTTGCCGGAAGACAAGCGGATCGAGCTGCGGGCGAAATACGCCGACCAATCTCAGGATGCGGTCAAAAAAGCGGCAAGTGCGAAGACGGTGCGGGACTCGTTGCTGGATATCATTCCGCGTAATCCGCTGCAGGAGATGGTCGGTGCGCTGGACGGCAGTTCGCCGGGTGGCGGAATGCTAGCGGTGATGTTCTTCGCATTGGTTTGTGGCGTCGCAATTTCGTTTTCGCCGGAGCGGACGGCGCCGCTCGTGGCGGTGCTGGAAGGGATCTACGACATCGCGATGGTCGTTATCGGCTGGGCGATGAAGTTGGCTCCGTTCGGTGTGGCCGGGTTGATGTTCTCCCTGACGGCGACACTCGGCAGGGACATTTTACAGACATTGATTTGGTACGTCGGCGCGGTGCTGCTTGCGCTCTCGCTGCATATGTTCGGCGTGTACTCGCTGGTCGTGTGGCTGATCGCCAAGATTTCCCCTCGGGAGTTTTTCAGCCGGATCAGCGAGGTGCTGCTGACCGCGTTTGCGACATCTTCGTCGAACGCAACGCTACCGACGTCGCTGCGAGTCGCCGAAGAAAAGCTGGGGGTCAAACGAGAGGTCGCGAACTTTGTGCTGACGGTTGGCTCGACCGCAAACCAGAACGGGACGGCGTTGTACGAGGGCATCACAGTGCTGTTCCTCGCGCAGGTGTTCGGTGTCGAGTTGACATTCGCCCAGCAATTTCAAGTCGTATTGATGTCGGTGCTTGCCGGAGTCGGCACCGCGGGTGTGCCAGGTGGGTCGCTGCCTCTGGTGGTGCTCGTGTTGAAGTCGGTCGGAGTGCCGGAGCAAGGGATTGGGATTATCCTGGGTGTCGATCGGCTACTCGATATGTGCCGAACGACACTGAACGTCACCGGCGATTTGACCGTCGCGGTCTGTGTCGATCGGGGCGAGAAACCCCAGGAAGCTGAGTCATCATGCCCGACGTGAAACAGACATCACTCACTTTCGGATCGGCCGAGCGATTCGCGGCGCAGCGATTGATTGAATCAGCGCTGTCGGAAGATTTGGGAGACGCGGCGACGATCGGCGGCGATCCACTGGATCGACTCGCGGATGTCTTCTCGGTCACGACGATTGATTCTCTGCTGGACGAGATACCGGACTCGTTGCCCAGCGAGTTGGATCGCGATCTGACTTGTACTGCACTCATTGATCCCACGGAGACCGCCACGATTAACGTCGTTGTGCGGCGCGAGGGGGTCTTGGCCGGTGGCCCGGTCGCGGAGTTGGTTTTCGGTCGTCTTGATCCGACAATCGCTTGGCAACCGCTGGTCCCCGACGGGACATTCGTGGCGGCTCAAACTGTCGTCGCGCGAGCGTCTGGCTCGCTGCGGTCGTTGCTCATCGGCGAGCGAACGGCGTTGAACTTTCTGATGCACTTGTCGGGTGTGGCGACACAGACTCGGAAGTTTGTCGAGGATGTGTTTGGGACGAAGGCCGTGATCCTCGACACTCGCAAGACGTTGCCCGGTTGGCGAGCATTAGAGAAATACGCCGTTCGTTGTGGTGGCGGGACGAATCATCGGATGGGGCTGTACGACGGTGTGCTTATCAAGGACAACCACTTGGCAGCTTGGGTGAGACACAGCGGAACCAGCACGATTGCGGACGCGGTGGGACAGGCTCGTAGTGCTTTGCCCGCCGGTACCGCCATTGAGGTCGAGGTCGACACTCTGGAACAACTTCGCGATGCGCTGGCCGGTAGGCCGGAGATTGTGTTGCTCGACAACATGGCTCCGACGTTGCTGCGTGAGGCAGTACGGTTGCGAGACGAGATCGCGCCGACCACGCGACTGGAGGCCTCAGGTGGAATCACGCTCGCCAATGTCCGGGAAATCGCTGAGACTGGCGTGGAGCGAATCAGCATCGGAGCGTTGACGCACTCGGCCTCGGCGTTGGACATCGCGTTTGATTGGCCAAATTGGACCTCACACGGCCAAGACTGATGCATTTAGGAAAAGTCCACGGTTGACGAAGTGCCGGACAAGTTTGTGGAAATCCTGCGGAACCCGGTCTGGAAATGTGGGTTCAATGGCGTAAGCTGATGCCCGGTTTTGGGTCAACTCAACCTCCACTCGTCAGGAATCACATTATGAAGCGGATCAATTTTTGGGCACTGTTCGCGGTGGGTCTGATCGGGTTGCCGGTCGCTGCGTTCACCCAAGACGACGCAAAAAAAACAGATGCGGCTCAGCAGGAGGAGCTCTTCAAGAAGCTGGACAAGAACAGTGACGGCAAACTGGCTCCCGATGAAATTCCGGAAGACCAAGGCCGGTTCTTCGATCGGCTTGTGCGGTTGGGGGACAAGGACGACAACGGCGAGTTGACGAAAGCGGAATTCGACGCCGCTGTGAAACGCAGTGATGCTCCGGTGCAGGGTGGCAGATTCGGTGGAGGCGCGGGCGGCCCCGGCGTTGGTCGGCCGATGCTCGACTTCAAGCAGATGCTCGAACGGCTCGACAAGAACAAAGACGGCAAGCTGTCCAAGGATGAGATTCCCGAAGAGGGCCCCACCCGATTTCTCCGCGACATGCTGGAACGACAAGGCAAGGATTCGCTGAACGCCGAAGACTTTGAACAAATGCGGCAGCGGCTGGCGGGTGCGGCCGGAGGACGACCCGGTGGTTTCGGTCAAGGAGAGTTTTTGAAGCGGCTCGACAAGAACAACGATGGCAAGCTGCAAAAAGACGAACTGCCGGAAGGTATGCGCGACCGGCTCGCCAAAGTGTTTGAGAAACTCGGCAAGGATGAACTGTCGCAAGAAGAGTTCGGCCGTGCGATGGCCGAGTTGGCTCCGCCGTCTGGTGCTCCAGGAAATCTAGGGGGTCGGCCGAATCAAAATCCCGAAGAGCAATTTAAGCGGATGGACGCGAATGGCGACGGCAAGGTAACCCTCGATGAACTTCCAGAACAATTCCGTGATCGTGCTCGGCCGATGTTTGAGCGTGCGAAAAAGGAAGTCCTGACGCTGGATGATTTCAAAGCGCTCGCTCAAACTCGTGAAGGGGAACAGCGTCGCGAAGGTGATCGGAAGCCGGACGGCGAACGTCGTCCCGATGCAAAGCCAGATGGCGAACGCCCGGAAACTCGACGCGAAGGTGATCGCAAGCCGGAAGCTCGGCGTGAAGATCAGCCGCCGCGAGATGGAGAGCGACGTCCGGGTGGTGATCGTCCGCGTGAAGGCGAGCGTCGTGAAGGCGAGCGAGGTCCCGAGGGTCGTCCGGGCGAGCGAGGTCCGCAGGGCAATCGTCCGCCAGACGGAGATCGTCGTCCGGACGGCAACCGTCCTCCGCCGCAAGGTGAAGGCCGCCGTGGTTCGATGCCTCGATTCTTTGAACTGCTCGACAGCGATCACGACGGACGGCTTAGCCGCGACGAGTTCAATCGCCTCAGAGAAGTCTTCGGCGATTTGGATCGCAACAAGGATGGACAGCTTGACGCCTCTGAGTTGTTTGGCCCGCCTCAAGGTGGACCTCAGAGCGGACCACCAGATGGTCGCGGCCCACGCGACGGGGATCGCCCGCCGCAAGGAGATCGCCCGCCGCAAGGAGATCGCCCGCCGCAAGGAGATCGCCCGCCGGAAAACCGACGCCGAGAAGGACAGCCGCCGCGAGACGGCGAGCGTCGTCCGGAAGGGGATCGGCCGCGCGACGGTGAACGGAGACCAGAAGCGGATCGCCCGCGCGACGGTGAACGGAGACCAGAGGCGGATCGCCCGCGAGACGGAGATCGCAAGCCCGAACCGCGTGGCGAAGGTCGCCCGCCTCGCCGCGACGAAGAGAAAGACAAGC
>VGZH01000025.1 GCA_016872645.1 Planctomycetota bacterium | reverse complement strand
GGCGTTGCTCTGCCAGCGTGAGGGAATCGTCATCAACATCTTCCTGTTATCGACCTGGAACCAGTCGCACGAAGACATCCGCTTCGCGCATCGTGTCGCCGAGACGACCAAAGGCCGAGTTTTCTTCACCGCCGGCCGAGACCTCGATCGTTTCGTTGTGTGGGACTACGTCAACCGCCGCAAGTCGATCGTCTGCTAGTTGTTCAGAGGGCCGCATCATGTCGCGCGAGGAACTTGCTTTCGGCTCGGCCGTCGAACTGGCGGCGATGATGCGGAGACGAACGGTCTCGCCGGTCGAGGTCATGCGCGCAACGCTCGCACGGATCGAGCGGTTCAATCCGATACTGAATGCCTTCGTGACTGTGCAGGCCGAGGAGGCGATGTGCTCGGCGACGAAGGCCGAGGAAGCACTGATGCGCGGCGAATACTGGGGGCCTTTGCACGGAGTGCCGCTGCATGTGAAGGACAACCTGTTTGTCGCCGGTTCGCGAACAACGTTCGGTTCGAAGCTGACGGAAACGAATGTGACGTCGGAGGATTGTCCGGCGGTCGAACGACTGCGGAAGGCTGGGATGATCGTTATCGGCCGGACGAACACGCCGGAGCAGGGTTGGAAAGGAGTCACCGACAATCGAGTCTTTGGGATCACTCGCAATCCATGGAACGCCAAGCTGACTCCCGGTGGATCGAGCGGCGGAGCTTCGGCAGCGGTCGCCGCCGGATTGGGGCCGATCGGATTGGGAACTGACGGCGGCGGATCACTGCGCATCCCGGCGTCGTTCAGTGGCGTGTTCGGCTTCAAGGCGAGTTTCGGCCGAGTTCCAAATTGGCCCGGCAGTGGTGGAGCGATGCTGCGGCACATTGGCACGATCACGCGAACGGTGGCCGACATGGCTACCGCGCTCGACGTGATGGCCGGTCCCGATCCGCGCGATCTGTTGTCGCTGCCGGCAACCGGTGAGTGTTATTCCGTCAACCTAGATTGCGGCCTGCGCGACAAGCGAGTTGCCTATAGCCCGAACCTAGGTTACGCCCGTGTTGATCCAGAAGTCGCCGCGATCTGCCAGCGAGCGGCCGCGAAATTCACCG
Organism: Planctomycetota bacterium; assembly: GCA_016872645.1. Classification (GTDB taxonomy): domain Bacteria; phylum Planctomycetota; class Planctomycetia; order Planctomycetales; family Planctomycetaceae; genus SXKJ01. The sequence goes on along the minus strand of VGZH01000025.1, from coordinate 61,483 downwards.
AAGCGGGGGCGATCGTCGAGCAAGTGCAACTCAACTGGCGTGACCCGTACGACGCATGGAGCGTCTTCTTTTTCGGAACCGCTGCAGCGTCGCTCGAAAAGAAATTGCCGACGCAGGCAGAGTTGCTCGACCCCGGCCTGCGGCGAGTCGCCGAAGCGGGACTGAAACTGCGCGGCGTCGATTTCGCGAACGCGCTCGCGGCTCGGCATGAATTCTGGGAGCAAACAAGGCGTCTCTATGAGCACTGCGATTTGCTTCTCTGTCCGACATTGCCAGTGCCGCCGTTTGCGGTTGGACAAGATGATGCTGATCCGATCGACGGCGAGAAGTTGGGGCCGCTGCAATGGACTCAGTTCACTTATCCGTTCAATCTCACAGGTCAGCCGGCCGCAAGCGTCCCTGCTGGATGGACCCGTTCGGGACTGCCCGTCGGTCTGCAAATCATCGGCAACCGCTTCGCGGACTTGCTGGTGCTGCAAGCGGCGCGAGCGTGGGAGCAAATCCAACCCTGGACTGACCGGCGACCCAAGATTGGGCTGTCCTGACAATCATTCGCGTAAAAAGGCCATCAGAGACCACAGTGGCGAGATGGCACGGTCATCAACAAGGTCAATCGGGATGACAGGATTTGAACCTGCGACTTCCTGGTCCCAAACCAGGCGCTCTAGCCAGGCTGAGCTACATCCCGTGAACGGGGGGCGGAGTCTAGGTGGGTCGCGCGAGACCGTCAACGAGCAGTTTCACGTGGAACATCTCTCGTGTCAGGCAGCTCGTCGCAGAACTCGAAGCACGCGCTCGAAGTCGTCGTTCGAGCCGAATGTGATCAAGATCTGACCGGACTCTTTGCCGCGCAGCTTGATTTCGACCGGGACACCCAGCAGATCTCGAAGTTGTCCCTGCAAGGACAAGACATGCTGAGTTGCGGTGGGCTTCGTCTTGTGTTGCGGATCGAAGGCGACGGTTGCGAGATCGGTTTTCGATTCGGCGAGCAGCTCGCGCACAGCGGCTTCCGTCGCGCGAACGGATAAGGATTCTGATTCGATCCGTTGGCAAAGAATTTCTTGCTTGTCGGCCGGCAACGACAGAAGCGCTCGAGCATGACCACCACTGATTTTGTCGGCCCGGAGCGAATCCTTGACCGGTTCGGCGAGGTCGAGCAGGCGGAGCAGATTCGACACCGTCGAGCGGTCGAGGCTGAGTTGCTTCGATAATTCCTCGATCGTGCGGCCAAACTGCTGGAGGTAGTTGGCGAATGCCTGGGCCTTTTCCAAGACGTTCAAGTCTTTTCGCTTGAGGTTTTCTTCCAACGCGACTTCGCAGACTTGTTGTTCTTCGAGTTGGAGGACTCGGCAGGGGACGGTTGCCAAGCCAGCTTGCTTGGCGGCTATCAAACGCCGCTCGCCGGCAATGAGCTGCCATCCGCCGTTCGGCAACGCTCGGACCAGCAGCGGCTGGAGCACGCCGTGTTGCTGGATGCTGTCGCTGAGTTCGCGGAGGGTTGACGATTCGAACTCAGTGCGTGGTTGATACGGGTTTCGCTCGATCGCGTTGACCGGCATCTGCCGTAGTTCGCCCTGTGGATCGGTTGGCTTGCCGCTGCTTGTTGAAACGGGCATGTCGGTCGCGGCGAGATCGTCGCCGAGCAACGCATTCAACCCCCGTCCCAGTCGTCGCCGAATTTGGACTCGTTCATCCATGCCGTCCATGGCTGGTTCCTTCGTAGGATGGCTGCCCTCGGCCGTCCGACATCGTTATCTCGCTCAAAAAACGGACGGCCGAGGGCGGCCATCCAACAATTCCGTTCGGGATTGTTACCCGGCTTCGGGTGAATGAGGCAAGACGTGTTCCACGTGGAACGATGTCCGCTCACTTCGGAACGCGGACGCGATAGAGCCGAACTTCCAACGGTTCGCGGTGGGCGCGCAACTGCGTCGCGCTGACGTCGTCCAGCCGGACGAAGTCGCTCGCGTCATACGGGTACCTGGCGATCAGTTCGAACTGCTCGGCCCGTTTAGCAAACTCGTCCGCGAACGCTTGAATGCGCCGAGCGTGCGGGCCGGTCACCAAGAACGTCGGCAGCTTCTGAGTCGCCTCGATCTCCACGAAGTTGAGATTCCCCGCCGGCTGCACCGCCAACCCCTCGGCCGGCAAATGAAAGAAGAGGCCCGGCTCGGCATAGACGTAGAGCACGGCCCGCGTCGGCCCATTGGGGCGGTGAGCCTGCTGCTCCACCAAACTGTTGACGTCCCGGATCATTCTTTGGGAGATTTGTGCGAGTTCGTTGCGAGATAGCCAAGCTGAAAGAATCAATTTCGGCGGGTGTTTTGGCCAAGCTGATAGCAACGGGCCGATGACTGTCAGCAACATTGTGATCACGACAGCGTGGTAACCAATATGCTTCGAGGATGGATTGGTTCGGCCTTCAAATCGCAAAGCAGCGAACCAATGACCGAACATAAGGTGGGTGCCCAAGACCAGGGGAAGCGTGAGTCTTGGGTAAGGCCGATAAAGTGGCGTTGTCAAAATCAAACCGCCCACCCAAGCCGCCAGCATGAGGTCCGAAAGTCCAAAGCGGAAGCAAAGGAATCGATCGGTGGACTTGGACGCCGACGTCACTTCTCGAAATGTGATCCAACTTGCGACCGCCAGTTGCAGGAGTGAAGCCAGCACAAGTGCCGAATTCAGCCCAGTCAAAATACCGATGGCTCCGAAGCCGCTAAGGCAGATTGCGGCGAAGCTCACCTGTCTCGGATCCACGGAAGATCGCAGCTTCTCGGAACGTGATTCGTCGCAACTTAATGCCAGGAAGCAGCCAGCAGACAGCACCGCCAGAAAACAGCAAAAAAAACTCGCAACAACGCTGGGGAGCGCTTTCCAGGCATCAATTTGTTGGGTCGCCCCGTTCCACCAACCCGCGAATCCCACGACATACTGGCTGTGATTTCGGGCGACTTCCGCATAGCCGTTGGGAAGGCTCAGCCAGTACGGCGACCAGACGACGAGCGCGGTCGTGGCGGCGACGGACCACAGTCCCAAGCGATGGAAGACGTGGCGTTCGTCTCGGCGGGCGAGGAGCGACCAGGCCAGCAGGCCGCTGAGGCTGATGGCGAGGGGGAGCCAGCCGTTGTACTTAGTCCACCAGGCGAAACCGGTCGTGATTCCGGCAGCGACGGCAAACACCCAGGAGAGGTTGCGAAACGCTCGCTCAAAAAAATATACGGCGAGCAGCAGCCAGAAGCAGAGCAGGACATCGGTCAGCGCGCTGCGGCTGAAGGCAATATGAAAATCGTTAAGACTCAGCAGTGTCGCAGCGGCGATCCCGGCGAGCGGGCCGGACCATTGGCGGGCGACCCACCAGATCAGCGGGATCGTCAGCGTGCCAAAGAGTAGTGAAGGCAACATCGGGGCGATGCCCTTGTCACCGAAGAGAATGATCGACCACTCAATCAGGGCCGGGACGAGCGATGGGGCATAGAGGTGGCGGTGGGGGAATTCGTTACCTTGATCAGGGAACAAGAGGTTGGAGGCGTAGACTCCTTCGTCGAAGTGTTCGATCGCCATTGCCGAAGGGAACGCGAAACGGACGGCGGCTCCGAGGAACGTGATGGCGACGATGGCCCAGAACTCGTAGCGCGAGACGGGGTTCTCCGACGAATCACAGGCGGGATCGGATTGGGCGGCAATTGCGGTCACGAGATGACTTTCGGGCTGACGTCGTTGTTTGGTGTAGGCTGGCAGTGTGTGGTCAGTCGGTCAACGACGAACTCGGCATAGGAGACAAATGAGACCGATGGGACGAATACGTCCCAAGTGCCTCATCGATCCTATTGAACGACGCTTGATGGAGCTGTATTTGCCGCCCTGAATTTCAGGCATCGATTTCACAAGCCATAAAGTCGCCGCACATTTGCGGTTCTTCCCGGCTTGCCAAGGCATTGATTGTAAGACCTGTATTAATACCAACAGATTTACGCAGCTTGCCAAATTTTTGGTTGGATTGCGGAAGTGGTGTAGTGCGGCGTCCAGTGAACGCACCACTCGCAGCGATTCGCTGATCGAAGAAATCAAAGGACTTAAAGGACATCGCCTCGGTTTGCCGAAAATGATGTCCAGACAGTTGGCGACGGAACGATTCACCGAACCGCGGGAAGCGATTGTCCTGCGGTTCCTGAAACAAACGCCGACATAAGGGGGGCTAGTCGCTTGGTGTTTTGTGTTCGCGATCCGCGGGCCTCATGACACCTTCGCGACCAGCCGTAGGCGATGACGGTCTGGTGGCGCGAGCTGCTTACCCCTCTGGATGTCGTAAGGGAGTTTTCAGCAGGATCGGAACGGAGTCAGAATCGGATTCTGCGTTCAGTCGTACTGGCGGTGGCGGAGCCATCTCCATTGGAACAAAACCCTGAGACAGCCCCAACCCAAACTGGCAATGGTCCTCAAGTAGGTCCCGAAGACAACAAGAGAAGCCATTGCATCGGGGGGTGCCGGCGTGGAAGAGATCGAATTCCACTCGGTACAGAGTATGTGATTGGAGCCCGCGATGAAGACGATCTTCACTACTGGTCAGGTAGCAAAGATCTGCAAAGTAGCACCCCGCACGGTGAGCAAGTGGTTTGATTCGGGACGCCTTCGCGGCTACCGAATTCCCGGCTCCCAGGACCGACGCATTCCTCGCGAACATCTGATTCGCTTCCTCAAAGAGCATGGTATGCCTTTGGGAGAGCTGGAAGATGAAGCGATGGGCAAGGTCTTGATTGTCGGCACCGACCCCGTGATCCGCGGCAGCCTCAACGAGATGATGGGCTCAGATGAGTTCAAGCTCGAAACGGCTCAAAGCGGATTCGAGGCCGGCATCCAGGCGGAAAGCCTGCATCCTGATTGCGTCGTCATTGACTTCGCGATGGGCCGCAGCGACGCCTTGATGATCGCTGGCAACCTGCGGAAGAACCCGGAGTACGCCGAGACGGTCTTGATTGGCCTGCTCAGCGATGAAGACAACGCCAGCGGTTTTGACCGCACGATCTTCAACGAAACGTTTCGCAAGCCATTCGATGTGGCTCTGTTGGCGGAACGAGTTCGGACTCTCGTGGGTCGCAAGAAGCAACTCGTGTAACTTCGCAGATGTCAGAGGAACTCACCGCCGGAGCTAAGTGTTTGGAACCAAGGAAGGCTCCGCGGCAGTCGGTTCCCAGACAAAGTAGCCTGATCAGCGCGAAAGCGAATGAACTCGGCCGGAAACGGCCGAGTTTTTTTGTTGCGCGAATGCTTGCACACGCGAAAGTCTCCCGACTCCATCTGATCCGCCTCCGGTTCCCTGCCGTAACGCGACCGCTAAACTTCCTCCAGCCTCAAGCTGAAGGGAGTTGTTCATGGCTGTTGAATCACAAACGAATGACGAACGGATTTCCGCCCTGACGGCTCACACTTGGAACCCGCAGCCGGCGCCGGCCAAATGGGTCCAGACGGTGTTGGACGATGCCGTTCAGCGGAGTCCGTTTCTTGCGCGGCTGCGTCGTCGCATGTTCGACGAGACGGGAACGCGGCTGCTCGATTGGATCGACCGCTTCGCCCTGCCGACGGGGGACAAGTCTTTGGAAGAGTTGAGCCATGTCGGCTATCTGCCAGACACCTCTCTTCCGAATGCCCGAGCTTGGACGCATCCTCTCGGATTGTTTCCGCGAGTCCGCACGCATGTCGGTAAGAGTCGGCAGGTGGTCATCAAAGTGGAAGCAGTCGCCGATTTTCTCGCCGCACAAAAACTCGCAGGCGCGGCGATTCAGGGCGCGGAATTCGCCTCGGTTCGTCGAGCGCGTGTTGCCACCGAGAACGGCATCGAGGTTTGGGCCATCGAGCGACACGGTTCGCTCGCCTTTGAACCGGACCTCAACAAACCGGTTCCGCTGGCCGCGATCGCAATGCACTTGGATGCCTTTCGTCAGCGGCGGCGCAACTTCGACATTGATGCCGACGGCTTCGCTCTCGCCAGTCAATTGGCCGACGCGGCGATTGCAGACCTCGGTCGGGACCGTACCTGCGATTTGTTCTTCACGGCGGAGCGAGATTATTGGCAGAGCCGCAACAGCGCCGGTCGCGCTCAGCACGCCCGACAAGCGGCTCTCGGACTCGGCTGGGCGAATCACGATCATCACACGTATCGGTCGAGTCGTGAGCAATTCACTCGGCTGATTGCCTTCCTGGAGAAGTTGGGCTTCCAGCTTCGCGAACGATTTTACGCCGGTCGCGAGGCGGGTTGGGGGGCGCAAGTCATCGAGCACCCAGTGACCGGCGTGACGATCTTCGCCGACGTCGACTTGTCACCGGAGGAAGTCTCGCAGGACTTTTCCCACGAGCCACTGCCACCACGCGACCAGCTCGGCACCGTCGGATTGTGGTGCGAATTGCATGGAGAGGCCTTCTTGCAGGCGGGGCTGCATCACCTCGAATGCCAATTCGATTTCACCGCGTCGCGCGATCAACTGGCTGCAGCTGGAATCGAGACGATGCCGCCATTCACTGATTTTCCGTATCTCCGGCAAGCATTCACGCGCGGTGAGATTTGGCCGGTGATGCCAGAACGGATCGAACGATTGCTGGCGGCAAAACGGATTACTTTCGAGCAAGCTCAGCAGTTTTCGAACAACGGCGCGATCGGCTCGCACTTGGAAATCTTGCAACGGGATGACGGCTACAAGGGCTTCAATCAGCACGGGATCAGCGAGATCATCTCAGCAACCGACCCACGCCGCACGTGAATTAATGGCGCGATGATCTCACGTCGTGTAGTCCGCATTCAGCCGGACGTACTCGGCGGTGAGATCGCTGGACCAATAACGAACCCGTGCGGTGCCGAGCTTCAGCGTCATCTCGATGTGCGTGTCGCGATTGTTGCGGATGCTATCGCTGACCGTCTTTGGATCGAACGGCAGCGGTGCTCCGTCCCGATAAACGTCGAGTCCGTTGATGCGCAGTGAGATGTCTTCTTCCCGCAGGGGCACGCCGGCGTATCCAGCGGACGAAACGATGCGACCCCAATTGGGATCGGCTCCGTGGATTGCCGTCTTGTTGAGCGGACTGTCGGCAATGGTCTTGGCGATGCGAAACGCATCATCGCGTGTCCGCGCGCCGATCACGTCGATCGTGATGAAATGCGTGGCCCCTTCGGCATCGCGAATGATCGCAGTAGATAAGTCGGTGCAGACCTCATCGAGCATCGCCTGAAACTTCGCACGACTGTCGGTGTCGAGCGGCCCAGTTCCGGCCGCTCCGTTAGCCAGCAACAGCACGGTGTCACTGGTACTCATGTGCCCTTCAACGCTGATGCAGTTGAAGCTCTGATTGACGGAAGCCCGCAGTGCTGCGTCGGCTTCAGTCGGCGTCAAATCGGCGTCGGTCATGATCGCACACAGCATCGTCGCCATGTTCGGAGCGATCATCGCCGCTCCCTTGCAGGCTCCGCTGATGCGGACCGTTTTGGTGCCGATTGCCCCGCGCAACTCGGCGGATCGAGTCGCCTGCTTCGGCACTGTGTCGGTGGTCATGATCGCGCGCGCGGCCAAATCAAACGCGGCGGGAGTGCTCGCGAGGGCCGCCGCTGCCTGCGGGATACCCACTTCGAGTTTCTCCATCGGCAGGAACCGACCGATGACTCCCGTCGAACAAACGAGCACATCGTCCGCACGGCAGTTCAACGACTTCGCAACCGCCGCTGTCATCCGCTGAGCATCCAAAAATCCTCGATCACCGGTTGCCGCGTTCGCATTTCCAGAGTTGATCACAACCGCCCGACCGGTCGCGCGCGGCACTCGTTCGCGACAGACCTTGACCGGTGCTCCGCAGACAAGGTTCGTCGTAAAGACTCCCGCCGTCGCGGCCGGACGATCGGAAACGAACAGAGCTAAATCGAGTCGCCCGACATCGCCGCGAACTCCGCAAGCGACACCAGACGTTTGAAAACCGAGCGGCAACGAAAACTCAGACATGATGAACTCCAACAGCAGGTCAATCGAAGAACGCCGCAAAATGTAGCCCTGTCACTCCGCGACAGGAAACCCGAACGCTTTACGGATGTCGTCCGCGCGTCCGACGAGTTTGCGTTGATCTACCCGAATTGGGCCTTCGGCAATCCTGTCGCGGAGTGACAGGGCTACATGGTCGTCGCCAACCACAGCGCAATCTCGCAGGCTTGCAGGTAGCTGGGGACATGCAGCACTTCATCGGTCGTGTGGATGCCCGATTGTCCACATCCGAGCGTGACCGTCGGCAGACCATGTGCGGTCAGCCAATTGGCGTCGAGGCCGCCGTTGCTGACACGCGTTTCGGGTTCGAGCCCGATCGAACGGATCGCTTTGCAGGCGGTGACGACCGACGGTTCGGTGGGCGCGAGCCGGAACGATTCGTATTTATGCTCGGCCTGGAAGTCGACTCGGCCCGGTTGGCCGGCATCGGTACGGATTTGCAGGGCGGCTTTCGTGAAAGACTCTCGAAAGGCGTTGACGATCTTAACGCGGAACTTGGGGTCGTGACTGCGGGCTTCAGCCCGCAGTCGTACGCGGGAAGTCACGACGTTGGTTGCGTCACCGCCGTTGATGATGCCGATGTTACTCGTACCGCGATGCTTACCTTTGACGATCAGCCCATGCCAACCATTGGTCGCGAGATCGGCGATCGCGAGGCTCGCCATCGCGATCGCGCTGGCACCCTGCTCGGGATGGGCACCAGCATGAGCGGGCGTACCGAAAACGTCGATGTGAATGTCGTAGGCCCCGGTCGCGCCGATCGCGACGGCGTGAGCGGCTCCACCGTCCCAATTGAAGCAGAGCTTTGGGTTGCCGAGTGCTCGTGGTTGAACGTGCCGTGCTCCGAGCAGTCCGATCTCTTCCTGCACCGGCCAGAAGAACGTCAGTGGCGGATGTGGCAGCTTGTGTTTCAGAATCGTCAGCAACGCGTTGAGAATCACGGCTGCGCCAGATCGGTCGTCGCCGCCGAGCGCCGTGTTCGGATCAGCCGACTTGATGAGGTCGCCGTCTCGCACCGGTTTCGCTCCAACGGCCAGCGGGACCGTGTCGACGTGAGCCATCAGCAATCGTCGCGGCCCACGCTTTGTGCCGGGGAGCTTGACGATCAAGTTGCCAACTTCGCCGCCAGCAGAACTGCGTTTGTTCGCGTCGTCGATCGCGACTTGCGAGTCGGGGACCCCCGCGCGTTTGAGAGCATCGCGCAGGAATTGGACGACTCGGCCTTCCTGAGTGCTCTTGCCCGGAATGGCGATGAGGTCTGTGACTCGTTGAATTGCGACGGTGTGATTGAAGTGCGACATGCGGCGGAATCTATGCCGCGTCGTGGAGGAGTTCCAGACGACCTTCGGTCAGGCGAACAAGACGATGTGCGGAGCGGGCGAGGCTCTCGTCGTGCGTGACCATCACGATCGTCAGACCTTCCTGCTCGTTGAGGTTTCGCAGCAGGCCCATGATCTCCTGGCCGGTGCCGGCGTCGAGGTTTCCAGTCGGCTCGTCGGCGAGCAGGATTTCCGGCTTCGCGACAAGCGCGCGAGCAATTGCGGCCCGCTGCATCTCACCACCGGAGAGTTCGTTCGGTTTGTGCTTGAGCCGATGCGTGAGTCCGACCTTTTCGAGGATCTCTTCGGCAGCGGCTCGGAACTCGCGACGACGTTTCCAGTAGCTGACCATCGAGTGCCGGATCATCAACGGGGCAAGGACATTCTCCAAGACCGTCAGTTCCGGCAGCAGGTGGTAGAACTGAAAGACAAATCCGAAGACGCGGTTCCGCAGCTCATCGCGAGTCTTCTGAGGCAAGTCGTCGATGCGGTCGCCGTCGAGCAGCACTTCGCCGACGCTGGGCGAATCGAGCAAGCCCATCACATGCAGCAGCGTACTCTTGCCGGAACCGGACTGGCCGACAATCGAGAGGAACTCGCCACGACGGATGTTAATCTCGACGCCGTGCAGCACCGGGATTTGAAGATCCCCTTTGCGATACGATTTTTCGAGCGCGATACTCGCGAGATGGATCGGTGCGATCGGCGTGGGCTGCATGAGCCGTCGGGTGGTTTCGAGGGCCAGAAGTTCGGTCATGACTGAAGACCTTGGACTGCGATGTGTCAGCACCGCTTTGAATTTGATCGGAAGTTTGGTCCAAAGCGGTGCTGACACACCGCACTCTCAGTCTATTCGTACCTCAGCGCCTCGACCGGATGCAGCCGGGCGGCTCGGCGAGCGGGGAGAACACTGGCCAGAACGGCGATCATCACTGCGGACAAGGCCACCCAGATCACCATCGTCGCACTGACATCCGTCGGAATTTTGGGGAAGTAGTAGATCGTCTCGTCGAAGATCTTGCGGCCGGTCAGCTTAGACAGTCCTTTTTCGATGTTGTCGATGTAGGTCACAAACAACAGGCCGATCGCAACGCCGACTCCACTGCCGACGATGCCCAGCGCCAAACCGTACGACAGGAAGATCGTCATCACGCCGCGGGACGTGGCCCCCAAGGCTTTGAGGATGCCAATGTCGCGCGTCTTCTCGACAACGATCATGTAGAAAATCGCCAGGATGCCGAATCCGGCGACGGTGATGATCAAGAACAGCAGCACGTTGAGGATCGCTTTCTCGATCTCGATGGCTGCCAGCAGCGGGCCTTGTTTTTGTTCCCAAGTGCGAACCGAAAACAATCCGGGAGGCAGTGCCGTGCTCAGCCGTTTGACGATCTCTGCGGCTCGGTCGTAGTTCTTCAGTTTGATCTGAATTGAGGTGACCGCGCCGTCTTTCGTCTGCGGATCAATCATGCCGCGAACTTTTTGCAGCTCCTCGAGATTGCAGAAGACGAGGTTGCCGTCGTACTCGCTCATGCCGCTTTTGAAGATGTCCACGACGGTCGCATGAAAGCGGACGGGTTCGGGGCGTCCCGCCGAAATCGTGCTGATCATGACATCCTCTCCGGGGCGGATGATGCGCATCACTTTGGCTTTGCCGGTTTCCTCGTCGGTGTAAACATATTCGACCAGCCCCGCGCCGACGTACAGCCGCGCTCGTTGAGGAGCAGCGGGATCAACGGCAATGGCCGGTTCCTCGCCCTCTGAGAAGTCTGGAGGCGATGCCGTTTCGGCGTCCTTCGAAGTCTTCGCGTTGATGGGCTCAAACAGCGTGCTGGGATCATGGTCCAGGGCTTCCGCTTCGGGCTGCGAACGTTTCCGTTCCCACTCCCGCTGTTCCAGGAATCTCTGCTCGAGTTCGATACGATGCCGGCGATCCTCGGCCGCGTCGGCGGTCAATTCCCAGCCGACTGGCTCATCCGCCGAACGGAGCGGTTCACGAACGACTTGGCCCTGCTCTTTGATCTGCTGATAACTGTCGAGGCTGGTTTCGAACAGACCCGCGATCGGGCTGACGTCAGACTTCGTGCGTGGCTCGATACCGATCAGCTGCACGGTTTTCATGACCGGCTGCCCACGGTAGTCGTAGGTCATCATGCCGTAGATCTCGACCATCGCCGCCAACGATTCGATGTCGTCGCCGCCCACTTCGCGGATGATCGTCATCCAGCGATTCGTGTCATGCACGCCGTCAAGGCTGTTAGTCTCGACGACGACATCGGAGAGGATGCCGTGAATCCGGCTCCGCATCTCCGTGCCGAAGCCCGACATCACGCTGTTGACCACGATCATCGTGGCCACGCCGAGCATCACGCTGATGATGCTGGCTAGTGCAATGAATCGCGTCCGCAGATACCGCACGCACAACAACAGCTTGTACATCGCCAATCCTTTGGCTGGGAAAACAGTGAGAGCCGGGAGTCTAGGCCATGTGCCTGACTCGCAAAAGAGCGACTTGAGACTTGCTCGTTCAGCCGCACGCCGCAGGCACGTGGGTTGGGAAATCGACTGATCTCTAAAGACGCGCGTGCCTGCGGTTCAACGAGGAATTGCGGACGTCCAGATCACTCGCGAGGAATTGGCTGCGGGTCGCCTGCCTCGCGGAACTTGCCCGTTTGCAGGAATCGAACCGTTGCCTTGTGTACTGTTTCATTGCGGTTCAGAGCCAGATGCAACTCCTCGACGAACAGAAAATCTGCCGCGCCGGGTAAGCGTGTGCTTTCGAGACTGACGATCCCGTCGTCATCGCCAGGAATCAGCGGATTGAATCCGCTCGGGGGATGCCCGCCGGCAATCACGGCGAAATCGATGTCTGGTGTCGGCAACTTCTTGAGGAATCCGCCTGAATCCGTGACGAGTTGTTGTCCCGCCGGGCCGAAAATCGTTTTAAAAACCAAATTGGCGTTGCCGCGCATCAGGTCCGCCAGTTCGGCTCCTTTCTGCGGCGAGCCGACGAGGACCAGCCGAGTCAGCCGCTCGTCGTGATGCCTGGCTCGGTACGTTCGCGCGACGACACCTCCCATGCTGTGAGCGACGATGTGCAACCGTTCGATGCCGTCAAGCGATTCGATCACTTCATGCAGGTACTCGGCCGCGGTGTCGAGATCGACGCGCGTACTCGGATAGTCAAACGGAAAAACTTGGAAGCCGGCTCTTTCCAGCGGCGGTCGATACGCGGCCATCGACTTCGAAGAGCGAATGATCCCGTGGACGAGCAGAACTCCCTCGCCCGACATTCTCGGGAGTTTTCGCTCCCGTTTAATTTCGTCAAGTTTCGCCTGGCATTGCTCGCGCGTGCCCCAAGCATGCCGTACGTCGTCGCCGTCGATCAGCCGGTAGTGCTTCGTGAGAACATTTCGCTGAATTCGCCAGCCATAAAAATGAGCAACATCCCCCCAAAACTCGCGTCCACCCAGCGTCTTCGTCGGCAGGTTCGGCGCGGCGGCAACGGGAGTTTGATCTTCGTCAGTCTTGGGGGATTCCTCTTCGGCGAGCAAAGTTACGACAAAAATCGCTGGCATAACCCACACGATGCCGGCGAAACAACGATGAGGCATGAGCACCTCGCGAAGAAATAATTCCAACCGCTTCACGGCTTGGCGAGCCGGCGATACGGTTTCAACGATACCTCATCGCAGCCAGTGCGCGAATTCGAGTCGGCGGATGGGCACTCCTGCCGGTCCTGTCTTTGAATAAAAACCAGAAAACCGGGCGGGCTGGAGTGCCCATCCGACTTTCCATGACCGCGATTCGTTTCAGGAGCCAACATGCCACTCATCACACTAACGGACCGGGCAACAGGCTCAACCGCGCGAATTGCCCCAGAGTTGGGCTTCAACTGTTTCGAGTTCAACGCACGCGCACGCGACTGGACGATCCGAGTGCTGGAAGCTGACCCGGCTTTCGCGGACGGTTCGCTGCGGCCGAGCGGGCATGGCATTCCGATTCTGTTTCCGTTTCCAAATCGGATCCGCGACAGCCGTTTCGTGTGGGACAGTCGTGAATACATCATCCCAGCTAACATCGGGTTGCATGACAAGAACGGTCACGCGATTCACGGATTCTGCCTCGATCGGCCTTGGCGAGTCACTGAACAAGGGGATCGATTCGCTGTCGGACAGTTTCAGTTGTCGATCGATGCCCCAGAACGGCGACCTCTCTGGCCAGCCGATTTTCGGATCGAAGTTTGCTACGAATTGCGAGGCAGTTCGCTGCGCTGCGATATCCACATCGAGAATCCGGACTCGGTCCCGTTGCCTTGGGGGTTCGGCACACATCCGTACTTTCGCGTCCCGTTGGACGCAAGCAGCCAACTGACCAGCTGTTTGATCGAAGTCCCCGCGAATCAAGAATGGGCGTTGCGGGACTGCCTGCCGACTGGCGAACGCCACGAAGTCCCACGTGAAAAGGACTTGCGCGAGGGGGAGTACCTCGACGTGTTGAAGCTCGACGACGTACTGACTGATCTGGATGACTCAAACAACGTGGTATCCTGTTCGATTTACGACGAAGCGGCGGGCCTGCAAATTCGACAGCGCTGTGGTTCCGAGTTCCGCGAGTACGTCGTCTTCACGCCACCCGCCCGACCCTGTGTCTGCCTGGAACCGTACACCTGCGTGACCGACGCGATCAACCTGCACGCTCGCGGTGTGGATGCCGGTTTGCGAGTTTTGCCCCCTGGTACCCAATCTCACTTGTGGTTTGAGATTACAGCCGGCACGCTGTTGTGCTGAATTTGGAAAGCGGGGATTCATCGCCGCTTTCCTTAGCCGTGGAACTGCTGGTTTGCGAAAGTGGATAAAAGTCACATCGAATAAAAGCGGCTTCGCCGCGAGGGAGACCGGGGATGAATCCCCGGACTCCAAAGTTGGGAGTTTGATCATGCCCCGATCACGATTCTTTTGTCGCCTGCTGGCCATCCTCGTCGCGCTGTCACTTCCGGCGGTCGCTCAAGACAAACCTGCCGACACGCCGAACGCCGAACTGTTGCGGCGATTGCAGGAGAAGGTCGATCAACTCGATCGCGATTTAAAGAGCGTGCTGAAGAACGCACCGAAGACGCTCCCGGAAAATCCGGAGGATCGCAAGCTCGTGCCGATGCTCGAAACCCCCGTGGTTCAGAGTTTCAATTTTGGCGTCCGCAATGGCCAAGCAGTTGAGCATCGGCTCTTCGTCGCCAAGCTGACGCTCATCAATTTGACGGCTGAAGCAAAGACCATCGAGGCTCCGCAGATCACGCTCGATGCCGATGGCAACTCGCTAAAAAACGGAGTGCTCGATGCACAAATTCTGAATTATGCGATCAACATCGGCCAGCAGGGGTATCCACTGAATCAAATCAAGCCGACAGCATCGATGAAGATCGCGCCCGGTCAGACCGCCACAACGTGGATCATCTTCAGCGGCCTGCCTCGCGGACCTGGACTTCCGAAACTGAAACTGAGCATCGCATCTGGCGAAAAGCCGATTGAGATCGACGTCAACGCCTGGGCGATGTCGAAGTTGGACGTTTCCTCGAAGCGGCTGGGCCCGCGCAGTTGCCTCGCACTGCTGACAATCGGCGGTGAATTGAACTTCATCAGCTATGGAGCGCTCGTCGAAGAGCTGGAGCGGCTCGCGACGCAGAAAGTTTCTCGCGTCGTCATTCGTTGGGCTGAAGGTGCTCCGGCGATCGACATGAATCTGAGTTATCAGTTCATCGGGATGGCCCAGAGCCTCGGGCGTACTGACTTGCAGAACTCGCAAATTCCGTCGTTGCCGCAGTCGTTCACCGAGTTTCGCCTGGCCGAATTGCCGGGAGCGAATCAGGCTCAAGGAAACTACGGGGTGAACAACTACGGGTTGGCGATGAATCCCGTCGCGATGGCCAATGCGTCGATCGTTCACAAGACAACGTCCGATGCCGTCGTCGCCGCGCTGCGCACCGCGTACGAAGTGTTGCCGCGCAACGAACTGCTCGACGACATTCGTTCGGCCGATCCCCTGACCCGAGCGGCGGCTGTGGCGGCCGGAGGCGGGCGACTCGCGAACGAAAACCTGCCGTTGCTTCTGCAGCTGGCCGACGACGAAGACCCGGCGTTGCAGAAGGCGGCTTTGCTTGCGCTCCGTCATTTCGGCGAACCGGAAGCGATCGAAAAAGTGCTCGGCTACGCCCGCAAAAACACCGAACCGTTGGCGTCGATGGCGGTCGAAAGCCTGGCCGGCTCGCGATACGCCGCTGCGCACGACGCGCTGCTGAGACTGCTCGAACGGGAAGGGGCCGAGTCACGCAAGACGATCGTCAAAGTCCTCGCTCAGAACCCGCGGCCGATCTGGTCAGAGACAATTTACAAATACGTACGAGATCCGCAGGGAGGCTTGGGGATCGACGGCCTGCAAGCCCTCGTTCGAGTGGGGCACCCGAAGTTGATCGAGGTGCTCAAAGACGCGCTGCAGTCGCGAGACATTGCCATCCGGGACACGGCGTACAACGAACTCGCCAACCAGCCCGACGCAGCCACTGAGGAAATCGCATTGCAATTCACGCTCAAGTTCATGGAGTCCACGCCGCCGACTCCAGCAATGCTGGCGTTCCTGACCAAGACGAAGGACCAAACCTCGATCCCATTGCTCTTGAAGCACCTGAAGAACAACGCCGGTGACCGCACTGGCCTCATCAACACGCTCGCGCAGATTGGCGATCAGACCGTGGCCAACACCTTGGTCGAACAGTACGCCACGCTGCGGCCGAACGAGCAAACGGCGGTGCTGGGCATTCTCGGTCAGCTCAAGTCGCCGGCATTTTTGAAACTGGCCGAACCGGCTTTGGATTCGCAGGATGCCAACGTCGTCAGCACCGTCTGTCTGTGGCTGCAGAACGACGGCTCACCCGCCGCCGTCAAATTGCTCATCCAGGCGTTCGAGAAAACGACGCAGCCCAACACGATTATCTATACGGCCAACGCACTCGGCCAAGTCGCCACGGCCGAGGCTCGAGTCGCAATTCGCAAGGCTCGTTCGTCGCCAGATCAAACTCGCCAGATGCAGGCTCGACAGGCGTTGCAGAACATTTACCAGCGCTCGCCGGCGATGCAGTACGTTTATCAAGCTCGCGCGCTGGAGCAGCAAAATGAACACAAGGGAGCAATGGAACTCTTCGATCAGGCGGTTAAGACCGATCCGGATCTCCCAGAGGCGTACTCTGGCCGAGCCAACGTGCAAATCCGACTCGACAAATATCCCGAAGCCAAAAAGGATTTCGAAAAAGCGCTCGCTCTCGACGACCTCAACCATCAAGCAATCACAGGCGTGGGAATCTGTTTGGCGGTCGAAGGAAAATTCGACGAAGGGATCAAACTGGTCGAAGACGTACGGTCCAAATTTCCAAACGACGGATTGTTCCTCTACAACGTCGCCTGCGTCTACGGTCGAGCCGTCGAGAAGCTTGTAAAAGACGACAAGCTCCCTGAACGGGACAAAAAGCTCGAATCCTTTCGCCGCAAGGCTCTGGATGACTTGCGCGAATCGAAGAAACTCGGCTTCAACGATCAGGACTGGATGAAGAAAGACCCGGACCTCGCCTCGCTGCACGACCAGCCGGAATTCCAGGAACTCTCCGGGCTGAAAGCAAAGGCCGATTGAGTCGGAACTTTCTCGCGGATTGATCTGTCAAACGACCCTACATTTCGCGGAGCAGGGCGGAGAATTCATTATGCAACGGTCTGTCTGGATGTTGGGTAGCTGTCTGGTGTTGACGATTGCTGGTCTCTGGGCCGTGGGCCAGGAAGCCAAGCCGCCGAGCTTCAGTGACGCTCAGAAAAAAATGGCCGCGGGCAACTTCAAGGAAGCCTTCGAGGAGTTCCGCAAGCTCGGCCTCGAACCGAAGTCCCCCGCACAGCAGATGCCGGAGACGCTCAATCAGGCAATTCAATGCCTACAACAACTCGGCCGCGTCAACGAGATCGACGAATTTCGCGAACAGGTGATCGAAGTCCACAAAGACAATTGGCGGCTGCTGCAAGCGGTGGCGAATTCGTACCTACAAGTCGATCACAACGGCGTGATCATCGCCGGCAAGTTTCAGCGCGGGCCACATCGGGGCGGCGACGGCAAACACGTTCATGCGGCCGAGCGAGATCGCGTGCGAGCGTTACAGTTGCTCACCCAGGCGATGCCGCTGGCTCTGAAGGATGACAACAAGATTGATGCCGCGCAGTTTTATTTTGAGTTTGCCCAGACGCTGCTCAACGGCATGGGACATTCTGAACCATGGAAGCTGCAAGTGTTGACGGACCTCGCGACGCTGCCCGATTACGACGACGGGTATTGGCACTGGGGCTGGCGACGCGGATGGGGTGGACCGCAGTCGGCGCATGGGGCTCCGGTCGATGCCGAGGGGAGTCCGATTTTTTACTCGGTGCCGAAGAGCTATGCCGACGCGAAGTCTGACGGCGAACGCTGGCGCTGGATGCTGACTCAGACGGTCGAGCTAAATGCGACTCGCAAGCACGAAGTGTTGCTGACTCACGCGGTGTTTCTGCAAAGCCAGTTTGGGGTCGAGACGATGGCTCACTTCGGCTGGTGGTCGAAGTTCTCAGACGACAGCGCGAAAGGGGACGCGAAGACTGGATCGTTCGCGGTCCACACGCTGGGCGAGGACGAGACCATCGCGAACCTTGCGACTGGCGTGAAACGCTTCAAGCTGCCGGATGAATTCAATCCGTTCCGCATCTGGCAGACGATTATCGCCGGCGGCAAGAGCCCAGAAGGCCAGCAAGCTCGCGAGTTGATCGCTCACTTCTACGAGAACCGGCGGCAATACCCCAAAGCGGTCGATTCCTGGAAAGCGGCCATCGCCGAATACGGGCCGGGAAACGAAACCGGACACGGTCCGCATCGACAGGTCGCTGTCGATCAGATCGTCAAAAACTGGGGCCGCTTCGAGCCGTCGCCAACGCAGCCGTCCGGCAAGGGAGCGACCGTTGATTTTCGATTTCGCAATGGCAACTCGGTCACGTTGACGGCTCATGAGCTGAACGTCGCGAAGCTGCTCGACGACGTCCAAAAATATCTCAAGAGCAGTCCGGCGCAGCTCGACGGACAGCAGATGAATCTGCACGACATCGGGCATCGGATCGTCCACGAAAATCAACAGCAGTACGTCGGAGCGAAAGCAGCCGAGTGGACGCTGAAGCTAACTCCGCGACCGAATCACGTCGATGACCGCGTCACCGTCACGACGCCATTGCAAAAGCCGGGAGCATATCTGGTCGAATCAAAAATGGCCGACGGCAACGTCAGCCGCATCATTCTGTGGGTCGCCGACACAGTCATCGTCAAGAAGCACCTCGAAGCGAAGTCGTTCTACTTCGTCGCCGATGCCGTGTCGGGACAGCCGATCGCGAAGGCCAACGTCGAGCTGTTCGGTTGGAAGCAGGAGCAAGTCGTTCCGGGCAAACCGCAGTGGAAAATCATCACCCGCAACTTCGCCGAGTTCACGAATCCCGATGGCCAATTGATGCTCGGTGCGAACCAGCAGCCACAGGAGTTTCAGTGGGTCGCGATCGCTCGCACGGATAAAGGCCGGCTGGCGTATCACGGCTTCTCACACGTTTGGTTTCAGAACCGGCACGACCCGGATTACCACGCTCGCAAGGCCTTCACGATCACCGATCGTCCGGTCTATCGGCCGTCTCAAAAAGTGCAGTTCAAGCTGTGGATTGGCGACGCCAAGTACGATCAGCCCGACACGAATACGTTCGCCAACGCGAAGGGCTTCACGGTCGAGTTGCGAAATCCCAAAGGGGAGGTTGCGTTCTCTCGGTCGATGGACGCCGATGCGTTCGGTGGTCTGGCCGGTGAGTACGAATTGCCAAAAGACGCGCCGCTCGGCGTATGGCATCTCCAATCAAACGGTTACGGCGGCGGCTCATTCCGCGTCGAGGAGTACAAGAAGCCGGAGTTCGAGGTGAAAGTCGATTCGCCGCGCGAGCCGGTCGCGCTCGGCGACAAGATCACGGCAACGATCAAAGCCAACTACTACTTCGGCGGAGCCGTCACGCAGGCGAAGGTCAAATACAAAGTCCTCCGCACCAGCCACAACAGCACTTGGTATCCCGCCGCGTCGTGGGATTGGTTCTACGGCCGAGGCTACTGGTGGTTCTGCGGCGATTACGACTGGTATCCCGGCTGGCGTCGCTGGGGATGTGCTCGGCCGTATCCGATCTGGTGGGGTCGGGGTGGTGAGCAACCAGAAGTGGTCGTCGAGCGCGAAACTGAGATCGGCGAGGACGGCACGGTCGCTGTCGAGATCGACACGTCGCTCGCGAAGGCCGTGCATGGGGACACCGATCACTCGTACTCGATCACGGCCGAGGTCGTTGATCAGTCACGCCGCACGATCATCGGCACGGGCAACGTGCTGGTCGCTCGCGAACCGTTCCGGGTCTTCGCGTGGGTCAATCGCGGCCACTACCGAGCCGGCGACGACATCCTCGCCGAATTCCGTGCTCAGACAGTTGATCAAAAACCGGTCCAAGGCAATGGTGAACTGACTCTGTACGCCATCACCTACAACGAGAAGGGTGAGCCGATCGAAAAAGCTGTGCAAACCTGGAAACTCGACACGAACGAAGAGGGCTACGCTCGCCAGCAGATGAAGGCGGCGAAGGCCGGGCAGTATCGGCTGAGCTACAAAGTCTGGGGCAATCGCCCGATCGCTGAAGGCAAAGACGAAGATCGCAAGGCCCGCGTCATCGAAGGTGGCTACCTCTTCGTCGTACGTGGCGATGGATTCGACGGCAAAGAGTTCCGGTTCAACGATCTCGAACTCGTCACCGAAAAGCGCGAATACAACGCGGGCGAGAAAGTCCGGCTGATGGTCAACACGAACAAAGCGGGGGGAGCGGTGTTGCTTTTCCTGCGGCCGACCAACGGCGTGTACCTGCCGCCGAAACTGATTCGGCTCGACGGCAAGAGCCACGTCGAAGAGATCGCCGTCGTGCAGCGCGACATGCCGAACTTCTTCGTCGAGGCGGTCACTGTTGCTGACGCTCGCGTGCATCAAGAGGTTCGCGAGATTGTTGTCCCGCCGGAGAAGCGAGTGCTCAACGTCGCGGTGCAGCCGAGCCAAGACGAATACAAGCCGGGTGCTCCCGCGAAGGTACAAGTGAAGCTGACCGATGCGGCCGGCCAACCGTTTGTCGGTTCGACCGTGCTGAGCATCTACGACAAGTCGGTCGAGTACATCTCCGGCGGCTCGAACGTGCCGGAGATCAAAGAGTTCTTCTGGAAATGGCGACGGCATCATCACCCGCAAACGGAATCGAGCCTCGCACATCACACATATCAACTGTTGAAGAACAATGAACTCGGCATGGCGGATCTCGGCGTCTTCGGCGGCGCGGTGGTCGAAGAAATGTTCGCAAACCAACTGGAAGGCGGAGCGTTCGGCCGCAACCGCAATGGCGTGATGTTGCGAAGGGGGGTTGCAAAGAGCGCGGCTCCTGGTGGATTTGGCCGCGGAGCACCGATGGAGGCTGCAGAGTCTGCGGCAATGTCGGATGCGCCAGCCGACAAAGCTGACCGCAAACCGGGCGATGGGTTCGAGGCGGAAGGCCCGTTGCCGAACTCCGTGCAACCGACCGTTCGCAGCAACTTCGCCGATACCGCGTTCTGGGCTGCCTCGGTCACGACGAACAAAGAGGGCGTCGCCGAAGTCGCGCTGACGATGCCCGAACAACTCACCGGCTGGAAAGTGAAATGCTGGGCGATGGGTCTCGGCACGCGAGTCGGACAAGGGGAAGCCGAGATCACCACGAAAAAGAATCTGCTCGTGCGCCTGCAAGCGCCGCGGTTCTTCGTCCAGAAAGACGAAGTCGTGCTGTCGGCGAACGTTCACAACTATCTGAAAATCGACAAGGACGTCGAAGCCGTGCTGGAGATCGATCGACGATTGATGCTGCCGATCAACGCATCTGAACCATTGGGTGCGAAATCGGCCGGAAACACCGGCGAAAAGCGAGATCCCAACCTGTTGCGTCTCGCGAAACGAATCCGAGTCAAAGCTGGTGGTGAGCAGCGTGTCGATTGGCGAGTCGCCGTCATCGATGAAGGCGAAGCGGTCGTCCGCATGTCCGCTCTGACCGACGAAGAATCCGACGCGATGGAAATGAAATTCCCGGTCTTCATCCACGGGATGCTCAAGACTGAGAGCTGGTCGGGAGTCATCCGTCCCGACAAGAACTCCGGTAATGTCACAATCAATGTCCCGAAAGAACGCCGAGCGAATCAGACGCGACTCGAAGTGCGGTACTCGCCGACGCTGTCCGGAGCGATGGTTGATGCGCTGCCGTATCTCGTCGATTACCCGTATGGCTGCACCGAGCAAACGCTCAACCGCTTCCTGCCGACCGTCGTGACGCAACGCATCCTGCGGAACATGGGGCTCGACCTGAAGGCGATCAAAGACAAGCGGACGAACTTGAACGCCCAGGAAATTGGCGACGATGTCGAACGGGCGAAGGGTTGGAAGCGTTTCGATCGCAACCCGGTCTTCGACGAAGCCGAAGTCGCCGCGATGGTGAAGAGCGGCCTCGAACGGCTGACCGAGATGCAATGCAGCGACGGCGGTTGGGGCTGGTTCTCCGGCTGGGGCGAACACTCGTGGCCGCACACAACCGCGGTCGTCGTTCACGGCTTGCAGATCGCTCGCGAGAACGACGTCGCGATCGTCCCCGGGGTCATGGAACGGGGCATCGAATGGCTCAAACGCTATCAAGCCGAACAAGTCCGCTGGCTCAAGAACTCCGGCAAGGACATGCTCACCGGCGAGAAGAAGACGGATCCGGTAAATCCGTGGAAGGATCGCGCCGACGCGCTCGACGCCTTCGTCTATATGGTCCTGGTCGATGCCGACCACGCGAACGCCGACATGCTGGAGTTCCTCTACCGCGACCGAGTCCAACTGCCGGTCTATGCCAAGGCGTTGTTCGGTCTCGCTCTGCACAAGCAGAAGCAAGCCGACAAGCTGACGATGATCCTCAAGAACATCGAGCAGTTCCTCGTGCAAGACGACGAGAACCAAACCGCGTACCTCAAGCTGCCGGAAAACAACTATTGGTGGTACTGGTACGGCAGTGACATCGAAGCCAACGCCTACTACCTCAAGCTGCTCAGTCGCGTTGACGCGAAAGACGAACGAGCATCGCGCCTCGTGAAATACCTGCTCAATAACCGCAAGCACGCGACCTACTGGAACAGCACCCGCGACAGCGCCATCTGCATCGAAGCGATGGCCGAATACCTCAAAGCCAGCGGCGAAGACAAACCGAACCTGCAAGTCGAAGTCCTTATCGACGGCGAACTGAAACAAACCGTCGAGATCACCCCGCAGACGCTGTTCGGCTTCAACAACAAGTTCGTGATCGAAGGAGAGGGACTGACAGCGGGAGAGCATGTCATCGAATTGCGGAAGAAGGGACTCGCCCAATCCAAAATCGAAAATCCCCTCTACTTCAACGCCTACTTGACCAACTTCACGCTCGAAGACCACATCGCGAAGGCGGGTCTCGAAGTGAAGGTGAACCGCAAGTACTACAAGCTCACGCCGGTCGAAAAGAAGGTGAACGTGGCCGGCTCGCGCGGCCAGGTGGTCAGCCAGAAGGTCGAGAAATACGAGCGAGCCGAACTGGCGAACCTCAACAAACTCAAGAGCGGCGACTTGGTCGAAGTTGAATTGGAGATCGACAGCAAGAACGACTACGAGTACCTGCTATTCGAAGACCCGAAAGCCAGCGGCTTCGAGCCAGTTGAAGTCCGCAGCGGCTACAACGGCAACGAAATGGGGGCCTACGTCGAATTCCGCGACGAGCGAGTCGCATTCTTCGTCCGAACCTTAGCCCGCGGCCAACACAGCCTCTCGTACCGCCTGCGAGCCGAAATCCCCGGCAAATTCAGCGCTCTGCCAACGAAAGCGTCTGCCATGTACGCCCCGGAACTCAAAGCCAACTCGGATGAAATCAAGCTGGCGATTGAAGACTGATCGCAAGAGTTCTTATCAGATACCGCTCCGCGACAATGGCGCTTGTCTCACCTTGTTAATTAGGTGCTACTCAAGGCAACACCAATTAACTTGACGTCGTCTCATGCAACACAGCGTCGAACTCGCGAAGATCTATGCCGAACTCAGGCACAACGCCAAAGGCTCCTGGCGCGGGGCCAAACTCCCGTTCCAACTCCCCTGCCCCGATCGCCCGCAACTGTCCGCTCCGAAAAAGGACTGACCACCGCACTTTGTAAGATGGATGCCATCGTCAGTCCGCGAGTGGTTGTATCCCCGCGTCCGTGTTGCAGCGCAGGTCACACCAAAACGTCGGCGGCAAACTCGGTGTTAGCTTGGGGAAATAGCGGTCCACGAAACCCGCATCGGCGGCAGTCTGCAACGTCCAGCGGGCATCTTTGTTTGGCAATTCAACCGACTTCAGCAACACGAACCGACTTGCAGGCCAGCGGATGGCGACCCAAGCGGCAAGCGAATCGCTGGTCACGTTCCAGGTGTGAGGCAGTGCCGCGACTTGCTCGCAGTACGATTCCTCAATGCTGACAAAAGCCATCAAATCGAGCAGCGGAACTCGGCCACGCAACCATGCCGATTCAGCGGCGGCGCGGTTCGAGGCCAGTTCCAGTTCCGGCATCAGTGTTAGCAACAGCCGTTGATTCAGCCGGATCGAATCCATCGCCAGCCAGTGTGATTGCTCGTCGTCGAGCGCGTGCGTCTCGTGCCAGCGACGCACGACGTCCACCACCTTACCCCCCCCGCATATCAGCAATGGCCGGTCGTTTTCGAGCCTCGCGATTACCGCTCGCAAGCGATCCGGCAGATCGCTGAGATCGAGCAGACTGCCGCCAAGTTTCAGGACGGTGATGCTCATGTCTCGGCAGTGCGGTGTGTCAGCACCGCTTTGGATCGGTGGGGCCAAAGAATCCCAAGCGGCGCTGACACACCGCATTCCAAGAGTCAGTCGATGATTTTGTTGATGCCGTATTCGACGATGCCTCGTGCGCCGGCCGTCTTCAAAGCCGGAATGATCGTGCGGACCAGCGACTCATCGACGATCGTGTTGACGTCTACCCAATCGGGATCGGACAACGACGAGACCGTCGGCATTTGCAGCGCGGGGAGTTGATCGAGCACCTTTTGAAGGTCCGTCCGTCGGACGTTCATCATCAAGCCGACTTTCCCCTCGGCGTTCAGGCAGCCTTGAACCATCAGCGCGATGTTGTCGATCTTGGTTCGTTTCCAAGGATCGGCGGCAGCGGTTTTGTTCGCAATGAACCGCGTCGTGCTCTGCAACAGTTCTTCGACGATTCGGAGGTTATTGGCTCGCAGCGAACTGCCGGTCTCGGTGACTTCGACGATCGCGTCGGCCAACTTCGGCGGCTTGACTTCGGTCGCGCCCCAACTGAATTCGACCTTCGCGGTGACTCCGTGCCTGGCGAGGTAGCGGGTCGTCAGGCTGACCACTTCCGTCGCGATCCGTTTCCCTTGCAGGTCTTTGACCGTCTTCACCGGCGAGTCGTTCGGTACGCACAGCACCCAGCGCACCGGGTTGCGGCTGACTTTGGAAAACATCAACTCGCAGATTTCAGTGACGTCGGCATTCGTCTCTTGAATCCAGTCGAACCCGGTGATGCCCGCGTCGAGTACCCCCTCTTCGACGTACCGCGCCATTTCCTGAGCGCGGATCAACATGCACTCGATTTCGGGATCGTCGATCGTCGGGTAGTAGCTCCGCGACTGGAACTTAATGTTGTACCCCGCACGCTGAAACAGCGCGGCGGTCGCCTCTTGCAGGCTGCCGGCGGGAATTCCGAGCTTGAGAATGTTTTCGGGCATGATGGATTTCGCAGGGTGGGACCAGCGCAGCGCCGGCCCATCAGTTTTTAGTGGTATTCAATGGTGGGGAGCGCGAAGTGAAACGTTTTCATTCCGCGTTTCGCGCTCTGAGTTCGCTACAGGTATTCGTTGATGATGTTCTCGATCATTTCTTGTCGGCCGGAGGCGTTCGGGGCGGGGTTGCCTTTGCCGAGCATGTACTTTTCCAGCTCGGTGAAGCCGACTTTGCCTTGTTCGATTTGCTGTCCGATGCCGCTGTCGTAGCTGCTGTAGCGCTGCTTAATAAGGTCGGAAAGGATGCCCTCTTTGCGGATCGCGGCAGCGATCTTCAGGCCGCGAGCGAACGCATCCATCCCGCCGATGTGGGCGTAGAACAGGTCGAGCGGCTCGAACGATTCGCGGCGGACTTTCGCGTCGAAGTTGACGCCTCCCGGTTGCAATCCGCCTTGCTTCATAATGACCAACATGCACTGCGTCGTGAGATAGATGTCGGTCGGGAACTGGTCGGTATCCCAGCCGAGCAGCAGGTCGCCGGTGTTCGCATCGATACTGCCCAGCGATCCTTGAATCGAGGCGTATTCCAGTTCATGCATCATCGTGTGGCCGGCGAGCGTCGCGTGATTCGTCTCGATGTTGAGCTTCACGATCCCTTCGAGTCCGTTCGCGCGGATGAAGTTCAGGCATGCGGCAGCATCGTAGTCGTATTGATGCTTCGTCGGTTCTTTAGGTTTCGGTTCAAACAGGAATTGCCCTTTGAAGCCGATGCTCTTGGCGTGATCGTGTGCCATGTGCATGAACTTCGCGAGGTGATCGAGTTCGCGTTTCATGTCGGTGTTGAAGAGGTTCATATAGCCTTCGCGACCACCCCAGAAGACGTAGTTCTCGCCACCGAGTTCGTTGGTGACTTCGAGCGCCTTCTTCACCTGAGCGGCTGAGTACGCGAAGACGTCCGCGTTGCAGCTTGTGGACGCCCCGTGCATGAAGCGCGGATTCGAGAACAGGTTGGCGGTTCCCCACAGCAGCTTGATGCCGGTCTTGGACTGAGCCTCTTTGAGCTTCTCGGCGACAGCGTCGAGGTTCTTATTCGACTTGCGGAGATCCGATCCTTCGGGAGCCACATCGCGATCGTGGAAGCAGTAATACGGCGCGCCGAGTCGCGAGATGAAATCGAATGCCACATCGACTCGGTTGAGCGCATTCTTCAGCGAGTCGCTGCCGTCGTCCCAGGGACGCTGCATCGTGCCGGGGCCGAACGGGTCGGAGCCAGTTCCTCGGAACGTGTGCCAGTAGCAGACAGCGAACCTCAGCCAGTCCTTCATCGAGCGGCCTTCGACGGACTTGTTCTCGTCGTAGTGCTTGAAGGCCAACGCTCCCTTTTTGGCTTTCGGGTCGAAGGGAATCTTGGCGGGGACATTCGGAAAATAGCTGCTCTTGGCCATGAGTTGCTCTGCTGAGTTGCGAGATTCTTGAAGAACTTCGCGAGATCGGCCACGACCGGCCGCCGCGCGGTTCGGCAGGGTAACGGGCGTCGATCCGTTCGCCAAGAATCGACTTGTCGCCTGATTTGAAGATGCGGTACAAGCCCCAGTCAGTCTAGCCTTTAGGCCGCATAACGAGGCAAGGATGCCCATGCAGAATTCGCGTTGGTGGAATGGAATCATCGGTGGCGTGAGTGGACTCGCGCTGGTCAGTGCCGTTTGCCGGTTTTGGCTCAGTGCCGGTACGTCGTTGCCCGCTCAGACGGCATTATCGGTGACGTTGCTCCTGGCTGTTGTCGCGAATGCGGTGCTGCCCACCCGATGGCGACTCGGATTATTGTCCCAGGCCATCCGATTGTTTTCGCTCTCGGCATGGCTGGTCTTGTTGCCGGGCCTCCTCGCAATCGCATGGAGTCTGATCGAGGCCTCGGGCATGGATCTCTCCACCTCCACGGTCCGCCAATGTATTTGTTTGACGTTGGTCGCTCTCGCGGCATTGGGAGTTCCACTGCTGTGTGCCCTGGGATTGAGTTCGTCAAAACGCGAAACATTGTTTGGAATTTCATTCGCAGTGTCGGCCGCCGTCGGTGGCGCAGGCCTGTCGACATTCATCGGTCCAGATGGCTGTGGATTGGTTGCGTCCGTTTGCGGATTGATCGCCTTCGTGACCGCAATCGTCAGTTGGTCTCGCAACGTGGAGCCCGTTTCCAACGTGCCTCCTTCGCCAACCGCGAATCTGACCGGTTACTTTGGAAACGCGTCCCACATCGTCGCACTGATCTCCGTGGGGATGCTCTGGGTAGTTGGACAGCGGCTCTGTCGACAGCTCGTGCCCGATTCGTTCGCGTTGATGACGTGGGAATCGGCCGTGCTCGTTGTGGGAATCGTGGTCGGTCGATGGCTGTCCGATGACGGCCGGCAGCGTAGTTTGTTGGTCAGTGGATTGGGCCTGTCGTGCTGGACATGGCTGAGTCTTGCCGTGCTCCCGCTCGGTGTTCGTCTGGCATTGTGGGAGACCTCGACGATCTCGCACGTCTGGTTGTTGCAGTCATTGAGGCTGGCAATGGCAACGCTTGTGCTGGGGCCAATCGCTCTGAGCTGCGGAGCCTTGATTGGCCGACGTGGCTTCGTCGTGAGGGTCACGACGGGGATTGGTTCCGCAACGTTGGCGATGTGGCTGATGCCGTCAATTGGCGTCTGGAACTCGTCGCTCATCGCAGCAACGATGTTGCTGCTCGTAGTAGCGGATGGACTTCGCAGGATCGGCATTCTTGCCCGTCCGGGGTCGGGCAAGAGTGCCCAACCTACGCTTCGACGCTGCGTTGTCGCGGGGTTGGTACTCTTCAGTCTGTCGGCTCCGACTTGGGTGCGCTATCAGCCTGCGGTGGCAGCGAAGGTGTTGTTCGATTCGGGAGTCTTTGTCGCTTCGCGAGGGCCGACACCCTGGGAACAACTTCCCGTTTTGGACGAAGGCCGCGCGGCGAGCGTCATCGAAGGGGATCGCGGAACGCTGACCGCCTGGATGTTTGCCGGCTCGCGATTTTTGCTACGAGAAAACGGAATTCCGAAAGGAACACTGGCCACGAATGTGAGTTTAGCTCCACGCTACTTGCCG
Source organism: Planctomycetota bacterium (assembly GCA_016872645.1). Taxonomy (GTDB): domain Bacteria; phylum Planctomycetota; class Planctomycetia; order Planctomycetales; family Planctomycetaceae; genus SXKJ01. The sequence continues at coordinate 33,128 of VGZH01000025.1, read as the reverse complement.
GACTTGTTGCCGATCGTGTTGCCGCTGGTGACTCATGAGCGGCCGCAAAGCGTCTTGCTGCTCGGTTTGCGTTGTGGAGAACCGCTTGCTGCGACGACCGCATTTCCCGTGCAACGGATCGTCTGCATCGAAGCAGATCGCGGCATTAACGAGATGTGCCGAACGTTGACGTCGGACGGCGAGAACGCCTCGATGATCAGTGATCATCGGCTGGAAACGCGAGTCTGTGACCCGGCTCTGGCGACTCGCACGATCGGCGAACAATTCGATGTCATCGTCGCCTCGGCCGACCAGCCGTCGTTGCCCCAGTCGGCCAACGCATTCACCGTTGAGTCGCTGCGAACGGCCGCTCGATGCCTCAACGAGGATGGCCTGTTTGCGATCCGGTTGCAGCACATCGATCTCGGCCCCCGTGCGATTCGTGGTTTGGCGGCGACGATGTCGGCGGCATTTCGCGAGGTCGCGGCGGTCGAGATCGCACCGGGGGAATTGTTGTTTCTCGGCACTCAGAGCGAACGTGGATTCGCTCGCGCAGGGTTCCTTGAACGCTGGCAGCGTCTACACGTTCGAAAGTTACTGGCCTCAGCCGGTTGGGACTGGTGCGCTCCGTTGCGATTATCGATGCTCAATTCGGAAGCGATCGAACAACTCGTGAGTCAACCCGGAGGCGTCGTGAATGTCGCTGCGCGCTCGACGTGGCCCTTCCGTCTGCCGAACGAAGTGATGCGTTGGGAGAACAAGCAGCAACAAGTGCAGACCGAACTGGCGAAGCATAGTCGCTTCCTTCTGGCTTGGTGCGGAGACGAGGGGCAGAACGCCGACGTCGCGGCTCGGCTCAGCGAATGGGAACTCTCGCGAGCGATCATCCGCCGGCATCAGGACGAGTTTTGGGCCTACCGCAAACAAGTCAAAGAGCACATGACCGGATCGACCCGCGCGATGATTCAGCAAGTCAGCCACACGAAGACCGAGTCCGGCCTGCACCCCGATGACGATCGCCGCCTGCGCTACTTCCGCACGATCGGTGAACTGGCGAAGCAAGCCTCGCTGACCGAAGCCGACCTCGATCGCCTTCGCCGCTTCGAGTCACCATTCGATCCGCTCATTACGCCGTTCCTGCACCAAGAGGTTCTCGAATTGGCCTCCCGTTGTTCTGGCCGGGATCCCGCTGCCGAGCTCAGGCACCGACTCGCCGCGATCTACTTTTCCACCGCCGCCGATCGCTCGATTCGCAACGTGGCTGACGCGCTGCAATTCGCGAACTCAACCCCGAGCGCATTCGCCAACAAGGCCGAGCAATTCGATCACCTCAACGCTCTGCTGCAAATGCTGCTCGCCCGTTGGAGTGCTCGCGGCGAATTCCGCCCGACCTCCTCGCGCGTCGCGCTCAACGACATTGAGCGCAGCATCGCCGCCGCCGAAAACTCGTTTACAACGCTCGACTCACTGGCGGCCGAGGGGATCATGCCCACTGCCGAGTGGGCCGCCCGCAAGCAACTTCTCGAACGCCGCCTCGTCCGCCCGCTGCGCACCTATCGCAGCCAAGTCCTGCAGTACCACGTGAAAAACCAGCGGACGAAAGAGGCCACCGAGAGCATGCCTCGCGACAATGCAATCGAGTAGCGAACCCATCATCGATTGTCATTCGGCAGTTCTTGCTGGATGCCGGCGGCTCACTCTGCGAAACATGGCAAACTTTTCCAAAGATTCCGGTCGTAGCGGCCGATAACGAAAGGTGTGTGTCAGATCAGATGGACTTGGTGAGAGGCTCGAATCATGCGGTGGAACGGAATCTCGGCGAGCGTGACGATGGCGTTGCTGTGCCCCTTGATGCTGGCCGCGACCGGCTGTCAAACCACCGTTGGCGGGCAAACGCTCCCGTCCCCGTACTACCTGAAGGACGACGTCCAGTACTACCCGGCCGGTCCGGAATTCAAGCTGAGCAATCAGGTCAAGGCCCTCGAAGAGTACAAGCTCGAACGCGAGAAGCTGCGAGCTGGCGTGGATGACGAAGCCGGGCAGTAGCGGCTTTTGAACTGGCAGATGCAATGTCCCTGACCAAGCAAGCCCGCAAGCGCGGTTGCTACTGTGACAAGTGGGAGACGAATCCCGCAGCGTTTGAATCGCTCGGCTATCCGCGTGGTTATTGCGGCTTCTGCGAAATCTGTGGTCAACCAGGCCATACTCAGCACTTCCCCGGGCCGATTCCGTACAGTGGCTGCTGGTGTGACCGACACTGGCGACGAATCTTGTGGTTGGATCCTCGAGCTCGGTTTGGCTGTCTCGTGTGGATCGTTGGTCTCGTGCTTGTGTGGTTCGTTCTCAAGTGGTTGCGTTGAGGCTGGAGATTTCGTGACTTCTTCTCGTTTCACAGCTTCGGCCGAATCTTCTCTTGCTTGCCACTTGACCTCGCCGAATCTCGCTGGATAGATTGCTGCCCGCTTTCTGATAGGAACTGTCATGCGATCTTCTTTGCGACTTTTGGCCCTTAGCCTTCTCCTGCGTTGACGCGGGGGCTTTGGTGTCGTTGTCGCTTTTGACCGTGCGAATACACCCTGAGCCTCCGCTGGAGGCTCAGGGTTTTTTATTTTGTCTACACCCCTCACTCGCGCTCACTAACCCGAAGCGTCAGCGAGGGCTTTGCGAGGAAACGCCCTCGCTGACGCTTCGGGTTAATTTGAGGAACCATCATGTCTGCCACTCAGCCTGACACGATCACAGTCTTCGACACCACCTTGCGCGACGGCGAGCAGTCTCCCGGCTGCAGCATGAATTCGGCGGAGAAGCTGGAAATCGCTAAGGCGCTCGTCGAACTTGGAGTGGACGTCATCGAGGCGGGTTTTCCGATCGCGTCACCGGACGACTTCGAGGCGGTGCGGACGATCGCTCGCGAGTTCGGCAACCGCACGGTCATCTGCGGGTTGGCTCGCTGCCGCAAAGAGGATATCGACCGTGCGTGGGAGGCGCTCAAAGAAGCGGAGAAGTGCCGCATCCATGTCTTCCTGGCGACCAGTCCGATCCATCGCGAGTTCAAACTCAAGATGGCCGAGGACCAAATCCTGAAGTCTACGGTCGAGATGGTGAAGTACACGCGCGACCTGATGTGCTCGCGGTCGGACATCACGACGCCGAACTTGGAGTTCTCGCCGGAGGACGCCGCTCGCACGGAACTCGACTTCCTGTGCCAAGTGGTCGAGAAGGCGATCGACGCCGGGGCCACCACGGTCAACATCCCGGACACCGTCGGCTACGCGACGCCGGCGCACTTCAAAAAGTGCATCGAGTACCTCAAGGCCAACGTGACGAACATCAACAAGGCGGTCATCAGCACGCATTGCCACAACGATCTTGGCCTGGCGGTTGCGAACAGTTTGGCGGGCGTCGAAGCAGGAGCAAGGCAAGTCGAATGCACGATCAACGGCCTGGGCGAACGAGCCGGTAATGCGGCACTCGAAGAGATCGTGATGGCGATTAAAACTCGCGGAGACTTCTATGGCGTGCGGACCAACATCAACACGCCAAAACTGTTTCCGATCAGCCGTTTGGTCAGCCGCATCACGGGCATGACCGTGCAACGCAACAAAGCGATCGTCGGTCAGAACGCATTCGCCCACGAGGCCGGGATTCATCAGCACGGGATGCTCCAGAATCGAGCGACCTACGAGATCATGCGGCCGGATGACGTCGGCTACGTTGGCTCGAATTTGGTCTTGGGCAAACACAGCGGACGGCACGCTTTCCGTGATCGTGTGAACTCGCTGGGCTTCACACTGGAGAACGATGTCTTCGAGCGTGTCTTTCAGGAATTTATCACGCTGTGCGACAAGAAGAAGGACGTGTACGACGCGGACATCATTGCGTTGATCGAAAGCCATCTCGGCGACACAAACGACGCAAGTGATCGCTGGAAGCTGGTCAGCGTGCAGACCTTCGCCGGTGCCGGCACGATCCCAACGGCAACCGTCGAACTGCAATGCGAAGGCGAGCCGACTTCCAAGCGAGACGCCGCGACTGGAGACGGACCGCTCGATGCGATCTTTCTGGCGATGAAGCGGATCACCGGCGTGTCGGGAACGCTGCGAAACTTCCAAGTCCGCAGCGTCAGCGGTGGAGAGGACGCTCAGGGGGAAGCGTTCGTCGAGATTCTCGTCAACGACAAGGCGTACCACGGCAAAGGGATCAGCACCGACATCATTCAAGCCAGCGCCGAAGCGTACCTCAAAGCCCTGAACCGAGCGATGTCCGACAAACAGCCGACGAAGCGCGTACTCGCGCAACACGACTGACAAACCTAGCCACCTCGCTCCCGCGAGGCGGTGCAAAGGCGCATCGCCGATCGAGGCGTTAATCAAATCTTTTCTGAGTGGCACCGCCTCGCGGGACCGAGGCGGCCACGTTCATAAGATCGAGATCGTGACTTCACTCGACGCAACAATTCGTTCGGAGGAGGACGCACAGTTTCGACGGGCGACTGCTTCGTTGATCGTATTGACGGCCTTGCACTTTGTCGTGGACACGGTTGCCAGCCAAGTCAGTCCACTTTGGCCAATGTTGGAGCAGCATCACCATCTGCCGACGTTCTGGATGCTGTTCATCTGGACGATCGCGGGGTCATTCAGTCAGCTCGGCTTCGCGATGATCGGCGACCGAGCGGCCAGTCGTTGGCTGGTCTGGCTGGGGCCGGCCGCCAGTTGCGTTTGCCTGGGATGTCTTGGTCTGTTCGAGCACCCGATCATGCTGGCCGGACTACTGACAGTCGCCGGCATGGGTATTTCTTCGTTTCATCCCGAAGGAGCGACGCTCTCGGGTAACTGCTGGCCGAACGCTCGCAGCCGAGCGGTCTCAATCTTCGCGATGGGCGGCTTCCTCGGTCAGTCGGTTGGACCGCCGAGCAGCGGTTGGGTGGTGACTCGATTCAATCTGAGTGCTTTGACGTACGGCATCGCGATTGGGTTGTTGCTGATGTTCGCGCTGCGAGTCGTCTACCGCCCGGCCCACTCGGTGAAGCGAACGCACTCAGCGGTGACAGTCAGCACGTGGAGCGTGTTCTCGCAACGCCCCGGAGTGATGTCGTTGCTGCTGGCGGCGGGGACAGTGCGAGTCATCGCAGCGGCGGGATTACCAATCACGTTCGCGTACTGGCTGACGTCGCTGGAGTTCAACAAAGCGGAGATTGGCTGGGTGCAGTCGGCATTTCTGGCGGGCTTTGGGCTGGGGAACTTGCTGGCCGCGATTGCCGTACGGCCAGAGCGAGAGCGGCTGGTGCTATGGCTGATTCCTTTGTTCTGCGTCCCTTGCCTGTTGGCAATGCCCAGCCTGACAGGCCTCGCGCTCTCGACGGCGGCGTTGGCGACAGGATTATTTTTGGGGATCGCTCAGCCGGTCTTCATCAGCTACGGGCAGCAGTTGTTTCCGGAGAGCCAGCGCGTGGCCAGCTCGATCACGATGGGGGTGAGCTGGGGGCTCGGTGGTGCGATCGTCGCCGGACTGATGGATCTCTGCGGTCGCACGAAATCGTACGAGCTAGCCTTCGTGATGTTCGCCATTGCTGTCATGGCATCGAGCGTGCTGTGCGCACTGCTCCCAAGAACGTCTCACAACTCGTCCGCGTAGCGGACTAGGCTGAAGACGTCGTAGCGGCTGAGCTTTTCGCGGCCGTTGAGGAAGTCGAGTTCGATGACGAACGCGCAGCCGGCGATCGTGGCTTGAAGTTGCTCGACCAGGTTGACGCAGGCGAGCATCGTGCCACCGGTGGCCAGCAGGTCATCGACGATCAACACGCGATCACCCTCGGTGAGCGCATCGACGTGCATATGCAGCGTGTCGCTGCCGTATTCGAGTTCGTAGGAAAATGCCTGCGTTTCGAAGGGCAACTTGCCCGGTTTGCGAACCGGAACAAACTTGGCATTCAGTTGCAGCGCCAGCGGAGCCGCGAAGATGAACCCGCGAGCCTCGGCCGCGACGATGGCGGTCACACCGCAGTCAAGAAAGTGTGCGGTGAAGCGGTCGATCACTTCGCGAAACGCCACCGGTTCAGCCAGCAGCGTGGTGATGTCCCGAAACATGATCCCAGGCTTGGGAAAATCGGGAATGCTGCGGATGTATCGCTTCAGGTCAATGTCATTCATGGAAATTTGGCTTTCAGTGAAGAGTCAGTCTCGGACCTGATCGCTTTGTCCGTTGTGACTGGTTTGGCCGCAGGAGTCACCGACACCTGTTGCAGATTGGTTCGAGCCTGCGTGACTTGTTGGGCGGTATCCGGATCGTCTTCGTAGAGTTCGACAATCGCTTGCCAAATGGCGATGGCGTCGTCTGATTGTCCTTGCTCGCGGAGTTTGTCCGCACGACTGAGCGCCGCCGGCAACCAATTCGAGGAAGCTCGCTCGGTGCGCTCGTCGAGCAGTGCGTTCAGCATTTCGTTGGCCGTTGTGTAGATGTCCCGGAACTCTGGCTGGTTTCGGGTCAACGCGATCAGGGCTCGAAGCTTGCGGATGGCCTGCGCGTAATCTCCTACCATCGAATACTGAAGTGCCAATTTCAAAAGACGCTTGGGCTCGGACGCCTTCGCCACTTCGTTTTTGTTGCGGCTTCGTTTCAGATTGTTGCGCATTTCCAAAACGTTAAAGCGATCCTTCAAAGCGTCGACGTCTCTCTCGCGCGTCCGATCTTGCTTCAACGCCTCGTCGAGATACTCACGCGCTTGGCCGATCTCGACAAGAGTGGCGCCCTCTTTGTTGGCGATCACTGTGGCTTTCGAAAGATATTCCTCCGCCGTCAGATCGCGCGTCCGAAACCACCACACGCCGCCGGCAATCAACAGCAGGAGTGCCGCGACCTGCACCCAAGTCTTGTCCAATGCCCGACCGATGGCTCCGCCGTCTTGCTGTTCGGAAAGGGCTTTGCGCATCAAGTTGCGCATGATTGTGCCGGGGCCTTGGCTGGGTGCGGCCAAATGCCGCGTTGCGTCGGAATCGTTGGCCGCGCGCTGCGACACCGACGAGGTCATCGTGGGTGCCAGTGCGGGCGAATGAGCGGATGCGACGGGAGCAGCCGGCGTCGGAATGGTCGCCTCGAGCGGAACATTCTGGCCCGGCGCATTCGGAATCAGGACCGTCGGCGCGAGCGGCAGATCCTCGTCGATTCGAGCACGACCGCCAGCCTCGGTGGCATCGCCGAGGCTGGCCATGGACGGCACAAGCGAACCGGACGCTGCCGCTTCTTCGGCGGATTTCTGCGAGTTCTGCCAAGCGTATCGCTTCTGGACCTCGGCCAGCCGCAGCGACAAGACGTATGCATCCGGAAAGCGGTTGTCGGGGTCTTTCTCCAGCAGCTTGCAAACAATCTCTTCCAACTGCCGAGGCATGTCCGTGGCATACAGGCCAGGCCGATCAAACACTCCAAACTGGTGCTTGTGCATCACGTCGAGCGACGACTTGCCACTGAACGGCGGCCGGCCAGTGAGCATCACGTACATGACCGCACCCAACGAATACAGGTCGCTCTTTTTCGTCGCGCGTTGCCCTTTCGCCTGTTCAGGAGACATGTACTCGGCGGTACCGACGATGCCGCCGGTGACGGTCAGCTTCTGTGACGCGAAAACCTGAGCAACTCCGAAATCCGTCAGCTTGACTGAACCATCATTGGCGATCATTAAGTTCGACGGCTTGAGGTCGCGGTGGATGATGCCGGAATTGTGTGCCGCCTTGAGTGCTCGACAGATTTGCAAACAAGCGTCGATGACCTCTAACCAGGGCATGCGCTTGTCGCGTTTCAACCGCGAAGTCAGGGTCTCGCCATCGACATACTCCATGGCGTAGTAGTACAGGTCTCCGTCGTTGCCGCTCTCGTAGAACTCGACGATGTGCGGACTCTTGAGCTGCTCCATCGACACAATCTCGCGTTTGAAGCGTTCGACGAAGCCCGCCTCGCGAGCCAGCGAAGCGGGCAGCACCTTCACGGCTGCTTGTTTGCCGGTCTCTGTGTGAGTTCCAAAATAGACCGTCCCCATGCCGCCGGCGCCCAGCTTCTTGCCGATTTCCCAAGGGCCGATTTGCTTGATGTCCATGACGTGATCGCCGAATACTGGGTCGCCAGAAGTGCGAGACCACTTGAGTCTTTCGCATTGGAGCGTATTCTCACCGTCCCTCCGAGGCAACGAGCGGTTTGCAGCAGAGTTCCCTTGCCACGAAAGACCACCATGTTGATTGCCGGCCGACTTGTCAGCCCCGAAAAGATTATCTCCGGACAGGTCCGAATCGAAGGGGATCGCATCGTCGAAGTCGGCCCACATCTGGGTGTCGCCGATCAGACATTCTCCGACGATTGCTTGATCTTTGCCGGGTTCGGCGACATTCACATCCACGCTCGCGACGACGTCAGCGGACGCGAATGCTACAAGGAAGATTTCACGACAGCCGCACAAGCGGCCGTCCACGGCGGAGTCGTGCATGTCGCCGACATGCCCAACAATCATATCCCACCCATTGACGATCCCTCTTATGCCGCCAAACAAGAGGTCGTGCGGCGACGCAACGTCCCGATTCACATCACGCTATATGCCGGCATCGGACCAGGGACGCGGCCGTTGACCTCTCTGGTGCCGTACAAGGTCTACATGGGGCCGAGCGTCGGTGAGTTGTACTTCCGAAAACTCAGTGACCTCGACCAGACGCTGGCGGCGTATCGCGGTCAAGCCGTCAGCTTCCACTGCGAAGATCCGGAGCTGATGGACCAGCACCAATCCGCGCCAACACACGAGCAGCGTCGGCCGCCAGAGTGCGAAGTTTCCGCCACGTCGTTCGCGCTCAAGATGATCGAGAAATACGACCTCACTGGAAAGCTGTGCCACTACTCCGTCGAAGCCGGCCTGCCGCTGATCCGAGCGGCGAAGGCTCGCGGCCTGCGAGTCACCGCGGAAGTCACTCCGCATCATTTGTACTTCGACGAGTCCGACATCACCGACGCGAACCGCGGCTTGATGCAAATGAACCCCCCGCTGCGAGCCGTTCACGACCGTCTGGCCATGCTGGCCGCGCTGCGCGAAGGAACGCTGGACTACCTCGCGACCGATCACGCGCCGCACACGCTCGAAGAAAACGCTTGTGGCGTTTCGGGGCAACCGCACCTTGACACGTACGGCGCGTTTGTGACCTGGCTGATCCTCAAGCAAGGCTTTTCGCCAGAGCAAGTCGCGACATTCTGTTCTGCCAAGCCTGGCGAGTTCGTAAACCCGTACTGTGCCCCGCTCCGCTTCGGCCGTATCGAGCCAAACTATACGGCCTCACTGACGGTGCTGAACCTCGCGCGTCCGCAAGCGATTCGACGCGAAGACCTCTTCACCAAATGCGGCTGGTCCCCGTTCGAGGGAGTAACGTTCCCCGGCTCGGTGGAAGCGATCCTGCTGCGCGGAGAGTGGCAAGCGACGCGTGGTTAAGCCAAAAGTCCTTGAGTGATTCTTGAGACCTGACCAATTTCTTCTGCACCCGTTTCTTCTCCGAGCGACGTCAGGATCACTTCGAGTCTAATCCGAACGCACCGTCCCAATCAGCCGGTGGCGTGTTATCGTGCTTGGCCATGTGGGTGAGCAAAAACTTCTTCGGGCCATCGTCGTCGGGAACCGCGTTGAGTCGTTCGATCCCTTCGTTCCAGCGGCCTGAGATGATCGCTTCCAGCGCGGCCTCGTAATTCAACCGCACTGTCTCTGAGACTTTGTCGCCTTCGACCTCCGGCGGGAGCAATTCGTGGATGAGCAACGGCGTGTTCATCCCTTTGGGACGCACTCGCGCCAAGCGGCGGCAGCGGCCTTGTTCCGGCGGCATCAAACGGCGCACGAATCGCGCGGTGGTATCGTCGATACACACGCCGACTCCGAACTGCCGCGTCATTCCTTCGATGCGCGAGCCTTGATTCACCACCGGCCCAAACACGCCAATCTTGGCTTGCTGCGAAGTGCCAATCTGCCCGGCAATGGCTCGGCCGTGAGCGATCCCCACGCCGCACGAGAATCCCTCGAGCAACCCACGCTCCTCGGGGGGCAGGTTGAAGACGTCCATGATCGCCAGCGCCGCATGGCAGGCGGACATCGGGCCATCGAGCAATGCGGCCGGCCAGCCCCAGAAACCGAGCGCGGCGTCTCCTTGGAAATCGGCGATCGAACCGTCGAACGCCAGAATGCCACCCGTCATCGCCGACAGCGCGGCCTTCACGCATTCGAGTAGCTTGTGCAAGTCGTCCTTCAACTCCTCGGACTTTCGCGAGAACCCGCGCACGTCACAGAACAGCACGGTGATCTCTCGTTCGGACGGGACCAGGATGTCGGTAGCACCACCCTTCTTGGTGAGATTCGCGATCACTTTCGGCGAAAAGAACGCAGACAACTGCGTTGTCTGTTCCTGCAGCGTGCGGACCGTGTGGATTGAGCCAATCAGCTGCGCGACCAGTTGCGTGAATCGCAAATCCCCTTTGAGTGAGTCTTTGGTGACAAAGTCATTGCCATCGCGGCCCCCCATCCCCGACACGTACAAGCACCAGCCGACACAGGACTCGGCGGTGATCGGCGAACAAAACGCCCAGCCCAGCGCACTGCTCATCGTGAACTGACTGCCACCCGCCTCGCCGACGATGTGCATCACGCTTTCACCACGACGCAGCGACTTGCGCAGCAACCTTCGGCTGGGCATGAAGCGAGCTTCGAATTTGTCGCGAGTCTGAACTCGCATCACCTTCGGATTGGGGATTTCCGCATTGGGATCGTCATGACGCCGCATTTCGAGGACGTCAGATTCCTCGAAAATCGCGACGGCAACAGCGACTGCCGGTGGAATCGCTTCCAACAACATCCCGCACAGCATGTGCGCTAAATCGATATGGGACTTCGATTCGGAGATCAATTTCGGCAAGGTCGACAGGACTTCCATTTGCCGTCCCGTGTCGCCAAACGAAACCTGACTGAGATCGTTGTCGTGATAGGAATGCTCTTCGACAACGTCTTCTGTATCCTGCGTGTCGAATTTGGACAGGGGTGGTTCGGGATCCGCCTGGAATTCCCCGCGTGGGGTCGGCTGCGGCATTCGAATGACCGGCTCGTGATCCCCCTGCATGGTTTGAGTGACGACATTCGCCTTCGGCATGTATTCGACCGAGATGTAAAATTTTGATTGGCCGATCTCAAAAACTTCTAAACCATCCACCAAGACTTCGCGTAGAAGCTCCCCTCGCAACTTGATTGGGTTCGCGGCGGTCGGCAAACAGGTGACTAAGAGTTGTCCGTCCTGCAAGCACAGATCGGCGTGCTCGCGCGAGATTAAACGGTCCCACTCAACTGCCCAGCCACTGGCCGGAGCACGTCCCAACCGCACCACTTGCCCTTCGACCAATCGCTGTCGAAGTATCTGGCCGGCCGGGCCTTGCACGATCAATTCCGTGATGCCTCGGTTCAATTCCGCCATGCCATTTATTCCTCAAGAGCGATTCTGTCTTCGCTCGAACTGCGCGCCATCCCTCTGCGAGGGATCTTCCTCTGCAACTTTTAGTCATCCGTCGAAGTCACGGTTCGAGCCTCTATCGTAGTTCCCGTGACCAGCTCCAGATCACTCCACATACACGCATTCGTTCAAGCTCATCAGCACCTGTGCGAAGTCGGCAAAGGCCAACTCACGCGGTTTTGCCTGACCGGCAGCTTGATAACTTTCCGTCTGTGCCTCCAGAAACGCCTTCGTTTCGTCTAACTCGGCATCGGACGGCTGGCGGCCCGTCGTGGCCAGGTAGCCCTGCCGGATCGCATCGGGGACCGACTTCTCGCCGATCACCGCCATGCGCTGACCGAACGAGGTCGCCCAAGCTCGCACATGCGGGTTATTCAAGAAGTGCAGCGCTTGCGGAGCGATCGTCGTGCTGGGGCGCTCGCCGACGCTGACCAGTGGCTCTGGAGAATCGAAGAGCTGCATCATCGGCACCAGCCGGCTCCGCTTGACCATAAAATAGATGCTCCGCCGCTTGTGCCCATCATCGAGCGTTCCAGGGCCAAATTGTGTGCGATCCAACTCGCCACTGACTGCGAGCATCGAATCACGGATGACCTCCGCCTCCAGTCGACGGGGCGAGCGTCGCCAATGAAATTGATTCTGCGGATCGAGCTTCGACTTCGCCGCATCGAATACCGAACCTTGCTGGTATACTGCGCTGAGCATGATCAACCTGTGCATCGGCTTGAGACGCCAGCCAGCGCCGTTGTTTGGCCCAAGCTCACTGACCCCTGACCCCTGACCCCTGACCTCTGCCTTGGCCATCAAAGTCGCCGCCAGCCAATCGAGCAACTGCGGATGCGTCGGTCGTTGCCCCATCGCTCCAAAATCGTTCGGTGTGCCGACGATCCCGATGTGAAAATGATGCTGCCAAATGCGATTCGCGATGACTCGCGCGAGCAGTTGACCGGGACCTTGCTGCGTATCAGTGATCCAATTCGCCAGCGACCTGCGACGGAACGATGTCGTGGCTCCCGCCGGCGCAGCTTCAATCCATTTCTTCTCCCGATCAGGTGACGACATCAGCACCTGCAAGAAGCCTTGCGAGGCCACATCGACCTTTTGGTTCGTGTCTCCGCGATGCAGAAAGTGTGACTGCTCGAAGAAGTCGGCTCCTTGCGTGTGGTGCCGGATCGGCTTGACACCTTCGCTGCAAACCATGACTTTCGCGAGCTTCGGTTTTGGTTCCTTCACGACATGCTCTTGGACGACCACGTTGAGTTTCTTCCATTCGTCGTCGCGTCCGCGATACCACGTCAGCAGTTTTTCGACCTCGCGCGGCGAACGTTGTTCGGCGGGCTTCTTGAGCGCGGCAATGATGTCGCCGATGGTTGCAGCGGCATCGAGGGGCACTGGTTCTTTTGCCGTCGCGACGCTCAGTCGAACGCGGCCGAGGTTGTGCTTGTTGTTCCCGTTGAACGCCAGCGTGACCGTGATCTTTGAACCCCCTTCGAAACCGATCGGCTCCTCGAACTCAAACCGAGCCGCATGATCCTTACCGAACTGCGGATCAACGGCCCAGCCGGTTTTCGGATCACCGTCAATCGTCAGCTTTACCGACAGACTCGCATTCTGATCGAACGTTGAAATCGGATTGAGAAGTTTGACAGGGGAGTTCATCGCAGAGCCCCCTTCGGGTTTCGGACTTGGAGCCTCAAGCTTCGCAACTTTCACCTTCACGTCGGTCAAATCAAAGTTGGCATTGTCTGCGCGTCCCGGCCCGTTCTTGACCATGCTCGGATGCGACATCGCTTCCAGTCGCAGCGCGGTCAGCCCGATCAAGTCGGTGGTTGCAACCAGCGTGTACGTGTCGAAGTCCGGGTTCTTGCCAGTTGCGAGAATCGACCCGTCGTCCTGTTTCGTGAGCGTTGCACCTCCGGACGATTTCATCTCGGCGATGTCGAGGATCATCCACTGCCCTGACTCACCAGACTTGAGCACCTCGGCCCCGTTTGCCTTTTCCCACTCGGCGAATCGCGACGGCAGTTTCGTTTTTTCAAACTCATTCAGTGCGGTGACGAGCGGAGCGTGCTCGGCATCGAACGCCGACTTTTCCTTTTTGTACTTCGCCGGTTCGAGATCGAGGTCGATCTCGCTGCGAACCGTCGTCGTGAATGATGACAGCATCCGGTAGTAATCGGCCGTCGGGATCGGATCGAATTTGTGATCGTGGCAGCGAGCACATCCGACCGTCAGGCCGAGAAACGCGCTGCCCGTCGTCGCCGTCATGTCGTCGAGTGCGTCGTAGCGAGTTCGCTCGACTTCGTTCGCGGTAATCTGCGTCGGGAACACCCCTGCGCCGAGGAACCCCGTCGCCATCATCGCCAGCGGATTGCCCGGCTCGAACTCATCGCCGGCAAGTTGCCACTTCACGAACTGGTCGAACGGCATGTCGGTATTGAGCGCTTTGATGACGAAGTCCCGATACCAATACGCGAACGGCCGGTCGTAGTCCTGCTCGAAACCGTGACTCTCGGCGAACCGAGCAACATCCAGCCAGTACCGCCCCCAACGCTCGCCGTACTGCGGCGAATCGAGCAGCTTGTCGAGCACCTTTTCGAATGCCCCCGGATCGGGATCGTTGACGAACGACTCGATCTCGGCCGGCTCCGGCGGCAGGCCAATCAGATCGAAGTACGCTCGGCGAATCAGTGCTCGTCGATCGACGAGCGGATTCGGCGACAAGCCCTTCTCGCTCAGCTTCGCCACAATAAAGTTGTCGATCGGTGTACGAACCCATTTCGCGGCCTCGCCACTGACTACCGGAGGCGCGACGACCTTCAGCGGTTGAAACGACCAGAACTCACGAGCTTCCGGCGGCACTTCCCGATGAATCCAGGCCTTCGGGTCTTTAGCCTCTTCTTTCAGTGACTTGTCGTACGGCGCACCCAAATCAATCCACTTCGCGATCGCCGCGATGTGCAGTTCCGAGAGCTTCGCGCCGTCCGCCGGCATGTGCGGCTCTTCTTCCTGCTTGATGAGTTTCATCAGCAGACTTGTCTTCGACTTGCCCGCCTCGACGACCATCCCCGTCTCGCCACCCTTCAGCAACCCTTCGCGAGTCGCGAGGTCGAACTTTCCCTCAGTCTTCTCTCCGCCGTGACACTTTACGCAGCGACCGACGAGGATTTGCCGAACCTCTTTCTTGAAAAGTTCGAGACCCGCAGCACGCTGTTTTGCATGTGCCGGATCGACCGGTTCTTTAGGCTGATCGGCCGCCGGAATCAGCGTGACAGCCGAACAAACCAGAATCGTGGCAACGAACCAGGCAAAGCGGGGCATCTTGGAGTCCTCAAGCAAAGCACTCGAATAAAACCAGTTTCACGAATACCAATCTAACGCAACAGAACCAGCGCAGGAAACCGGAGACACGACCCTGCGCCGGTCATCGAAAGTGGGTCGCGACCAAGCGCCGAAATACGGCCAAGTCGCGAATCGAGTGGATCGAGTGCTTGAACGAATCAAAATCGGGGACAAACTTCGCAAAGTAACAACTCGTTCGTGCCAGCCGCCGCATGGCGACGGTCGGCCCGTAATAGCGGAACTCCCCTTCGATCAGTTGCAGCAAGGCACGGCCCCGTTCGGTCGGTGACGGATCGCGACTGGCGACTCCCGTTTGAAACAGCTCACGCGACTGCTTGAAGATCCACGGATTGCCGAGACACCCGCGGCCGATGGCGACACCATCGGCACCGGTCTCTCTTAAAAACCGGACAGCGTCGTTCGGCGACCTCACGCTGCCACTGCCGAGCACCGGAATCGACACCGCCAGTTTCAACCGCGCGACCGCCGGCCAATCAGCCTCGCCGACGTACGCTTGCCGCACGCTGCGAGCGTGCAGATCGACGGCGGCCGCACCAGCTTGTTCCGCCGCGCGAGCAACGTCCGCGCAGGTTTCGTGCGACTCATCCGGCCCTGTCCGAATTTTGAGCGTGACGGGAATCGAGACACAACGGACGACCGCCGCGACGATTCGGCCAATCGCGGCGGGATCGCTCAGCAACGCGCCTCCTTCACCTCGCTGGATCAGCCGCCGGATCGGACACTCGAAGTTCAGATCGACGATCGCAAAGCCGCGTTCTTCGACAACGCGAGCCGCTTCAGCCATTTCGGCGGGATCGACTCCGCTGATCTGCCCGGCACACGGGGACTCACCGGGTGACACGTCCAGCAACTTCAACGCTCGACGATCCCGCTTCGCGACGTCCGACGAGTCGATCCGCTCAGTGCAGAGCAAGCCTGCTCCGAGCTGCCTCGCCAACAACCGAAACGGCGGGTTCGTGTGCTCCTCCATCGGAGCCAATGCGAACGGATGAGCGATGCGAATGCGGCCAAGCTGCATGGTCACTCGCCATTCCTGTACAGGCCGTTTTGCCGAATGTACTCCTCGACCGCGCGAGGCACCTGAAACCGCAAGCTGCGTTCCGCGCGTGCGCGCTCGCGAATCTCCGTGGCCGAGAGATCGACGGCCGGCATCGTGATCAACCGCACGCGATCGCGGACACTTGGCCCCAATCGACTTTCCAACGACGACCAATCCGGTGGCGGCCGATATCCGCGATTCACAGCCACGATCGTCGCTAATTGCAGAATCGCTTGCGGCTCGCGCCACAAAGGCAAGTCGACCAGGGAGTCGGCACCCATCAGGAAAAAGAGTTCGCTATCAGGCTGCTCTTCGCGCAGTTGCCGCAACGTCTCGACCGTGTACGACGGGCCGCCTCGTTCAAGTTCGATGCGGCAGACTCCGAATCGCGGATCGCCGGCGATGGCAAATTCCAACATCTCCGCGCGCTGCTGGCCGGTCGCGATCGCTCCATGCGGTTTATGAGGCGACTGTCCACACGGCAGGAACAATACACGATTCAGTTCGCACGCTTCGCGGCAAGTCTCGGCCAGCAACAGGTGTCCGAAATGCACGGGGTCGAATGAGCCGCCGTAAATCCCCAGGCGATTTCGTTGTTGGTCATGGGTCATGGGTCATGGATCCGGCAAGGGCTGGCTGGTTGTCGGTCGCTCGTTTTACACTCTCGGCCATCACGGGCACACTCCAGAGGATTTCATGACCGGTTTCGTCCGCCGCTGTTGGGTTGCTGGAATTTGCTTGTGCTACGTGTCGGTTGGCCTGAGCTTGCTCCGTGCGGATGATACGGCCGAAGCCTTTTTTGAGAAAAAGATTCGCCCGGTGCTCGCCGAAACCTGCTTCCGTTGTCACGGAGGTCAAAAGACGAGCGGACAGCTTCGCGTCGATTCCGTTGAAGCCTTGTCCAAAGGAGGCGAAAGCGGCCCCGCTCTCGTTCCCAGTCAGCCAAATGAGAGCCTGCTGCTCAAAGCCATTCGTCGCGAAGAGGGGGTGTCGGCGATGCCTCCCGACAAGCCGTTACCACCATCGGTTATCGCTGACTTTGAGACGTGGATCAAAACAGGCGCGAAGTGGCCCGCGAAAGTCGCCGCATTCCGATCCGAGCAGCACTGGGCGTTTATTCTTCCGAAGGAGGTCATGCCTCCTCGGAAATCGGTGGCTGCCGCGAATCCGATTGATCGCTTTTTGAATTCAGGCGAACGCGCCGACAAGCGAACGCTGATTCGTCGAGTCACCTTCGACCTGCTCGGCCTGCCTCCGTCACCCGACGACGTGGCCGAGTTCCTCGCCGATGAATCGCCCGCCGCATTCGAGCGTGTCGTCGAGCGGTTGCTCGCGTCGCCGCAATACGGTGAGAAGTGGGCGCGACATTGGCTCGACGTCGTACGCTACGCCGACACCGCTGGTGAAACCGCCGACTTCCCAGCTCCGCACGCTTGGCGATATCGCAACTACGTCATCAATGCCTTCAACCTAGACAAGCCGTACGACGAGTTCCTTCGCGAACAGATCGCGGGAGATCTTCTGCCGCAAAACGACACAACTCCCGAGCGTTACGCCGAACTGGTCACTGCCACTGGCTATCTGAGCATCTCGCGGAGATTTGGATTTAATATCGATGCCGATCATTTTCTCACGATCGACGACACGGTTGATGTGTTGGGCAAGAGCGTGCTTGGTCTGAGCATCGGTTGTGCGAGGTGTCACGATCACAAGTACGATCCGATCTCGGTACAGGATTACTACGGGCTGTACGGCATCTTCGAGAGCACGCGGTATCCTTTCCCCGGCTGCGAGAAGGTCAAAGCTCCGCGCGACATGGTTCCGCTGATGTCTCCCGCCGAGATCGAACGCTCGATCAAGCCGCATCAGGAGCGGCTGGCGAAGCTCGACGCTGAATTGAAATTGCTCAACGACGCCGTCGCAGCGAATCAGCAGCAGTTGAAGCAGACCTTCGCCAAGAATGCACGCGCGCTGGCTCAAGGCGAATTCGACGACGGCGACGGCCAAGACATGGTCGGCGAGAGGTTGAACCACATCGAGATCAAACGTGGCGAGATGCTGCAACTGACGATCCTGCCGCGAGCCAACAACGGTGCGGACAGCACGTTGATCGACCTTGAGATCTCCGACGTCGGCGGCACGGGGCAACGCTGGAATGTCACTCGCGATCTCGTGGACGATTTCCTCGCCGGGAATCCTCACTCCGATAAGTACGGCAACCGCGCGACGTGGTCTCTTTTCGATGCACGCGATGGTCCGGCGTTGCTGCTCGAGCCGATTCGGGACTACGAGAACAACACCGGGATGCACTTCTGGCGTTCAGCAGACGCGGGGACGACGTGGGCGTCGGCTTGGGTGAACTCGACGAACGAGCCAATCAAGGTTTGGTCCACGCTCGCACCGAAGACGTTCTATCTGCACCCCGCGTCGAACGGACCGGTCGCTCTGGGTTGGCTCAGCCCGATCGACGGCATCGTGCGTGTCAGCGGCCGAGTGGCGGACGCTCACAAAGGGGGTGGTGACGGAGTTGGCTGGCGGTTCGATCTGATCAGCGGCAACGTTGCCGAGTTGCTCGCAAAGCCGATCGAAGCTGCTCCGAAGCTCGCCGAACTTAGCCGGCAGCGCACCGAGCTGCTCGCAATTGCGCCGAAGGTCGAGGTCGCTTACGCCGTCGCCGAGGGGCAGCCGCACGACACGACAATTCATCTGCGCGGCGATCCGAAGTCGCTCGGCGATGCCGCACCGCGCCGGTTTTTAAGCGTGCTGGGCGGGCAAGTCGTGCCGCCAAATTCCGGCAGCGGGCGAATGCAACTCGCCGAGTGGCTGACGTCGCGCGACAACCCGCTGACCGCGCGCGTCATGGTCAATCGGATGTGGAAACATCACTTCGGAGTCGGTCTCGTGAAGACCTCCAACGACTTCGGCACGCGCGGCGAACCGCCGACGCACCCGGAACTGCTCGATTGGCTCGCCGTGCGATTCATGCAGAGCGGCTGGTCGATGAAGGCCATGCACCGGTTGATGGTGACGAGTGAAGCGTATGCGAACTTGGGGACAAGTCGACATGGAGACACGCAGACGGATTCAATTCCGCTGTCTCCCGGTCCCCCTGTCTCTTTGCCACAATTCCGCCGTCGTCTCACAGCCGAAGAGCTGCGCGACGCGATCCTCGCGGTCAGTGGCGACCTCGACCGTTCGCCCGGCGGGCCGCATCCATTTCCCGACGCGAAGACCTGGGGCTTCACGCAGCACAATCCGTTCGCGGCTGTGTACGAGCACGACCGCCGTACCGTGTACCTGATGCTGCAACGGATCAAGCGGCATCCGCTGTTCGCTTTGTTTGACGGACCCGACACGGCGACGAGTACACCCGATCGCTTCACGACGACCGTTCCGACGCAGGCGTTGTTCTTCCTCAACGACCCGTTCGTCCACGCGAAGTCCGAGAGCTTTGCTCGCCGGCTGCAAGCACTTTCCGAAGAGCAACGATTCGAGCGGGTCTTTGCGTTGCTCTTCAGCCGAGCGATCACTCCGGATGAGCGTGACGTCGCGAAGCAGTTTTTTTCCGACTACCAGCGCGACTTGCCCGACGTCGCTGAAGCCGATCGTCCGGTCCAAGCCTGGGCCGCGTGGCTCCGTGTCCTGTTGAGCAGCAACGAATTCTTGTACGTCGATTGAGACATCCACCATGCGCCGATCCCACATCAATCCATCACGTCGAGGCGTGCTTCAGTCGGCTGTGGCCGGTTCGCTGCTCTGGCCGGGGATCGTGTCGCAGTTGCTGGCAGAGGATTCGGCGGACCCGTTGGCCGCGAGGCGGTCGCATCATCTGCCAAGCGCGAAAAACGTCATCTTCTGCTTCATGAGCGGCGGCGTGTCGCACGTAGATACGTTTGATCCGAAGCTGGCGCTGCATCGGGATGTTGGCAAGCAGGTGGTGCTCGATCATCCGGAGACGCGCAATCGGCCGGGCTACGAAAAGCTGTTCCTGAAGCGGCCGCAGTGGGAGTTTCGGCCGCACGGCGAAAGCGGCACCGAAGTCAGCACGCTGTTCCCGCACGTCGCGGAGTGTGCTGATGACATCGCGTTGATTCGGTCGATGCACTGCGATCACTCGAATCACTACAACGCGACGCTGGGGATGCACACCGGCTCGTTCAATCAAGCTCGGCCGAGCATTGGGTCGTGGGTCAGTTACGGACTCGGCAGTCCAAACAACAATCTGCCTTCGTTCGTGGTGATCGCTCCATTCTCGCCGTATGCCGGCGGGCAAGTCTGGGCGAGCGACTTTCTGCCAGGGAGCCATCAAGGAACGCTGGTCGTCCCCGGTGCCGAACCGATGCGAAACATCAAGCCGCGCGTCTCTTCGCCTCGGCAGCAAAAAGAACTCGCCGCGCTGGCGGCAATGAATCGGCGGCATCTCACCGACCGTGGCAACGATCCCGCGCTAGCCGCTCGGATTCGATCATTCGAGACGGCGTTCGGAATGCAGATCGCTGCGCCCGAGGCGTTCGACTTGTCGCAGGAGACCGACGAGACGCACGCTCTGTACGGCCTGCCTCGCGGCAGCACGCAGGGCTTCGCGTGGCAGTGTCTCGCCGCGCGACGTTTGATCGAACGCGGAGTCCGCTTCGTTGAGTTGATCGACACCGGCTCATCGGGCAATTGGGATTCGCACGGCGACATGATGGATCACGTCCGTCTGGCGAAAAACGTCGATCAGCCGCTCGCGGGATTGATCAAAGATCTCAAACGACGCGGGCTGCTTGACGACACGCTGATCGTCTGGACAACCGAGTTCGGCCGGACGCCGTTCAACAACCTCGCCGACGCCAAGGGGCGCGAGCATCACTCGTGGGCGTTCTCGTCGTGGCTGGCCGGCGGTGGGGCGAAGGGCGGCACGGTTTACGGTTCGACCGACGAGCACGGCATCCGAGTCGCCGAAAATGGCGTCCACGTCAATGACTTCCACGCCACGATCCTGCATGTGCTGGGGCTCGATCACACGCAGCTGACCTATCGCTACGCCGGCCGCGATTACCGGCTGACGGACGTGGCCGGGCGTGTTGTGACTGACGTTTTGGCTTAGAGCTGCAGCCGAGGGGGAATATCGGCCGCTGCCAATGACTCTGCATTCTGAACCGACAGCATCGAGCGGTTTCGTCCAAAAAAGAAAAGTCTATATGCACAAGTCACGCGTATTACTCAGCAGTCTTCTGGTCGTCGGCACATTTCTCGCGATGTTGGAGGGACACACTCGATTGCTGGGGTGTGCTGTGGCACCACATCGGGGCCAGCATGTCGATATTCGCGATGAGGCTGCGCTCATCATCTGGCATGCGAAGTCCAAGACCGAGCACTTCATTCGCCGCGCTCGCTTTGAGACCGATGCCGAAGACTTTGGTTTTCTGGTGCCGACACCCACCAAGCCGGACTTGGGAGAAGCGCAGGATTGGGTGTTCGAATCTCTCGGGAGAATGACGGCCGCGCGGCAAGAATATCAAACCGTCACGAAAACCGTTTGGGGATTCGAGTCGATCCTTCGGTCGGCGATAGCTCCCACGACAAAAGCGACACCGAACGCGGTTGAAGTTCTCGACCGGAAGCAAGTCGCAGGGTTCGATGCCACGGTGCTGCGGGCCGACGATGCAGCCGCGCTGGCGGAATGGCTCGGCAAGCACGGCTATGAATCTCGGCCCGAGCTCACCGAATGGCTGCAGTGGTACGTCGAGCATCAATGGATCATCACGGCGTTTAAGCTTGCCAAAGGACAGCAGCCGACCTTTGAGGCCAAATCGGTGCGCATCTCGTTTCAGACGGAGATGCCGATCTATCCGTATCGGGAACCGGCCGACTCGCGACAGCCAGCCCAGCAAGGTGGGCGAACGTTGCGAGTCTTTATGCTGGCTGACCAGCGCTACCAAGGAACGCTCGGCGAGTCTGGATCGTGGCCTGCATCGACGGCGTGGGCGAAGAACATTGGTGATTCCGTCAAGGCATTTGTCGGCGAAGTGAATTCCGAGGGAACTGATTTCGCGAGCACACTCGCCGACGCAAACTATCTCACCGAGTTCGAGGATCGCTCATTCCCACGCCCTGGCACTGACGAAGTGTATTTCCGCCCGTCGCCCGACCAATCCGCGAAAGAGCGGCCGCCGGTCATCCATACGATTGACGTGATCGAGTATTGGCCGGGCGCGAAAGGCACGCTCGTGCTGGTCATCGCGGTTCCGCTTGCGCTTGGTATTGTCCTCTGGAAGTTGCGAGCGAACATGCTGCAACGTAAACCTTCAGCCTGAGCGGCGATTCCTTCAACTTGGCAGATAAATTTGACGGCGACACCGATCATGAACGGACAACGACTCTCGATCAGACCGTGCGTCGCGGGCTCGATTGAATGAGCTCTTGAGGACTTCCACCATGTCTCGGCAACGCTGTTTGAGTCTGCTGACGATCAGCAGTCTGATGCTCTTTGGCTGGTGCTCAGCCCAAGACAAGAAGGACGACGCGAAACCGAAGGCGGTCGTGCCTCCTCCAAAGATCACGATCTCGAAGGAAACGACTTGGGCGACCGAGCCTCTGCGAGCCGACGGTACCGTCGATTATTTGGAGGCGGTCAACCGAATCTTCAGCAAGGACGTGACACCGGAGAACAACGCCTGCGTGTTGCTGTACCAAGCGATGGGGCCACGGCCCGAAGGTGGGAAGGGGCAACCGGCAGCCTTCTTCCGTCGATTGGGCATCGAGCCGCTGCCGGACGAGGGTCCGTACTACCAAGAACTTGGCAAATGGGTTCGCGAGCAACCAGAATTGAAGGTGGAACCCCAAGCGGCGTACGACATGCAGGGCAGAGCTGGTGACCGGCCGTGGAAGAAGGAAGAGTTTCCCGTGATTGCCGCGTGGCTCGCCGCGAATGAAGCTCCGTTGCGGACGGTTGAGCAGGCAAGTTTACGGTCAAAGTATTTCTCCCCCTTGGTGGGAACTGACGCGGAACCCGATGCCGCGTTGATTGAGGTTTTGCTTCCGGGTGTGCAGAAGTCGCGCGATTTTGCTCGTGCGTTGTCAGCGCGAGCGATGTGGGAACTCGCTGAGGGAAGCCAAGTCGATGCCTGGCGAGACCTGATGACAATCCACCGGCTCGGCCGATTGGTCGGACAAGGGCCGACGCTCATTGAGTACCTCGTTGGCGTGGCGATCGAATCGATGTCGATCAACGGCGAGCTGCGATTGCTGTCGGAGACAAAACCGTCGGCGAAGTTGCTCGCGATGTATCGCAAGCAACTCGACCGCCTGCCGCCGCGAGCGCTCGTTGCTGATCGGCTCGACGCGGGCGAGCGGTCGATGTTCCTCGATGTCGCACACCGCATGGCTCGTGGACAGATGGGACTCAAAGAAATCGCGGACGGCGGCGACAACAATTCGCTCATCGAAAAGCTGGCCGAGGGAGCGATCTTTCAAATGGTCGATTGGGATCAACTGCTTAAATCCGCCAACAAGTGGTACGACCGCATCGCCGAAGTCAGCCGCAAGCCGGATTACCTCGAACGCAGCGCGGCAATCAAAAAGTTCGAACAGGATTTGAAGCAGATCGTCGCAAAGAACCGCGGGCCTGGAACTCTGTTGGCTCTGCTGGGAGGCAAGCCGGCGATCACGCAAACGATGTCCGACGTGCTGATCTCTCTGCTGCTGCCGGCGGTGACGAACGTCCTTTCCACCGAAGGCCGAGTCATAATGCGAATGCAATGCCTCGATTTGGCCTTCACGCTGGCGGCGTGGCGCAACGAGCATGACTCGTACCCCGAATCGCTGGAAGAACTCGCGCCCAAATACATCGCGAAGGTTCCGAATGACCTCTTCAACGGCCAACCATTGAAGTACGAACGGATAGCCGACGGCTACCGCTTTTACAGCGTCGGCCAGAACGGGAAGGATGAAGAAGGCCGCAGCTTTGACGACCAACCGCAAGGCGATGACCTTGTGGTGCGAATGCCGGTGCCTCCGCCGAAGCAAGAAAAGTAGGTCGAGTATCCTTGCTCGATCAGGGACGGGCAGGAGTACCCAGCCTACGAACTGCAACTATGCCAGCATTTCGGTGACAACGTGGCTTCCTTCGGGGAGCATCGGTTGCGGACGGCCGACTTTGTCGGGCAGCGTGGCGTGCGGGTCGATCCCCAGCAGGTGGTACATCGTCGCCAGCATATCCTTCGGTGAGAGCGGATGGTCGGTGACTTCGGCGGCGTGCGCGTCCGTCGCTCCAAGCACTCGGCCCCTCGCGATGCCTCCGCCGGCGAACTGAGCACAGTACGCCTGCGACCAGTGATCTCGGCCACCGTCTTGAGCCTTGTTGATCTTCGGCGTGCGGCCATGCTCGCTGATGCAAACGACCAGCGTGTCGTCGAGCATTCCGCGCTGCTCCAGATCGAGAATCAATCCGGCATACGCTCGGTCCAAACCGGGGAGCAGTTGGTCGATCATGCGCGGGAAGTGTTCGTAGTGTGTGTCCCACGCATCGCCGGCGAGTCCGAACTCATCCCAGAAGACTGAGACCAGTCGCGTGCCAGCTTCGAGCATCCGTCGCGCAGCGAGGCACGACTGACCAAAGAGCGTGTGGCCGTACAACTCACGAGTCGCCGGAGATTCCTTCCGCACGTCGAGCGCGTCAGCGACCTTCGTCGAGCTGATGAGGTTGAACGCCATCTCCTGCATCTTGCTATGCGACGTGCCAGCCAGCGTGCGGTCGAGATCGCGGCGCTGATCCTCGAACTGTTGCAACAGTGATTTGCGGCGGCTCAGCCGATCAACGGTCATGTCTTTCGGGGCATCCGTCGCGGCCATACGGAAATACGAATCCGGCGTGCAGCCGAGATACGGTTCGAGCCCCGTCCACGAGAAACCGGGCCGAGCCTTCGTGATTGTCTTGGTTCCCTGACCGATGAATTCAGTCCAAGTCGGGTTGTATGCGGCTCCGAGAAATGCGCCGTACGGGCCGGCTCGGAACGGTTGATCGACTCGCTGACTGCTGAACGGGAAGGGCAACGCGGCGTTTTGCACAAAGTCTCCGAGCTTGCCGCCGCGACGCTGACGATCGAAGTACTCGACCACCGAACCAAAGTACGGATGATGTCGCGGGTCGTTCGGTTCGAGCTCCGCGTTGACGTCGAGTGCTCCTGCTCCGGTCATGGCATACGCGACGCCGTGGATCGGATGCGGATGCGTCAGCGACCGGACGACGGTCGTCCGATCCATGATCTTGGCCATGTGTGGCAGATACTCGCAAACGTCGCAGCCGGGGAGCGACGACGGGATCGGCTGCATCGTGCCGCGAATCTCGACCGGAGCGTTCGGCTTCATGTCGAACGTTTCGAGCTGACTCGGGGAACCGTACAAGAACAGAACAATGCAGCGTTTCGCTTTGCCGAACGAGTTGCTGAGTTCGCCTTGCACTCGCAGGCCGTTGGCCGCCTGAGCCGCCTCGTTCGAAAGGAGCGCGTCGAGACTCAGACCCGCAACACCCAACCCCCCCGCTTGCAACAGGTCTCGCCGCGTCAGGCCGGTACACAATCGTCGGGAATGGCTGAGAACTCGCAGCATGATTCAGGCTCCGTGGTCCCGGAAACATACGCCCGGAAACATCAAGGGGGACCGATGCTATCGGTAGAAATCGGCACCGGCAAGCCGAGACCTGCGGGAAGAACCGACTGTGCCGGTCGAGTTCCGCCAAACTGCCGATACGACCCGCCTGACTCGGTGAATTCATGAAGGATCTTGCGGTTAGGGAGTCCATGACGGAGATTGCCCAACGCAGTTTGATGCCCGCAGCGGCGGACGAATTGTTCGCCTGGCAAGCTCGGCCGGGAGCCTTTGAGCGGCTGTTGCCGCCGTGGGAACAGGTCGAGCTTCGCCGGGTGGCGCGGTCGCTCTCGGGAGGCGAGCAGGCGGAATTCGTCATCCCGATCGGCCCCTTGCGGCAACGCTGGGTGGCTGACCATGACGCATTGGCTGATGTGATTGGCTTTCGAGATCACCAGATCGTTGGACCCTTTGAAAGGCGGGAACGCACACATCGTATCACTACCACCGAGAACAGCGACGAGGCGAGTTGGCTGGAAGATCACATCCAGTACGATGTCCCGCAGGAAGCGTTCGAACGCTTCCTGCTCGGTCGATCAATGCGAAAGTCGCTGAACCGGACGTTTGCCTATCGGCATCGAGTTACCACCGCCGACTTGGTCGCTCATCACGCAGCGTGAATTCTCCATGGAAAGACAGCTATGAATATTCTCGTGACGGGATCAACTGGTCTGATTGGCTCGGCCGTCGTCTCTTTTCTGACAACCGGCGGACATCATGTCGTGCGACTCGTGCGCGGTACCGCTTCTGGCACCGACGAAGTCGAGTGGAATCCACAAGCCGGCACAATCGACGCATCGAAGCTTGAAGGACTCGACGCCGTCGTACATCTCGCCGGAGAAAACATCGCGACCGGCCGCTGGAACGACGCGAAGAAAGCCCGCATCCGCGACAGTCGGGTTGAAGGGACGCGTGTGCTCAGCGAGGCTCTCGCCAAACTGTCTCGCAAGCCGCGTGTGTTGGTCGGTGCGTCGGCCATCGGCTTCTACGGCGAGCGAGGCGAATCGGTGATGACCGAGACAAGCCCACCCGGCCTGAGTTTCCTCTGCAACGTCTGTCGTGATTGGGAACGAGCCACGGAACCGGCTCGCGCGGCCGGCATTCGCGTGGTCAACTTGCGAATCGGAGTCGTGCTGACTCCGCGCGGTGGAGCACTCGAAAAGATGCTGCTGCCATTCAAGCTGTGCGCCGGCGGAGTCGTCGGCACCGGCCGCCAGTTTTGGAGCTGGATCGCGATCGACGATGTCATCGGTGCGATTCATCATGCGATCACTCACGAAGATCTCTCCGGCCCGGTGAATGCGGTCTCGCCTGAGCCGGCGACAAATCGCGACTTCACTAAAACGCTCGGCCGAGTCCTCGGCCGTCCCACGATCGCGCCACTGCCAGCGTTCATGGTGAAGTTGCTCATGGGAGAGATGGGCGAAGAATTGCTATTGGCCAGCACGCGCGTCGTGCCGAATCGGCTGCAAGACACCGGCTATCAATTCCGTTGCCCGACGCTGGAGGGCGCGTTGCGGCACCTGCTCGGACGGTGATCTTTGCAAACCTGTAGCCTGACCCTTCGTCGGTCAGAGGACTCCACATTTTCTGAAAATATCATTCGAACCATGCGGGCTCGGGCCACGGCCCGATCATCACGCCAGCACCTTCTGCACGACATTGCCGCCGACGTCGGTCAGTCGGTAATCGCGGCCTTGGAAGCGGAACGTCAGACGTTTGTGGTCCAGGCCGAGCAGATGCAGGATTGTCGCCTGCAGGTCGTGAACGTGGACCTGGTCCTCGGTGATGTAGTAGCCGATCTCGTCGGTCTGGCCGATCGAGATTCCCGGTTTCACGCCGGCACCCGCCATCCACATCGTGAAGGCTTCGAGGTGATGATCGCGTCCGGGGAGTTTATCGCGCGGCTCCCCTTGTGGAGTGCGGCCGAACTCGCCACCCCAAAGGACCAGCGTGTCATTAAGCAGTCCGCGCTGCTTGAGGTCTTTGACCAATGCGGCAGACGCCTGATCAGTCTCAGCGCAACGATCGTCGAGCGCCTTGCCGAGATCAGTCCCGGGGTTGCCGTGATGGTCCCAGTCGGTGTGGTAAAGCTGCACAAACCGAACCCCGCGTTCGATCAGTCGCCGCGCGAGCAAACAGTTCCGCGCGTAGCTCGGCTTCGAGGGATCCTTGAGACCGTACATTTCGAGCGTCTCTTTGGTCTCGTCCCGGAAGTTGATCAGTTCGGGAGCGCTCGTCTGCATTCGATACGCCATTTCGTAGGCCGCGATGCGGGTCGCAATCTCCGGGTCGCCGACCAGTTTCAGTCGTTCGGCATTGAGGTCTTTTACGGTCGAAACAAAATCCCCTTGCCGTTCATCGCTGACTCCCGCCGGGTTCGACAGATTCAAGATCGGCTCGGCTCCGTTGAGCAGCGGAACACCTTGATAAGTCGTGGGCAAGAAACCGCTGGCCCAGAGAGGCGTGCCGCCGCGCGGACCACGCGGGCCGCTGTGCATCACAACGAAACCGGGCAGACTGCCGGCCTCGCTGCCGATGCCGTACGTCACCCAAGCTCCCATCGCCGGACGGCCACTGAAGCGTTCAAAGCCGGTGTTCATGTAGAGCTTCGCCGGGCCGTGATTGAAGACTTCGGTCTTCATGCTGCGAATGAACGTCACGTCATCCGCGATCGAACCGAGATGCGGCATGCATTCACTGATCGTCGCTCCGCACTCGCCCCACTGCCGGAACTTTCGCACCGACCCCAACAGCGTCGCATCCTTCTTGAGAAACGCGAATCGCTTGCCGGCCACGAACGATTCGGGGATCACCTGCCCACTCATTTCGATCAGCTTCGGCTTCGGAGTGAACAGCTCAAGCTGGCTCGGCCCACCTGCCATGAACAAGTGGATGACCTGTTTGGCTTTCGCCGGAAAATGTCCATCGCGCGGAGCCATCGGATTCGTCACACGAGCCGAGTCTCCAGACGAACTCGTTGCCGGTGCCGCGAGCAGACTGTCTTTGGCCAGCAATGACGCCAATCCAATTGAACCGAGTCCGACTCCGGTGTTGGCGAGGAAGTGCCGGCGAGTGATTTCGCGAAGATGATGTTGTTCGAGGTTCATCAGACAGGTCTCGTTCAATGAGATTATTCGCGGGTGATGAATTCATCCAAATTCAGCAGCACGCGGGCGACAGCCACCCAGGCGGATTTCGCCGGGTCTTTGTCTTTCGGATCGGTGGCGAAAGCCGTGCGTTGAGCGTTCAAGAATTCTCGCAACTTTCGCAATTCTAAATCGGTCGGCACGCGCGAGTAGCACAGTTCGACAGCTTGCCAGAGCCGTGCGTCGTCACTGTCGGCGACCGATGGTGTCGGAGTTGGCGGCAGCGGGCCGAACGACATGATTCGATCAGCGAGTCCAACGGCGAACTCGTGGAAGGAACGATCGTTGGCGAGGGTCAGTGCTTGCAGCGGCGTGTTCGAGCGGTTGCGACGAGTGCAGGTGCCGTTGGCGTCGGGAGCATCGAACGTCGGCAGCATCGGGTACGGACTGCTCCGCCAAAAGTAGGTGTACATTCCGCGGCGGAAGCGGTCGGGACCGTTGCTCTCGGCCCACGGCTTCTTCTGCTGCGTGACAATGTAGATCCCTTCCGGCTGAGGCGGATTGACGCCCGGCCCGCCGAGATGCCGTGTCAGCAAGCCGCTCGCCGACAAGCAGACGTCTCGAACGAGTTCCGCTTCCAGCCGCAGGCGCGCTTGCCGAGCCAGCAACTTGTTCGCCGGATCACGTTCACGCAGTTCAGGCCGGACGTGCGATGCTTGGCGGTACGTCGCACTGGTGACAACTTGTCGGTGAAGGCGTTTGAGCGACCAATCCGCCATCAATTCACTCGCCAGCCAGTCCAGCAACTCCGGGTGCGTCGGCGGATCGCCTTGCGTGCCGAAGTCGTTTTCGGTCGGGACGAGTCCCGTTCCGAAGAACGCTTGCCAGGCGCGGTTGACGGTGACTCGCGCGGTCAGCGGGTTGTCAGGCGAGCAAAGCCACTTGGCAAAGTCGAGTCGTGCGGAGGTCGCTCGTTTCTTGGCATCGAGGTCTTTCGAGACCTGAATCGCCGGCAGCACATCTGGAACTCCGGGTTCGACGGCAGCCCCTTTGCGCAGGAAGTCGCCGCGGATCATGATGTGTGTCGGACGCGGCTCAGCCTTCGGCTTGAAAACGAGCGTCGTCGGGATCGACTTGTTCAGCGCGTCGAGTTGCTTCTTCAAACCGTCCAGCTTGTCGGTCAGCGGCTTGCGGCGCGGGTCCGTGTTCTTGAACGCGGTTTGAAGTTGTTCAATCTGCTGTTTCGACCGTTTGTCCGCCGGCGTCGCGACGATCTTCTTGATGCTTGCCGGGACCGACAGCACGTCGGCAGATGCTCCGCTGACCGAGATGCGGAAACAGCCGACGAGATAGTTCGGCACCGAATGCAACTGGTGCATCTTCACGATCAGCTTCGTGCCCGGCTTCGCGACGATCGGCTCTTTGGGAAAGAAGACCGCTTCGCGCGGAACGTTGAGCATTTCGCCGGAGTTCGGCTTCACGTTGATCGCCCAACCGGTCGTCGGTTTGCCGTCGATCGTGTCGGAGACCGGATAACCTTCCTGCGAGTGATCGGCGATAGCTTTTGTGATGAGTTGAGCGTTGAGAGTTGAGGGTTGAGAGTCTGGCGAAACGAACACTTCAAATTCGCTGAGCACAAAGTTCCCATCGGCTCGGCCGGGGCCCATCATTGGCAGACTGGGGTGGTTCAGCGCTTCGAGGCGGATCGCGGTGATCGGTATGTCGTCCGGCGGGTCGAAGGTAATCGTGTAGACATCGTTGGCTGGTGTGCTGAAATCGACGAGCAATCGGGAATCTTCAATCTTCGTCAACGTCGCCCCTTTGTCGGTCTTCCAGACGGCTGGATCGAGAATCGTCCAGCCTCCTTCCGACTGCGAGGCAACGGACCGTTCCCACTCAGGCAGCCCCTTCAGTAACTCGGTATCGAGTTCTTTCAGCGGCTTCTCGGCCTCGGCGACTTCGGCATCGAGCCGTTTCTGTGCGGCGAGTTGCTCGGCAGACGGGACCAGCACGCTGGGCTCGTCGCATTGATTGAAGACGGCGAAGACTTTGTAGAAGTCACGCTGCGAGATCGGGTCGTACTTGTGCGAGTGACATTGAGCACAACCAATCGTCAGCCCCAACCACGCCGCTCCGGTCGTGCTGACCCGATCGACGACTGCCTCAACGCGGAACTGTTCCTGATCGGTGCCTCCCTCTTCGTTGACCAGCGTGTTGCGATGAAATCCGGTCGCGACAAGTTGCTCGGTCGTCGCGTTCGGCAGCAGGTCGCCGGCAAGTTGCTCAACGGTGAATTGATCAAACGGCCGATCGGCATTAATCGCGTTGATGACCCACTCGCGGTACTTCCAAACTTGCCGAGCCGAATCAATCGTGAAGCCGTTCGAGTCCGCGTACCGTGCAATGTCGAGCCAATGCCGTCCATGTCGCTCGCCGTAAGCCGGCGATGCCAACAGCCGATCGACAAGCCGCTCGTAGGCGTCAGGTTCGGGATCGCTCACGAACTCACGCACTTCGTCCGGTGAAGGCAAGACTCCGAGAAGATCGAGATTCAACCGGCGGATCAGCGTCGAACGATCCGCTTCCGGCGACGGAGCGAGTTTCTCACGTTCGAGCCGCGCGCGAACAAAAACGTCGATCGGATTCTGTTGACCCCTGACCCCTGACCCCTGACCCTTGATCAACGGCCGTCGAATCGGCTGGAACGACCAGTGATCACTTTTGACAACAGTGCTCGCCGAATCAGATGCCGGCACCTTCGCTCCACCGTCAATCCAATTTTTGATAAGTTCGATATCCGCAGCCGGGAGACGTGACTTCTCGTACGGCATCGCGGTGACGTCCCCTTTGCCGACCAAAGCCTGAAACAGCAGACTCTCGTCACTCTTGCCGGGGACGATGGCTGCACCCCGGTCGCCACCTTTGATCGCCAGGCCGCCGAGATCCAGGCGGTAGCCAGATTCGTTCTTGTCCGCTTTGTGACAGTCGACGCAGTGTTTGGCGAAGATCGGCTTAATCTGTTTCTCGAAGTCGATCGAGCCGCTATCCGCCACTGGCTGGTCAGCGGCACTGGCGGTCGGCAGGCTGAGATCGAACGTTGGCGAAACAGCGCTCATCCCGCAGCAGGCCAACCACCAGGCCAGCGGCAACAGCACGAGCAACTTGAGCCAACAGGATTTCATGGACAACTCCCGAAGAGGCGATTCGCGGCAGGAAGATTGGGTGGGTTCAAAACTGGTGGTCGCAGAAGGCTGACATGCTACCATCGCCCGGAAAACTCAGGCAACGACTGAGTTCCCTGACCGTCCAAATCTCCGAGCTATCCCGTGTCCGCACCATCGCTGGAATCCGAGTTGAAAGAGCGAGCCAAACAGCTCGGTTTCGACCTGTGCGGGATCACTGCCGCCGTCCGGCCTGACGGGTTCGACTGGCTGAAACGCTGGCTAGACCAAGGTTTCGCAGGCGAGATGCACTATTTACCACGCCGCCGGGCAGCCTACGAACATCCGTCCGGAGTACTGCCGCCGGTACGCAGCGTCGTGATGCTGGCGATGAATTATCACTCGTTCGAGCGCCGCGAGTTGTGCCCTTCCCCGTCGCGAGAGAACCCGGATGCCGGTTCCGCACCACGATCAAGTTTTGTTGCCGAACCGATTGCTCGGCCGAGTGGTTTCTTTTCGAGCGAAGCTCAACCTCGGCATGAGTCCCTCACTCCAGCCCTCTCTCAAAGAGAGAGGGGACCGGACGGGCGTGTCGCCAGTTACGCTCTTGGATCGCGGGACTATCACGAACTGCTGCGCGAGCGACTGAAGTCGCTGGGGGACTTCCTGCACGATCAGCATCCGGGCTGCCGGACTCGTGGCTGCGTGGACACAGCTCCGTTGCTGGAACGGGACTTCGCGAAACTCGCTGGCCTCGGCTGGTTCGGCAAGAACACGATGCTCATCAATAAGCGGATTGGCAGCTTCTTCTTTCTCGCTGCGTTGCTGACGGATGTTGAACTGACCCCGGATGAGCCGCATCACACCTCGCATTGCGGTACCTGCACGCGCTGCCTCGATGCCTGTCCGACGGACGCTTTCGTCGAGCCATATGTACTCGACGCGCGGAAGTGCATCTCGTATCTGACGATTGAGCAGCGCGATCAGCCAATTGCGCTGGAGCTGCGGTCGCAGATGGGAGACTGGGTCTTCGGCTGCGACATTTGTCAGGATGTCTGCCCGTGGAACCGCAAAGCCCCCGAGTCGCACGAACCAGCGTTCGCGCCGCGAGAAGAATGGAATCCCACCGGCTTGAACTGGCTGCTGTCGCTCGACCAGGGCGGTTTCGAAGCCGCATTCGCGGGCACACCGCTGCATCGTACCGGCCGGGCGGCACTGCTGCGCAACGCGGCGATCGCGCTCGCAAATTCGGGCGACCCGCAGGCCGTGCCGGTATTGCAGCGAGCCGCGCAGGATTCCGAACCACTCGTGCGAGAAGCGGCGCAGTGGGGGCTCAGGCAACTGCTCCCTTCTCCCTCTCCTC
>VGZH01000024.1 GCA_016872645.1 Planctomycetota bacterium | reverse complement strand
CCCGCGTTTTACTCGGCGTTTGAGCGTAATCGCGCTCCGCACACCGGACGTGCGTCGCGACGTGTCGAGTGCTTCGGCGCGCTGGCTGCTTTTTGATCCGTCACTCTCTCACTGGGGTCGATTTGCTCCCGGTTAGTCTTCAGCCATCGCCGCTGGACTTCCCCAGACTGGTCTTCGCGTTCGAGCCTGACCTGTGGACTCGCAAACTCCAACGACGTTTGCTCTCTCAGATTTTCAGGGGAACAACAACCTGTTGCCGACTTTTTCAAAGTTGACTGCCGACGAACAGGGCTTCGTCAGCTCAGCCGAGTTAGTCCTGCTGATGACAATCGCGGTGCTGGAAATGGCGGTGGGCGATGTGACTTTCCCGTGTTTGCAGTCGCAGACATTCCGCCGCAGACCGTTGTGAACAACAGACACATCCCAGGCAAGGAAATTGCGGTTTCGTACTCATCGGTCAAGGGCCGACTAAGTTCCTGTTCTCGATGGTCGACGCTGATCGACGTCGGCATGAGTTTCAACGAGTCCACAACCAGAACCGATGAAGAATCATTCTTCGATCTGCTTTTTAATGATGACCGTGATTGGGGGAGCGATCGACGGTTTACGGCACATAGCCAAATGTGTGCTGAGCCGATTCCAGCAATACGCATGAGCCCTCGCGGCCCAGCAATCTCGCGGCCTCGGTGGGCGCGAGCGGCGTCATGTAGAGGCTTTCCACGATATCGGGCTTCAACCCGCTGATCAGATACACCGTTGCCCAATCGACGGCGGATGCGAGTCGGCTGGCTGGGATCAGATCGGGCGGACTCTCCAATCGCAGCGGTTTGAGTGCCTCACGCGGCGATTCACATTGTTGAAGAAATCGAAATCCCTCCGTCGGCTCGGACACAAGATTCGTCAACAACACGATCTTGCCGCCGCGCTGCACCAGGTTCCGAGTGGTTTGCAACGCCACACCAAGTTGTTCCCAAGTCGTGCCGCTCG
Organism: Planctomycetota bacterium; assembly: GCA_016872645.1. Lineage (GTDB taxonomy): Bacteria > Planctomycetota > Planctomycetia > Planctomycetales > Planctomycetaceae > SXKJ01. The sequence continues at coordinate 61,926 of VGZH01000024.1, read as the reverse complement.
CGTCAGCATCGAGTGCCGCGACGACGATCTCACTCCGCTGTGGTTGCTCGACAAACCAATTTTGCTTGAGCCAGTTTCGCGCCGCCGTTGTCGTCGGCTCCATGGCACCACAGATCACACCGGCGGGCTGTCCGCCGCTTCCCGGCAGAACATGAATTCCGAACTGAACTCCCAACAACCAAGCAACCTCATCTTGGAGTTGCCGCAGTGGCCGGTCATCTTCAGGACGCAGTTCGGTGTGATCCTGCCCGCGAGCCTTGGCCATCGAGTCGATGTTCGACAGGCCCGGAAAGATCGCGCTCCCCGCGCTGCGAAAGCCCAGCAGCGGATCGAAGCACACTGTGCCGATCGGCAACACAAAGTCCGCGTCGACAACTTCGCGATCCAAATAGATTCGTTCACCGTTTGCCGAGTTCGCCAAAAAGCTCTCTCGTTTCTTGTCGGTCGCGTCGTGAATCGTCCAGCGCACCGCGTCACGAACCGACTTCGGCAAGGCAACCCGCGGGTCCGGCAATTGGCCGAGCTTCCAGCTGGCCGGCTGCAGAATCGTCACGTCGGCCGGCCTGATCGATCGTTTTTCAAACACCGACCACACAGCCGCGATGATCTCGGCCGCTCCGACAGTGTGACGATCCAGAGCGATCACCACACGATCGCCCGGCACGACCGCCAACTCAAGCGGTGGAAAGTCGACCGGTTCCGCCAACTGCTTCCGCAGATCGCCGGTGAAGTTGGTGGCGGGCTCTGGCGGGTGATTTCGGCCAGCGAGCCGACTCGAATCCAATTCGACTTCAAACTGCTGACCATCGCCGTATCTGAGACATTGCGTCGTTGCGTGAGGCGCGACCATGAGCACCGAATCCTTGTCGCCGGTCAGTTTCTTCAACCGCTGGCGTCTGATTGCATTTCTTTGTCGATCGGACGATAGACCCGACACTCCGCCGCCGCAACCACGACGCAACGGTTCACTCCCGCTTCGCTTTCTCAGCTCGCGCAAGGGGAGTAAAGTCGAGCGGGATTTGGCTTATTTTGGAGGGCATCGCCATGAAACTTGGCCTGATTAATTCCGCCTGGGCTCAAGCCGGTCGCGAAACGGTCTGGGGCATTCGCAAGACGAAGGAACTTGGCTTCGACACGATCGACATCTTCGCCGATCCGCTCGACATCGACGTCCGCGAACGAAAGCTCATCCGCCGCGAAGCGGACAAAGCCGGTCTGCCGATTGTTTCGATCTGTTGCGTCGCCGTCGGATTGATCGACTTCAATCCCAGCGTGCAGCGGTTTCATATCGACCGCGTGAAGCAGTACCTCGATTTCGCCTACGAACTCGAAGCCAAAAATGTGCTGCTGGTGCTGGGCGAGTACATCTGGAATCAAGAAGTCATCCCGCCCGCCGAGCAATGGGCCACCGGCGTCCGCACCTGCCGAATCCTGGCCGAGCACGCAGATGAACTCGGTGTGCAGATTGCGCTCGAACTCGAACCGTTCGCCCTGTCGCTGCTCAACAACGTCGATCGCATGGTCCAATTCATCGACGATGTGAACCACCCTGCCCTCCAAGCCAACATCGATGTCTCCCACTTGTGTCTTGCAAAAGTCGCACCGGAAGAACTACGGCGGCTGAGGGGCAAGGCGATTCACGTCCACATTTCAGATTGCGATGGGCAGAGACATGGCGACCTGCCCCCCGGCCGAGGTGTCGTCGATTTTCTGCCGTACCTCCGCGAGATCAAATCGCTCGGCATCAACGGCGCGGTTTCGATCGAACTGGAATACTCGCCGGACCCCGACCGCATCGAAGATTGGGTCCGCGAGGCGTACATCGCTACCGCTCGACTGATGCAAGAGTCAGGACTGCGCGATTAAAGCCAATGGAATCCGGTGGACAACTTCGGGGCTGCATCGCTAAGTCGTTCTCTGCGACGGTGACTTCTGCGTCGTCAACTGAATCAATTCAGTAAACCCCTCGAACAAAACTGCCGTCCAACAACAAAATCGAGCGAACTGAAATTTGGCCAACTTTACCACCGACCGTGATTGCCAAGCAGAGGAGGATTACGAAGTCCGAACCATCTTGGCAGCCTCGATTCCACCCCGGATCATCAGGATTGACGGTCTTAAATAGCTCGTTTCATGGGGACACCAGGATTACGTTTCACGTCACGAGCGTGCGTATTCCGATCGGTGGAGTTGATTGAGCATTGATAACGTCGACAGGAATCTGACATTGCAGACATCGAATCTGCATATCTGGCCTCACGACCCTTCTGTCACTGTTCTGTCCTTGCGTTGATGTGGCCTGACCGCAGAGATTTATAGATTTCAAATTGGACTAATCGGTTTCGCTCTTGTTGTTCTCTGATTCGAACGGCGACACCTTAACAAGAGTTGTCTTCACACATTTGTCAGATTCGTCTGCGCACGGCACAGCGATTTCTTGACATTCTCAATTGCGGGCGGAGTGCCGGGGAACGAGAAAGTAGCCATAACTGTGGCCGCTGAATTTGTATTCAATAAAGTAAAACGCCGAACATCGTCTCAAGAATCCTTCCCGGTTCGGAAGAGAATTGCATTAGCAGGGTGTCGACGTCGTCGCTGTTCATCCATCGATGCGTGCAGGTACCTTTTGCTTTTGAAGGGCGCGCATGAAGTCGTCTGGGATTCTATCCGCTTATCGAAATGCGTGATGGCTACAACCGCCAGGTTTCCAACTCGTGGTTGGTCGCCGCCAAATTCTTCGAATACTACTGGCGTTTCTGGAATTCATGTTTTCTCGGAAATCCTCCTGTTGAAGCCGAAATCACTGCGTGGCGGTTTTCGCGGGACCGCTTGCGTTGCAGGAGAGATTTTGTGACATCGTCGCAGATGAAACCAATTCACGTTTTGCATCAACTCTTTGGCTTCGAGGGCTTCCGCGGATCGCAGGCTGCGATTATCGACCGAGTCCTCTCTGGCGGACATTCCCTGGTCATCATGCCGACCGGAGCCGGCAAATCGCTGTGCTACCAAATTCCCGCGCTGATGCCTGACAACGAAGATTCTCCGACAGTGACGTTGGTCTTGTCGCCACTGATCGCGCTGATGAAAGATCAAGTCGACGCGCTGCGTTCCAGAGGCATCGAAGCAACGTATATCAACTCGTCCCTCTCGCGCGAGGAACGTGAGCGGCGCTACTCGGAAGTTGCCGCTGGCCAGTATCGGCTGCTGTACGTCACGCCGGAGCGGTTTCGGAAGCGGGAGTTTCTCGACGTCATCGATCGCCGCAGTGTGCGTTTGCTGGCGGTCGATGAAGCCCATTGCATCAGCGAGTGGGGCCACGATTTTCGTCCGGACTACTCGCGGTTGATCGAGATTCGCAAGCGGCTCGGCAATCCCACGACGATCGCATTGACTGCCACCGCCACGCCTGACGTGCAAGCGGACATCGTGCGGCAACTTGGCCTGCATCCCGATGAGATCGAACTCTTCCACGAAGGGATCGACCGTCCCAACTTGCGGCTCAACGTCCAAGTGGTTTGGGGTGACGAGGAGAAGCTCGAACAGATCGTCGCGGTGCGTGATTGGTACGCGACGTCGACCGGCAGCGGCATCGTCTACTTCACACTGATCCGCACACTCGAACGATTCAGTGAACTGTTGCGGCAGCGGCGAGTCCCACATGTCTGCTATCACGGAGACCTTGAACGGAATGACCGCCGCCGCATCCAGAACGAGTTCATGCAGGGGCATTGCCCGCTGGTGCTCGCGACGCCCGCGTTCGGCATGGGAATCGACAAGGAAGACATTCGGTTCGTGCTGCACGCCGAGATTCCTGGTTCGATGGAGGCGTGGTATCAAGAGATTGGCCGCGCCGGCCGAGACGGGCTCCCCTCCGATTGCCTGCTGCTGTACGACGAAGCAGACCTCACGACGCAGATGGAATTCATTCGATGGAGCAACCCGGACTCCGACTTTTATCACCGCGTCTATGACCTTGTCGCTCACGATTACGAACGTGCGACGGCATTCGGTCTCGACTGGCTGCGTGAGCAACTGCACGCCAAACAAAAGCACGACCATCGGCTGGAGACCGTGCTCGGAATGCTCGACCGCTACGGTGTGATTGAGGGAACTTGGGACGACGAACGTCTGCAGATTGAAGTACTGTCGTCGTTACCGGATGAGCTACTCGACCACGAGCGCCTCACACTCAAGCTGAGACGCGATCAAGAGAAATTGCTCGCTCTCGTCCGATTGATCCGCCACGAAGGAGACCGAATGGAATTCATCCGCGAATACTTCGGCCAATCTCGCCGCGAAATCACCGTCCCAAACTTTTGAAGTGCTTCCGCAGGAATTGAGCTTCGAGCAGGTAGGCATCGTCCACGTCTCGATGTCCGTCGGATGAGCGAATTCATTCTGCCCCTCCCTGATAACATCAACGGCTACGTTTCGATTTTGATTGGTGATTTGGCTAAGATCGCCCCCCGCACATGATCGCTGTGCCAACTCCCGCCGTCCAACATCTCCGGAGAAAAACATGATTCGCAACTTGGTGCTGCTGACCGCTCTCATGATTCCTGTCTGTGCAATCGCGGCCGATGCTCCGCCGGAAGTGGCCGGAATGAAGCCACTGTTCAACGGCAAAGACCTCACGGGCTGGGACGGCGACACTCGACTTTGGAGCGTCAAGGATGGTGTCATCCACGGCGAAACGACCGAAGCGAATCCGGCCAAGGGAAATACCTTCATCATCTGGAAGGACGGCACGACGAAGGATTTTGAGCTGCGGCTTTCGTTCCGTTGCAACGCGACGAACAACTCCGGCATTCAATATCGCTCGAAACACATCACCGAAGGTAAGGTCGGTAATCAATGGGTCGTGCGCGGCTATCAGCACGAACTTCGCAACGAAACGAAATTGCCCAGCGTCGCCGGCTTCATCTACGACGAAGGGGGAAGTCGCGGACGGATTTGTCTCGTCGGCGAGCAAGCGACTTGGGAAACGGATGGCAAGAAGCTCATCAAGTCCGACCTGATCGATCAGGCTGGTTATGAAAAACTCTTCAAGCTCGACGACTGGAACGATGTGGTGATCATCGCCAAGGGAAAACACATCCAGCATTACCTCAACAACACGCTGATCCTCGACTTCACCGACAACCATCCCGAGCGTGCGTTGTCCGAAGGGATTCTGGCTCTGCAACTGCACGCCGGAAAACCAATGTGGGCCGAGTTCAAGAACGTTCGCATCCGCGAGATCAAGTAGATCAGCCTTTACAGGCTGACCCGATCGACGCGCACTTGCCAAGATTGAGATCAGGCTTGGACGACTGAACTAAAGGCGACACGCGATCATCGTTTGGAACATCTTCGCGATCCCTTGAGCCTGAGCGATCGTGATTTCGAAATGTGCGCGGACACCGCTCGCATCGCAGGCCCGCTGCAATTCACTTTCAAACGCCTTCGTGAGCTGCCGCAGATGAATGAACACCGACAAACCTGAAGATCCAAACAAGTTCTTCGTCGACGCATCGACCTTCGACTACAGCCCCAACCCTTTGCCGCTCATGCAATCAAAGACCAGCACCGGCTGCTGCCGAGGCTCGGCAAAGACGATCGCCCACCAATCTTTCTCAACGTCGACTCCCGCGAGTGTTGGATTGGAAATCACCAATCCCAGCATCGCGAGATTGCCTTTCACCACCGCGCCCACTCCTGGCTGCACGACTTCCGCGAAGTCGCCAAGTTTTCCGAACGCGGCTTGCGGAGCCTTCACCCGCATCACGACGCTCACCGAATCCGGCACCACATCCGCAGGCTCAACCGCTCACGCGTTCGAGACAAACAACCAACGGCATGTGCCCAAAGCAAGCCAAAGTCCGCGCAGAGCCAGCCGACGTCGCATGATGGAATTCCTTGAGGGGAAAGCTGAGCGTTGAAGGGCCAATTGGTCGCTCCGGACGGATTGTTGACAAGCGGCAACGGCAACGCGAGCAACTCGCCTCACACGGCAGATGCTTGACGCACTTCAGAAGACATCAGAACATCTTCGCACTTTGACGTGGTTTTACTTGGGAGAAGTCGATGATCGCCAATGCCCCTGATGCCGCCGTTGCCGCGTCTGAACTGCCATATTCAATGGCTCTCGAATTGGTCGTGCATGATCCTGGAGTCATCGCGGAGCTGTCGCAACATCCCGAAGGAGAACCGCGTGACGAGTTCGCGGTCAATGCGTTGCGGATCGGTGTGCTCGCGATGCGACAGGCTCGCGGACAGATCGACATCGAGGCCGTGCGCCGCGAAAGCGAGCGACTCCTTGAAGGCCTGCAAGACCGTCTGGTCAATCATTCGCAGTCGATGCAAGAACGGCTGGCATCCGTGCTCAAGGAGTATTTCGATCCTCAAAGCGGGCGTTTTCCTGAGCGTGTCGAACGGCTCGTCAAGAAAGACGGCGATCTCGAACAACTCCTCCGTCGGCAGATCGGAAACTCGGATTCCGAACTCTGCAAGACGCTGACCAATCACTTCGGCGAGGACAGCCCGCTGATGAAGCAGCTCGGCCCCGACCAATCGAAAGGCTTGTTGGGCGCGCTGCGCGAGACACTGGAAGGCCAATTGACATCGCAGCGTGAGCATGTGCTCAGCCAATTCTCCCTCGACAATAAGGAGGGAGCACTTTCTCGATTCATGTCCGAACTGGGCGATCGCCAAGGCAACCTGTCGAAACACCTAAGCGACAAGCTTGACGAGGTGGTCAAAGAATTTTCCCTGGATGAGGAAAACTCCGCGTTGAGTCGACTCGTTCGCAATGTTGAACAAGCTCAGAAAACAATCACCAGCGAGTTCTCATTGGACGCGGAAACTTCGGCTCTTTCGCGGCTAAAAAAGCTTCTAGTGGACACGAACACCGCCATCGACGGCCACCTGTCGCTGGATGATAAGAACTCCGCGCTGGCACGGCTCAAGGGCGAGTTGCTGACCATGTTGACGGAAAATCGTGAAACCAACCAAAAGTTTCAGGACGAAGTGAAGCTCGCATTGAACACGATGGTCGCTCGGCGCGAGGAGGCCGATCGCTCCACGCGGCACGGGCTGGCCTTCGAGGACGCGGTCTTTCAACAGATTCAGCAAGCGTCTCAGCGAGTTGGCGACATCTCCAGTCACACCGGCAATTCCACGGGTTTGATCAAGAATTGCAAAGTCGGCGATTGCTTGGTGGAGCTTGGTCCCGACAGCGCTGCCCCCGGAGCTAAGGTTGTCATCGAAGCCAAGGAAAAAGCCGGCTACGACTTGGCCGAGGCCCGTGAGGAAATCGAAACCGCCCGTAAGAACCGCGAAGCTCAAATCGGACTCTTCGTCTTCTCTCGACGGACTGCAAGCGAAGGCTTCGAACCGCTCGCTCGCTACGGCCACGATGTGTTCGTGGTTTGGGATGTTGACGATCCCACGTCCGACCTTTTTCTACGCGCGGGGGTATCGCTGGCCCGAGCGTTGTGCGTCCGCGTTCACAACCAGCAAGAAGCCCAATCCGCCGACTTCACCGCCATCGACGCCGCGATTCTAGAAGTCGAGAAACGATTCAAAGATTTCGACGAAATGAAGACCTGGGGAGAAACGATTCAGAACAACGGCAAGAAGATCGTCGATAAGTTGCGCATCGTGCGCGACTCCTTGGAGACTCAAGTGAAAGTCCTTCGAGAACGAACCGACGAGCTAAAGCAACTGAGTGAGAAGCCCAGCGAATAGATCTTCGATCTCCCAGCAGATAACACCAGCTTCTTGACGGCCATCGCCTCGCTCCCCAGCCTGGCGTCAAGCGGCCTGCCAGTTGCCGATCTTGGCACCGAAAACAAAAACGCTCGCTATCCTTTTCGGACAGCGAGCGTTTTCAAATTGCCCGGCCAGGATTTGAACCTGGACTAAGTGATCCAGAGTCACTCGTGCTACCGTTACACCACCAGGCAGGATTTCGGTGCGGGGCGGGATATTACGCAGGAGGCCGAGAGCCGCCAAGAGATTGACTGGCGAAACAACGCGCATGTCTCAGCAGTCGCTCTGACGGATGTACGACGATCGGCTTTAACGGCGACGGTCTTTTGTTTCGGCGACGAATTGGCTATTTCAGTACCGTTACCGCTCCGTCACGAAGCGGTTCACACCCGAATCTCGTCCGTCGGTTATGAGCGATCCCCTGGGAGCACGATCATTTCCAGTTCAACACATTCTGACCTCGCCTACCAGGTCTGCATGAACCCTGCCTGCCGAGCGACGTACTCGGTCAGCGAGACGCTCGTAGATTGTTCGAAGTGCGGGCATCTGCTCGACATCGCTTACGACTGGAACCGAGTGCCGTTGCCGGGGTCGCTCAAGCAGTTTGAATCGCGGTGGTCGAGCCGCCGGAATCCGCTCGACTTCAGCGGAGTGTGGCGGTTTCGTGAACTGCTGCCGTTCGCTCGTGACGAGCAGATCGTGACCATCGGCGAAGGTCAGACCATCCTGCAATCATCCGCCGGAGTCGGAAAATACGCCGGCTTCCAAACCGGCAAACTGCTGTTGCAGTACGAAGGGCTGAATCCGTCGGGCAGTTTCAAAGACAACGGCATGACGGCCGCCTCGACGCACGCGCACATGGTTGGAGCAAAAGTCGCGGCGTGTGCCTCGACGGGGAACACCAGCGCGTCATTGGCGATTTACTCCAGCACGACGCGGCTGTTCGAGACGATCGTCTTCATCGGCAGCGGCAAGATCGCCTACGGAAAACTGTCGCAAGCGCTCGACTACGGAGCCAAGACGCTGCAAATCCAAGGCGACTTCGACGACGCGCTGAAGCAAGTGCGCGACGTCTGTGCGGCTCGCGGGATTTATCTGTGCAACAGCGTGAACCCGTTCCGGTTGGAAGGCCAGAAATCGATCATGTTCCGAGTGCTCGAAGCTCTGAACTGGGAAGTCCCCGATTGGATCGTGGTGCCTGGTGGGAACCTCGGCAACTCGAGCGCGTTCGGCAAGGCGTTCTTCGAACTGAAAGAGTTGGGACTCATCCATCGCATCCCGCGCTTGGCGGTGATCAACGCGACTGGTTCAAACACGCTGTATCAACTCTTCGAGCAACACAAGATTCGCTGGAACGGCGGCAAGCTCGACGAGGCGAAGATCAACGGTTTCTTCGGGCAGATGGACACCGACAACCGCCGAGCCTCAACGCTGGCAACCGCCATCGAGATCAACCGCCCGGTCAACCTGCTGAAGTGTCTGCGAGCACTCGAGGTCTGCGACGGTGTCGTGCGCGAAGTCTCGGACGAAGCGATCCTGGAAGCCAAAGCTCAAATCGGAGCCGGCGGCTTCGGCTGCGAACCGGCCAGCGCCGCCGGCGTCGCCGGAGCCAAACTCCTGCGCGAGCAAGGTGTCATCTCCCCCAGTGACCAGGTCGTGTGCATCCTCACCGGCCACCAACTCAAAGACCCGACGTCAACAGTTGCGTACCACTCCGTCGATCCCGCCCGCCTCTCCGCCATTGCTACCGCCGAGGACGACGCATACGCAACGATGCTCAGCAAAGCCGGAGTCACGCAAACCCCCGCCGCCAACCGTCCCATCGTCGTCGAAAACAAGTTCGAGTCGATCATGGCCCTGCTCGATCGGATTGGCTGCTGAGTTCGTGAATGGGCGCGGGTGATGCAAACATCCTGAGTCGTCATCCTGCGGAGTCCTATCGGCTCGACGCGACGGTGCCCGGCAATGTGCTCGGCGTTCGAAAGAGGTTTTCGCACGTCCCTCGAAGCCGTCGCACTCCGTCGGACGGTCGTTAACCCGGAGCGGTTGCGAGCGGTTTCCGGGGGGCCTATTCTCCATCCCGAGCCACTTTAAACCTCTAAGCCGAATGTACCATGCCCATCACGATCAACGTTGGACACAGCCCGGACCCGGATGACGCCTTCATGTTTCATGCGTTGGCGAACGACAAAATCCCGACCGGAAACTATCGCTTCACGCACACCTTGCAGGACATCGAAACGCTGAATCACCGCGCCCAGCGGGGCGAACTGGAACTGACGGCCGTCAGCCTGCACGGGTATGCCTACGTCACAGACAAGTACGCTCTGTGTGCTTGCGGGGCGAGCATGGGAGACAACTACGGCCCAATGGTGGTGACTCGACAACCGATGGGAATTGGCGATTTGCGTGGCAAGAAGATCGCCGTCCCTGGCACCCTGACGACGGCGTTTCTCGCATTGAAGCTCTGTCTGGGCGACACGTTCAGTTTCGAAGTTCATCCGTTCGACGAGATTCTCAACATCGTCGAGTCGGGCAAGGCGGACGCGGGACTCATCATCCACGAGGGACAGTTGACATTTCAGAACCAGGGCCTGCATCTCGTCGTCGATCTCGGCCGCTGGTGGCATGACGACACGGGCCTGCCGCTGCCGCTGGGAGGTAACGCGATCCGCAAAGACCTCGGCCGGCAAGGGATGGAAGAGGTCACGGCGCTGCTCAAGCAGAGCATTCAATATGGCCTCGATCACCGGGCCGAGGCGCTCGCCCACGCGCTGCAATACGGCCGCGACCTCGACCGCAGCCAAGCCGACAAATTCGTCGGCATGTACGTCAACGACTGGACGCTCGACTTCGGCCCGCGCGGCCGCGAGGCGGTTGCAACCTTGCTTCGCCGAGCCTACGAAGCTCGAATCATTCCCAAGCCGGTCGAGTTGCAGTTCATCGGTTGATTGAACCGCACTGGCCCGTCAATTCTGCTTTTGAAAGTCGCATCATGTCGTCTGCCAAATATCTTCAATCGCTCTTCGGACTCGACGGCCTTACGGCAGTTGTCATCGGTGGCACCGGCACGCTCGGCGGCGCGTTCTGCGACGCGCTTGCTGGGGCCGGAGCACACGTCCTCGTTGTCGGCCGCGATGAAGTAGACGGCAACGCTCGCGTCGTTGCGATTCAGCAATCCGGAGGCAGTGCAGAGTTCTTTCGAGCAGACTCAACAAGTCGGATGGACCTGGAGTCGATCGTCGCGCATCTCGAAAAGCATGGGCGGAACTGCGACGTGCTGATCAACGGAGCCGGCACGAACTCGCCGACGCCGTTTCTGGAAATCACCGACGAAGAATGGGACCGCATCTTCAATATCAACGTCCGAGCACTGCGGCTGGCGTGTCAGGTGTTCGGCAAGTTTCTGCTCGATCAGGGGCGTACCGGTTCATTCATCAACATCGCGTCACTCAGTTCGGTCATTCCGCTGTCGCGAGTCTTCACGTACTCGGCATCGAAAGCGGCGGTGCTCAACCTGACGTTGAACTTGGCTCGCGAATGGGCGACGAAGGGCATCCGTGTCAATGCCCTCTCACCTGGCTTCTTCCCAGCCGAACAGAACCGCAAAGTGCTCACGCCCGATCGTGTCGAGAACATCATGCGACACACGCCAATGAACCGCTTCGGCAATCCCGAAGAACTCGCTGGAGCAATCCTGCTGATGGCTTCGCCAAAGGCCGGCAGCTTCCTGACCGGCGAAAACATCGTCGTGGACGGCGGCTTCTTGTCGATGACGATTTAATCAAGATCAGGCGAGCGGCATCGCGTCAGTCCTCCGAGTCACACCCCCGCAGGACTGACGCGGAGCCGCTCGCCTGCCGGTGTTTATGAAACTGGGCTCACTCGAACATGAAAGGCGCCTCATGCTTCCAGGCATCAAACAATTCGATTTAACCGGAAAGACCGCGATCGTGACGGGCGGTTCCAAAGGCTTGGGCCAAGCCATGGCCGAGGGCCTGGCGTCGGCTGGCGCGAACTTGTTGTTGACGAGCCGCAACATCGACGAGGCACACGCTGTCGCAGTGCAAATCCAACGCGACTACGGCCGCAAGGCCGTCGCCATCGCGGCGGATGCGTCGTCCGAGGAGTCTGCGAAGGCGATGGTCGATCGGGCACTCGTCGAGTTCGGACAGATTGACATTCTCGTCAACAACGCGGGAATCAACATTCGCGGCCCCATCGAAGAACTGACGCTTGAACAGTTCCGAAAGGTCAACAGCATCAACACCGACGGTGTATGGCTCGGCGCGCGAGCCGTCGTGCCGCATATGAAGTCGCGAAAATACGGCAAGATCGTGAACATCGCCAGCACGATCGGACTCGTCGGTCTCGCGCTTCGTTCGCCGTATGCCGCCAGCAAAGGGGCGGTTGTGCAGATGACGAAGACGCTCGGCTTGGAACTTGCCGCGTGGAACATCACCGTCAACGCGATCTGCCCCGGACCGTTTCTGACGCCGATGAACGTCCCGATCGCCGAAACCGAAGACGCCAAGAAAAACGTTGTCGGAGCGGTCGCCTTCCAGCGCTGGGGCCGCATGGAAGAAATTCAAGGAGCCGCAATCTTCCTGGCCAGCGATGCCTCGAGTTACATGACTGGCAGCCTGGTCACGGTTGATGGTGGTTGGACAGCGCGATGACTCTGTCGCCCAGGCCCTTGTGGCCTGGATGGTTTCATGGGTATGGAAAATCGACCGGCCCACGAGGGGTCGAGCTCCAGGAACTCCCGTCAATGCCAGCACGACTCTCGATCTTGGCCAGCGGCAGCGCAGGAAACTCGGCGCTGATCGATTGCGACGGCGAACGCTGGCTGATCGACCTCGGATTGGAGCCAAAGGAACTCGATGCGCGGCTGGCAATCGTTGACGCCGATTGGTCGCAGATTCGAGGCGTGTTGATGACACATCGGCACAGCGATCATTGGACTCCGAAATCGTTGAGCCGTTGCTGGACGTCGCGTGTGCCGGTGTTCTGTCATCGTGATCACGCAGCCGCGTTCCGGATCGGTTGCCCCGACTTCGCAGATCTCGAACGGAGCCGATTGTTCCGCGCATTCGTCGGTGAGCGGTCGATCGCGATCTCGGAGCACTGGAAATGCCGCCCGTTTCGAGTCCGGCACGATGGGGGTGCGACTTTTGGATTTCGCTTTGAGTCGAATTCTTCGGCCTTCGCCTACGCCGCGGACCTGGGCTGCTGGGATCGCGGCCTCTTGGAGCGTTTGATCGACGTCGAATTGCTGGCGCTGGAGTTCAATCACGATCCCGACTCGCTAAGGCAAAGCCGTCGGCCGCCGTGGCTCGTCAACCGCATTCTCGGTGATGAGGGACATCTCTCGAATGCACAAGCCTGCGAGTTGATTGGCGAAGTTCTTAAGCAATCGGGCACGGATCGGCTGCGGCAGTTGGTCTTGCTGCACATCAGCCGCGAGTGCAACTCGGCGGATCTTGCCGCCACGACGGCTCGCACCGCCTTGGCTCACTTCGGTTCGCAGGCGAGCGTCTTTGCCGCCGAGCAACAGGAACCGAGTCCGTGGTTTGTCATCAACGATCCCTTGCCGGACGACGGCGTTGTTTCGCAAGGGCCAACGACCTTGTTCTAATTGGGGAGTACGGTGTGTCAGCGCCGTGTTCTTTGAATGTCCGACTCACTCACGACAAATCCAAATCGGTGCTGACACACCGCACTCCCCAAAAATGCCGCGTCCGCTTGTCATCATCAATGTGGTTGGTCTCACGCACGAGATGCTCGGGCCGAACACGCCGAACATCTCGCGGGTCGCGGCGGATGGATTCGCGATCCCGATGGGGACTGTGCTGCCAGCCGTGACCTGTTCTGCTCAGGCAACGTTGCTCACCGGAACGCTGCCGCGCGAGCACGGGATTGTGGCAAATGGTTGGTATTGGCGAGACCTTTCCGAAGTGCTGTTCTGGCGGCAGTCGAATCAGCTTGTGCGCGGCGAGCGGTTGTACGACGCAGCACGAAAGCGCGATCCGAGTTATTCGGTCGCGAAACTGTTCTGGTGGTTCAATATGTACGCCGACGTGAATTGGTCGGTAACGCCTCGCCCGAGTTATCCCGCTGACGGGCGCAAGGTGATGGACTCGTACAGCCAGCCGGCTGAGTTGAAAGATCGGCTCCAAGAACAGCTCGGCGTCTTCCCGCTGTTTAAGTTCTGGGGACCGGCAGCGGACATCACCAGCACTCGCTGGATCGCCGACGCGACCGTCCGGGTCATGCGGGATCAAAATCCGTCGCTGACTTTGGCCTACCTGCCGCACCTGGACTACAACTTGCAACGGCTCGGTCCGGATGATCCTCGCATTGCAGAGGATATTCGCGCCGTTGATGCCGAAGCGGGCAAGATCATCGACGCGGCGCTGTCTCGCGAATCAGACGTCGTCGTCTTGTCCGAGTACGCGATCACCGCCGTCAGCCGATCGGTTCACATCAATCGCGTGTTGCGAGAGCACGGGTATCTCATCGTGCGTCGCGAGAAGGTTGGCTGGGAGACTCTCGACCCCGGAGCCTCTCGCGCGTTCGCGGTTGCCGATCATCAAGTCGCTCACGTCTATGTTCGTCGTGCGGAAGATGTCGCGCCGGTTGCCGAGTTGCTGCGGAGGACGCTGGGAATCGAACGTGTCCTGGATCGCGCCGCTCAAGCTGAGTTCGGCATCGACCATGAACGCTCCGGAGAACTGGTCGCGATCGCCGCGCCGGGAGCGTGGTTCACCTATTACTTCTGGCTCGACGACGCACTGGCTCCCGATTACGCGCGGACGGTCGACATCCATCGCAAGCCGGGCTACGACCCGGTCGAGCTGTTTCTGGATCCGAAGTTGCGCATTCCCAAGCTGCGAATCGCGAGACGCCTGATGCAGAAGCGGCTCGGCTTACGGTATTACATGGATGTGATCGGACTTGACGCTTCGATCGTGCTCGGCAGTCATGGGCGATTGCCAACCCCGGGTTTGGAATCTCGCGAGGCCCCGGTTTTTATCAGTTCGTCGAAGACGATCGAGACCGACCGGTTGGCGATGCACGAGGCGAAGGCGGCGATATTGAAGTTGCAGTTTGGCGGGTAATTTCGGGCTTTGTGCCTTCGCGGCTGAGTATTTTAATCTTGAAATCCATTCCACCAAAAAGCCACATAGACACAAAGGAACGCAGGCGTCTTCGCCGAGTCGTGTCGCTTGGCTACACTCCCGCATCGTTTTGCTGAGATACCCGACTATCGTGGTCGGAATGGAGTCATTCATGTCGTGGCGACGAGTGTTGCACGGATTGCTGGTGGGAGCGATGTTTGCTGGATCAACGCTGTTGGCGGCTGATCCTGCGCCGGCAGGTCCCGTCGCGGGGAAGGTGATGAGTCTTAGCGAACTGTTCGAGGCGGGTGGCACGATCGGCTACATCATCACCGGGCTGAGCTTTGTGATGGTCGCACTGATCGTCGAACATCTGCTCAGTCTCCGACACAACGCTCTGATCCCTCCGGGGCTGGCCGATTCGATTCATCACCATCTGACACTGCGGCATTTCGAGGAGGCTCGGCAGCAATGCCAGTTTCATCCGAGCTTTCTGGCGTACGTGTTGGCAGCGGGACTGCGCGAAACTGACCTCGGCTACTCGGCTGTCGAGAAATCGCTTGAAGACGCCGCGGTTGAGCAATCGGCTCGGCTGTACCGCAAGATCGAGTACTTGTCGGTGATCGGCACGATTGCGCCGATGCTTGGACTGCTGGGAACAGTTTGGGGGATGATCCTTGCGTTCATGGAATTCGAACAGAAAGCCAACCCGCAAGTGTCCGAACTCGCGCCGGGCATTTACAAAGCTCTGGTCACAACGCTGCAAGGCTTGTGCGTCGCGATCCCCGCACTGGCAGCGTTCGCTCACTTTCGGAATCGCATCGACCAATTAGTGGCGGATGGAGCATTGACCGCCGAGGCAGTCTTCGCGGATTACAAGCGGTCGGCGATCTCCGAACCGCGCACCGAACGAACGAAGGCCGCCGCCAGCCTGCGCGGCAAACCAGCGACCGAAATGCAGCTTGAGAATCCCGGAACTGCGGCCGCAGCATCGCAGGCAAAAGTGGTTGCAAAAAGCGATCGCCCGACTCCAGGCCGGGGAGGCTCGCCATGAGAATCCCCACCCGAGGCCGAAAACTTGGATTGAGTTTCGACATCACGCCGCTGATCGATGTCGTGTTTCAACTCATCATTTTCTTTCTGGCGGCGACGTACATCGTCCGCAGCGATGCGACCGAAAAGGTCACGCTGCCAAAGGCCACGATGGCTCAGGATCAGCCCCCGGCATCGCCCCATCGGTTCGTCATCACGATCACGGACGAGCGTTTCTGGTTGCTCGGCAACCAACGAACGGAGCGAACGGCGGTCGAACAACAACTCCTCGCAGCCGCTCAATCACCCTCGAAAGCCGCCGAGATCGAAGTCCGACTGCGAGCCGATGCTCGCGTTCCCTACAGCGAAATCGAACCCTTAATGCTGACCTGCGCGAAACTCGGCATCCACAAACTCGGGTTCGCCGTGTTGCACGAATAGGGGTTAGAGATTGGGGGCGAGGGGTTTTGCCAACACACCCTGACCCATGACTCCTGACTATGCGCATTCCTACACACCGCCACGAAGTTGAAAATACATCGATGACGCCGATGATCGACGTCATTTTTCAATTGTTGATTTTCTTCGTGTGCGCCTCAGCCGGTCAGACGATGGAGAAACACTTGCCAACGGAACTGGCGGCGGGCGCAATCGAGTCTGCCAATCCAGTCATCGTCGAGCGGCCCTTCGGAGAAATTTGGTTGCGATTGCGTCGCCGAGTACCAGAAGGTACGGAGGCCCTCACGGTTGTCGAACTCAACGATCGCGAGTACTCCGACGAGCCTGCGTTGCGAAAGACGTTGCTGGCTCTGGCCGAGACCACTCCAGAGATTCCCGTGATCCTCGACATCGCCGGATCCGTCCCGCTGGGCGATGTCGTGCGCGTGTACGACGCCTGCCAGTCGGCACAGTTCCGGCAAGTCTCTTTTGCGACCAAGGCCCAGAAATAGGCCGGGCACTGTTGCCGGTTACTCAAAAGCAAAGCTCCTGTGCCGGGCCGCATGTAATGACGTAGTTTCGCAAGGAACCAGGATTTCATGCTCGGTCATGAGTAGCGGCTGTCTCGGCGGCTCTACCCATCACTCTGGTGAGCGCCCGGCGCTGCAAGCACACGATTCTCGTTCGGTTCGTCAAGTCCCGCTGTCCAATCGCTCCACGAGATTGCGTGCCTCGACCGATGAACACCCGCGGCGGCGAATCCGTAGTTGGACGGCTTCCAGGTTGCCTGCCGATCGCGTGAGCTGCGCGATCAGGTCGTCCAACTCAGTCTCACTCAGTTCCCTCCAGTCAGGGCGTTTCGTTCGCGTGCGGTCGGTCACATTCACGCGCTCCCTCAACTCGTGAAGCACTCGAACCAACGACGGCGAGGCGTTATTCCCAAGCCCGCGATAGGCAATGCGGACGACGCCAGCAGTCGGCACGGTCACCGCCTGATGCATTCCCCTGATGGTGGCGCGACGACCTCGCTCATCGGCCAGGGCTTTTGTGATCTCCCGACGATGGGCGCGGTGCATCCGAGCCAAATTGGTCAGGCTTCGGCCTGCTGTCAACTTGAACGGACGGGCGGGTGGCAACTCGAATGACTACTTAAACGATGCGGACGGGCAAGAGTGCCCATCCTGCGAAGGCTCACGCCGGCGAGATCGCCCAGCCGAGGGACCAGCCCCAGGCGCGGACGTGGGCGGCGTGTTTTTCGGCGAGTTGGAGCAGTTCCTGCGCGGTGAGATGGAGCCGCCGCGCGAGGCCGGTCAGCTCTTCGGAGCCGGCCGGCGGCAACGTCAGGTCGTCCGCCGTGCCGCGAGCCATACGCAAGGCATCAATCAACCGGCGAAAGAACAGATATGCTTCGCGCAGCGGTTCGGCAGCGTTGCTCGGAATCAGTTTCTCGCGCGACAGTTCTGCCAGCGCATCGAGCGTGCTGGGGATCAGCAGCGAGGGGTGCCGCTGGCCGAGCGTCAGTTGCAGCAGCTGCACGAGGTATTCGATATCGACCAACGCACCGGGGCTGAGCTTCGCGTGGAATGTGCCGGCTTGGACGTGCTGTCGCACTTGACGTTCGCGCATGGCTCGAACCGGAGCGACTTCCCAGCGGACAGAACCAAACAACAATTCGTCGCGCCGGCGGAGCACGGTCTCGCCGAATGCTGCGTTGCCGGCGATGGGACGCAGTTTGATCAGTGATTGTCGCTCGAAGGGCCAGGCCGGGCCGTCGGTGTCGAAGTACCGCGTGAACTCGTCGAGCGATACGGCCAAGTTACCCGCTCGCCCGTGAGGCCGCAGCCGCAAATCAATTTGAAAGATGCCAGCTCGTTTGGCGACGATCGTCTGCTGAAATGTCTCGACCAGCCGCTCGCAGAATTCCGACGGCGCGGGACCATCGAAGACGAAAAGCAGTTCGATGTCCGAGGCGAATCCCAATTCACGTCCACCGAGCTTGCCAAGCGCGGCGACGCAATACGTCGGATCGCATGCGCGTTGGACACGCCCCCGTCGAGCGATGACTTCACGCTCGGCCAAGTCGCAGGCGGCCACGATAACGGTCTCGGCAAGGTCGGTCAGCTCGTGAGAGAAATCGATGAAGTCCGGAACGATGCCCGTCACGTGTCGCATGTCGATCCGGAACATCTCGCGATCTTTGAAGGCATTCAGTCGGTCGCAGCTTTCGGAAAAAGTCGAGGTAGAAGCCAGTTCGGTCACGAGTTCCGCCGTCAACGAGTCGCGTGACTTTTGCATTCGCAATCCCACGATGTCGGTCACGACGGGGAACAGGCTCGCGTGCTGCAAGCGGAGAAAATCCTCCCAGAAGAGATCGCTCACGCCCAGAAGTTTCGCGAGCGCCCCCAAGACCTCCGGCCGCTGCAGTGACGTGAGTCGCGTCAGCCAGTCCGGTTCGAGCAATTCCCGCTCGAGCAGTTCTTGGAAATGCAGCAGCGCGGCCTCGGGATCGGGGGACTGTGGCAGTAAATCGGTGAAGTGCTGAATGAGCACTACCGCCGTGCGAAGCACTTGCTGACGCTTCTCGTCGAGCAACTTGCGACCGGAGTCATCCGTGACCAGCAATGTGTCGCGCACGCGCGAGCTGTCCGTATGAATCGACATTTGCCGAATGTCGATCCCCAGCAGCGTCAGCGAGTTGGTCAGCTCGTACAGAAAACCGCTGGTGTCGTCCGATGCGATGCGAATCAGCGTCATCTCCGGGTGTGAGTGGTTATCGAATTCAATCTCGACCGGCGAAGGGACAGGGCCAGCGGGCCGAGCGGTCGACAATGCCTCCGAGACTCGTTTCGCAAGCCTCGCTTGCGCTTCGCGGCGACCTACCGTCCGTGCTTGATTGAGCAGATCGAGCAGTTCGCGCTGCAAATCAACGTCCAGGCGAGCCGAGGGTGCAAACCCTCCGAGCAGGGGAGGCGTCCCCTCGGATACCTCAGGGGATTGACCTCCTCCGCTCGCCTGCGGAAGGACGGCGCGCTGTCGAACCACAAACGAATTCACGAATCGCAATGGGTGGCTCGAATCAACGGATCGTTCTTCCGTGAAGACGTCACCCTCCACAATGTCGAATCCACTCACGAACAGCAGGCCGCACATCATCGACAGGTCGCCTAACTGATCGAAACCAGCGATCGTCACTGTCCCGAGATTTGCCGACGTCGGCCTCCAGTCAACGATGAGCGGATTGTCGCCCGATAGTCGACTCCAGAGTCGCGATTGCAAGCGATGCTCGGCCTCGAAACCAGCAATCGACGATGCAGTACCTCCTGGCGACGACTCGGCATTCACCAGTCGCGAATCGCTCCCGCCACCGACGTACTTTTCAAAGATACGCCGCACTGCCGATCGATGCTGTTGAAAATGGGCTTCCAGTTGCTCAGCCGATGCGAAGTCGAGTCGCCGCGCAAGCAATTCCAACTCGGCGGGGTCGTTCGGCAGCGAGTGTGTTTGACGGCTGTGCTTGAGTTGCAGGCTGTGCTCGATGACGCGGAACAACAGGTACGCCGACGTCAGTTCGCGGTACTCGTCCGCACGCACAAAACCGCTCTCGGCCAGTCGCACAAGTCCGTCGAGCGTGTTAATGCTTCGTATGCTCGACATGTCGCAGCCGTGTTGCAGTTGCAGACATTGGACGACGAACTCGATATCTCGAATGGTGCCGGCACCGAGCTTCACTTCGCCAGCCGCTTTCCCCTTACGCTTCAGGTCTTGCTCAATCCGCTGCTTCGCCTGCCAGACGCTGCGTCTGACATCTTCTGCTGACGCATTGAAAATCAACGGCAGCGCCTGTTCCAGAAATCGCTGGCCGACCGCGAAGTCACCCGCGATCACGCGAGCTTTCAACAGCGCCTGCCGCTCCCACAACTGTGCTTGGATTCGCAGGTAGTCGAGATACGTCTCGACGGACACAACCAACGGACCCGCGTTCCCCCAAGGTCGCAGCCGCAAGTCAACGCGGTACAAAATGCCGTGCGAGGTCACATCCGACAGCACCTTCGAAAGTCGCTGCGCCAATTCCTGAAACCGAGCAGGATCCCCTTCGCACACGAAGACGAGGTCGATGTCCGAGCTGTAGTTCAACTCCTCGCCGCCAAGTTTTCCGAGCGCAAGCACAGCGAAGCCAACAGGCTCGGCTGCTGATGTAACCCGAAGCGTTCGCGAGGACCAATTGCGATCGTTGCCTGACGATCGCTCCCCCTCGCTGACGCTTCGAGTCAGCTGGTCGATCATCTGCAGCGCCGCTTGCACGGTCGCATCAGCGAGCAATGACAATTGATTTGTTACCGAACGCAGATCGAACAGACCCAAGAAATCGCACACGCCAATTCGCAGCAACTCTCCGTGCTGGAAATCTCGCAACGCGATCGCTCGTTCATTTGCGGTGGTCGCCGAGTTCACCGCCAGCATCGCCGTGTCAAAGAATTCCGGCCGGCTGCGCAAGTCACGAAGCAACTGCGGTTGCGTCAACTGTGACAGCAACGCCGGCTCACACAGCAGGAGATCCGTCAGATACGGACTGGCCGCAAAGATCGTGAGCAACACTTCGATGGCTCGCGGCGAATGCAGCAGTTGCCAAAACAACTCGCGGCGATCCGGCACCGCTCGCACCAAGCGTTCCAATCCCACGAGAGAAGCGTCCGCCGACGGAGACTCCGCCAGCAATGCCGACACCCACGATAGACAACTCAGCGCCTCGTCGTCTTCGGCTTCATCAAACAACTGCCGCAAGCGATCATCAAACGTCAGAGCTTTGGAGTACGGTGTGTCAGCACCGCTTTGGATCGGCATGGAGTCACTTCCTCAGAAATAGGTGCGGCTGATCGTTGGACGCGCGGAACACTTCAACGCGGGGCTGACACCCCGCACTCCAAGAATACAAATTACTTCAGGCTGGTCGCCGGGACTTTACCGTCGAGGTAGCGCCAGTTTTTCAGCCAAAAGATCAGGTCGGCCATCTGTTGTTGATTGATGTTTTTCTCGATGCCGACAGGCATCAGCGAGAGGCCGGTGTTGCGGAGTTCGTCGATATCACCCCGCAAGATCGTCAACACTTTGCCTTCAGGTTGCTTGAGCGTGATCGAGTTCGACGACTCGGACGCGATGACTCCCGATTCGCTGCGACCATCTTTGGTGACGACGGTATACGCGAAGTAGTTGGCGTCGATGGCTCGGTTGGGGTCGAGGATGTCCAGCAGGAGTTGCTCCGGCTTTTTGGTGCGAGTGTCGGAGATGTCCGGCGCGACGTTGACGCCGAGGTCTCCGACGCGATGACATGTCACGCAATTTTTCTGAAACACCTCGCGGCCGCGCTGCGGGTCGGCCTTGAGCGTCAGGGCCGGCTGATACGCTTCGAGCACCTCCTTGCGACTGGCCGGAACCGCCGCGGCCAACACCTGCCGAGCCTTCTCGCGCACCGCTTCTTCCTTCGCTTCCATCAACTGCTTCGCCCGCACCGGATCAATCTCGGTCGCCGCGATCTTTCCCTCCGCAATCGCCCCCAACAACGCCAACTGCCGCTCCTTCGGAGCCATCAACGCCGAGAGGATCGCGCGACGAATCGCAGGAGTTTCAGCGAGATAGCGGTCGAGCAGCCAGTTTGTCACCTCGGGACGTTGGAACGAGGCCAATGAATCGATGGACGTGAGTCGCAACGATTGGTCAGAGAGTGTTTCGGCGAGCTTCAAGAGTTCGCTGCCGTGACCCGAAGGGCCGTCGAAATCCACGTACCGCAACCATTGGATCGCCAACTTGCGAAGTTCTGCCGTTGTTTCCACGGCTCGGATGCGTGCGCCACACAAATCGCTGACCTCGTTGAGTCGAGATTTCGTCTTCTCATCCAGAGCAGCGCGAGTGGATTGAATTGATTTTCCACGACGCGACAAGCTTTGCGCGAATGTCAGCAGCCCGGATAACCCGACTTCACTTTTGCGATTTCCGCCGTCCTTTAATTGGGACGAACTCGCAGCCTGACAGAGTTGGAGAAGTGACGAATTCAAATCTCGGTCGATGTCGCGAACGGACACTTGTGCGCAGAATCCTTCGATCAATTCGCGGAGTCCCTCGCAGTTCCAATCATCGGAGTCGTGCGATCGCCTCAAGATTTCGTTCAGCACCAATGCCGACTCGCTCTCTGCAACCGCGATGCACGCTTGTCGAATCCAAGGGTCTTTGGCATCAAGGACGGCGACTCGCGCGAAGCTGCGCAATGATTCAACCCGAAACTCAGGGGACATCGCCTTGGCAGCATGAAACGCTGCGAGGCGAACTTGAGGTTTCGCATCAGGCATATCCCACGGCAACCATTTTGAACGATCACGAACGTCGTCGTATGGCAAGTTATGAAGTCTGGAGAGCGCCCACTGAATGTCACCCATCTGTGGTGAGCCATACGCGATCTCGGAAATACTAAGATCGCTCATCGTCCGATGTGGAGAGTTCACATCGTGCCGGCGCAATCGCAAGGCCGTCATCACGGTCCAACGATTCTGGTTTCGCAAATCACCAAGTAACTTCGGATCAAAGCGGCGTCGCTCGCTCTTCGGCCTGATGCGATAGATGCGTCCCTTATCATTGCCGAGCCATTGGTCGGGGCGGTTTTTCAATTCGTCGGGAACCCATTCGGGGTGCTCGATCACGGCGCGGTACATGTCCACGACGTACAACGCTCCGTCCGGCCCGTTCTGCAAATCGACCGGCCGGAACCAGTCGTCTCGCGACGCCAGGAATTCGCGCCGATCTTTTTCATGCGGATTCCGCGACTTGAACGTCACGCCGTCGGGTTCGAGGACGGCTCGCTGGACGAGGTTGCCGGTTGGTTCGCAAACGAAGACGTTGCCGCGAAATTCTTCGGGGAGCCAGTCGCCGGTATAGACCGTCACGCCGCACGAGGCGGTGAACGTCCCCGCGTGCAGGTTGCTCGTCGTCCACGCCGAGGTCAGCGGGAAGACTTTGTTCTTGTCGTCCGGCGGAATCACGTCATTGACCACCGCCGGAAACGCGACGTGCGGACAACGCCGAATGAAATCCTCCTCGAAGATCACATGCCGACACGGATGCCGGTTGTCGCACACGAACCGATTCCCCCACGCATCGAACGTCATCCCGTACTGCCCGTTGCCGGAGATCGCCTCGTAGCGCCCGGTCAGCGGATCGAACTTGAAGTCGCGCCCGGTGAGACTGACGGGGACGGGGTTCGCGGGATCGTGTGAGATGCCCGTAGCTTGGGCACTCTTGCCCGACCCTTTGTCTTTTTCTTCCTTCGATTCGGACGGTCGGGCAGGAGTGCCCAACCTACTTGGCCAATCCTTCTTCACCGCGATCACGTTTCCGCCGCGCAGGCCGTTGGCGACGTAAATCCAACCATCGGGGCCGAACGTCGGATGATTGGCTCGAAGCTGCGTGTTCGTTTCCGAGAAGCCGGTGAACCAGACTTCGCGGACGTCGGCCTTGTGATCGCCATCGGTGTCCTTGAGATACACGATCTCGCCCGAATGAGTGACGATGACTCCGCCATCCCACGGCTGCACGCCGGTCGCGAACAGCAAGTTGTCGGCGAAGACGTGAGCCGTCTCGTAGCGTCCATCGCCGTCTTTGTCTTCCAGCAGCTTGATCCGCGACAACGGTTTCGCATCCGGCCCACCCAGCGGCGGCGGAGCGTGTTGAGGCCCGGTCGGATAGTCGCGCATCTCGACGACCCACATCCGGCCATGCTCGTCGAATTGAATCGCCACCGGGTCGATGACTTCCGGCTCGGCCGCGACGATCTCGATGAACAAGTTCTGGTCGCCGAGCACCAAATGCTTCAGCGACTCTTCGGGCGAGAGCGGGCCTTGGGGGGTTTGAGGTTCTGCTGCGAACGACGCAACAACGATGAACAGCGGCCAACATGCAATAAACCAACTTCGCATGGCAGTAACTCCGGCAACAAAAGAAGTCTTGAGAATCCTACCAAGGCGAGCGGATGAAAAAACCTCCCGGTTGGCGGCGGATAAGGCGTTTCATTTCGAGGACCGTGAGCGTTGAAAGGACGCGTGGCGGTTCCATCTGGCTGCGAGCGATGATCTCGTCTTGCAGCGTCGGATCGGCGCCGATGAGGTTGAGAACTTCGCGTTCGATCTCGTTGAGCGACAGTTCGCGGAGGCTGTGGACGGTCTCGCCGCTGGCGGACGCGACCGAGATCGGTTTCGTGAGCGGGCCGATGGCGGCCAGGATGTCATCAACGTGGCGGACGAGGGTGACGCCGTCGCGTATCAGATCGTGACAGCCTTCGCTCGCGAGGCTGTCGATGCGGCCGGGGACGGCCAGCACTTCGCGGCCTTGCTCCATCGCATGTCGAGCGGTGTGCAACGCTCCGCTGCTACGACCAGCCTCGATCACGACGACGGCGACGGACAAGCCGCTGATGATCCGGTTCCGCTGCGGAAAGTGTCCCGCGTGCGGCGTCTGATGCAGCTTGAATTCGGAGAGCAACGCCCCGTGCGCGGCGACCTGTTCCGCAAGTTCGCGATGCTCCGGCGGATAAATTTCAGCGAGGCCGGTCCCCATCACGGCAATCGTGCGTCCGCCTCCGGCGATGGCTCCTTGATGAGCCGCCGCGTCGATGCCACGTGCAAGTCCGCTAACGATCGTGACTCCGGCGCGAGCCAGTGCCGTCGCGAACTTCTCCGCCTGCTGCCGGCCGTAGACGGTACAGCGACGCGAACCGACGATGGCGACAGCCAGTTCGTCCCGCGGCTCGAAGTTACCTTTGCAGTACAGCAACAGCGGTGGATCGCAGATGCGTTCGATGGCCTTCGGGTAGTCGGCAGAACCGCGTCGCAGCAATTGAACATTGAGCTTGTCGGCGTCTTCAAGTTCTTGCTCCGCCTCGCGTCCAATCTTCGACGCGGCGATCGACATCGCGATCTTCGGCCCAATGCCGCTCATTTCTTCGAGTTGTGCGAGGCTGGCAGAGAACACTGCTTCGGCCGATCCGAAATGATCGAGCAGAAGCTGCGAATGTCTCGGCCCGATGCCGTTAACCAAATGCAGACGCAGCAGATTGAGCAAGTCTGCGTCTTCGGCAGTGGTCGCGGCAGCATTCGGATTGTCGGGCGGCATCATGCCCAGCATTGAACAGAAGTTCGGCTAGACAGTTCAACTGTACCACGAATTCTCAACTCTTCGGCGTTTGCAACTGAGCGAGGGCGGCTTCGATCGTTTGTCGCAAAGCGGCGTCCTGCGGATCGAGTTTGTCTGGAGACTGTTTCACGAGTTGTTCGAGCAACGCGAGTGCTCGCCGAAAATGGGCAACGGCATCTTCGGTTTGTTTCTGCTGGGCCGTGAGTTGGCCCAGGTTGATCGACAGGCGGACGAGTTCCCGGAGGTACTTCGTGACGGACGGGTTCAGGTCGCTGAGCTTCTGCACGAGACGCGCCGCGGTGGAATAGTCGTCAATCGCCGCCGGTCCGAATTGCGGATCGCGCGGAGCGAGCGCTGCGAACAAGTCGGCTCGCAGGCGGTAACAGAGGCTGAGCAGATATTGGTCGTCGAGATCGCGGGGGTTCTCGGCCAGCAGTTCTTCGAGATGCTTGATGGCTTCGTCGATGTTCTCGCGCAAGGCGATTTCGTCGCTGCAGTCGATGGCGAGGTTTCCGAGGTTGTAAAATCCTTTGGCGAGGTCGCGACGCATCGCTCGGTCTTTCGGCTTCGTCGGCAATGCCTGACGGCGTTGATCTTGAGCCTCCAGGTACAACATGCGTGCCTGGTCGAGATTCTGCCGCTGCCGCTCGACGAGCCCAAGGTTCATCCGGCAGTTGGCGAACAGCCGCTGCAGTTCAAACTTGGCATCGACATCTTTCGTTTTTTCGAGCAGCGACCCGCGGAGCTTTTCCGCATCGGTAAAGAACTCATTCGCCTCATCGAGCTTGCCGAGCTTCGCGGAGACGCGGCCCATTGCCATTAGCGAGTTGCTCAAAGCGCGAGCGTCCTCCACCGAGTCCGGCTGCGCACCGACTTGAGGCTTCTGCTGATCACGAGCCTTCGCGAACCAAATGAGTGCGGCCTCCGGCGATTCGAGTTCCTCGACGATCAAACCCACTTTGAATTGCGTGGCCGCAAGTTCGTTCTTCAAAGCGGAATCATTCGAGCGGCGTTGCAGGAAACGCTCGTAGTATTCGCGAGCCCGTTGCAGCAAATCGCGGCGGACAGGCTGCAGGCCTGGTTCGTTCAGCAGGCGCTCTTCGCTGACGCGTGTGAACAGGTCGTTCACGGCGGACATCGCCTCTTGGAAACTCTCTTCACTCCGTTGGCGAGCCGCCTCGGTGCGGACGTTGCTGACTCCCAATGCGACGACACCGAATACGACGGCGGCGAAGGTAGCTCCGATCAACGATGCGACCAGCGGATTGCGTCGGCACCAGCGAATCATTTTTTCCGGAATACTGACCGGGCGAGCGAGAATCGGCTGGCCTTCGAGGTAACGTTTCAATTCGTCGGCGAGAGCGGCTGCGGTGTCGTAGCGCCGTGCGGAAGACTTGTCCAAGCATTTCATGCAGATCGTTTCGAGATCCCGATCGACCGCCGGATTGATCTGCCGTAACGGGACAGGCTCGGTACCGACGACTTGCTTCATGGTCAGTGCCGCCGACGACGCTTGAAACGGCGGACGTCCCGAAAGGAGATAGTACAACGTGGCTCCGAGTCCGTAGATATCGGTGCCGACGCCAACACTGCTGGCGTCTTCGAATTGTTCGGGAGACATGTACGACGGCGTACCGACCGCGTCGCCGGTTTGCGTTATGCCGTCCTCGTCATCCGCCAGCTTCGCGAGACCGAAGTCGGTCAGCAGAGTGCGGCCGGTCGCATTCTCGAACAGAATGTTTTGTGGCTTGAGGTCACGATGCAGGATGCCGTTGCGATGCACGGCATCGACGGCACGGCAGACCGGTTCGATCCATGCGGCCGCTTCTCGGTTGTCAGCGAGGTTCCTGCGCGTCTTGTCCGACAAACTGTTTCCCTCGACGTACTGCATCGAGAAGAAATGACAGCCGGCCTCACAACCGACTTCATAGACCGTGACGAGATGGTCGTGATTGATCCGCGCTGCGGCTTCGGCTTCCGTGCGAAAGCGTTCGATGATTTTTTGTTTGGTCGCCAGGGACATGCTGGCGAGGCGATCCGGGCGAATGACTTTCAATGCGACGATCCGGTTCACGCTGCGCTGCCGGGCTCGATAGACGATCCCCATGCCGCCACGTCCGAGTTCTGCCAACAATTCGTAGTCGCCAACCACTTGCGGAATGTCGAACTGCTTGACGACCTTGACTGTGCCTGTTGCTTGTGTGCGAGCGCCACTCGGCGTTTCAACAAGCGTTTCTTGTTCGGCAACCGGTGCGGTCGCAAATCGACGAATGTCGAATTGCGGCGGAGTCACGTGCGGAGATGCCGGTGGCAGAGGCTCGATCTGCGTTTCGTCGGACAGTTGTGGCCCGATATCGGGAGCCTGTGACGATTTCGATTGATCCGCATGGCCCGCCGAATCGAGTTGGGCGTTGGATGGTGTCGGTTCGACAATCGTCGCTTGCGACTCCTGGTCAGCAACGGGTGCCCTGAGAATTGGCTCTGGCTGTCGCGTCGACATGATGCTTCCTTGTGCGGACTCCTGCTCCACAGACCTACGCTCGCTTGCGAAGTCTATTGCTTGCCAACGGCCTCGAGAACTTGCCAGTTCTTCGAGAATCCATAGATCTCCGGTTTGCCGCGAACCGATTTGGACGATAGGGAACTGCTAGCGATACGAAAGCTCAACTTACGTCGCGGCTAACGCAAGCTCACCTTGACTTTCGCATGTCTCAAAGGCATTCTGGCGGCACTCTCGTCACGGCTTTCTTGAGGTTTTTATGCGACGCTTCCGGTGGCTTCTTTGGTTAAGTTCCTCGGCAGTGGTTGCGGGCGTCATCTTGCTTTATAGCCCTTCGACATTGAAGGCTCTGCAAGCCCCGACGGCCAGTGGTGGAGCGGGCAGTCCAATGCCGTCCGCGCCTCCGACCACAGGTGGTGAAACGGGCGGCCTGAAGCCGTCCGCGTCTCCGACAACCGGAGGAGGTGGGGCTGGAAGTCCGAAACCTTCGGGAGGAATTCCGCCGACGTTTGTTCCACCAAATCCAAAGTCAAATTTCTAGCGCCATTGGAGGAAGCTGGTCGAGAATCTGAATTCGGTTTTTGCGTTTGGTGTATTTTGATCCATGACAATCATCAGGTGTGATTCGCCGCAAATCTTGGAGTCTGACGTGCGCCAAATCCGTTCGCATCTCTGGTTAAATTCGTCGGTACTTGTTGCCGGGGCGAGCCTGCTGCTCAGTCCGGCATCACTGAGCGCTGAATCGCTCGATGAATCTAAAGTGAAAAGCGCACTCATGCAGCGGTTCGACGAGAACCGCAACGACAAACTGGATGCTGGCGAGGCGCGGCAGGCGCGTGCTCGTTTGAAGAACTTTTTGGATGACAAATCCGAGCGTGAAATCAATATCCTGACTTGGCGCGATGACGTTCGCGAGTTGTTGCAGGCAATTGATTCCGACGGCGACAACCGACTGAGCGTCGCGGAATGCGATATGGGACGCGAGTTGTTAAACCGATTGATTCCAGCCGTCGATCCGAAGGATCGCGACAACTCGGCGAATTCAGAAAAGAAAAAAGGGAATTTTAACGACCGTGGGAAAGAGCAACCTCGTCGGTCAAATCGAAGTTCGGGAGGGTTCTCTGGCTCTTCAGGTTTTGGTCGCTTCGGGAACGCGATGGGTGGTGGAGGCTTTGGGAATTCGGCCATCGGCATGTCGGGAACAAACTTTGGTTTCGGAAACACCGGGTTATCTGCGGGAGGGGGGGCAATCGGCGGCCTATCAGGCATGAGCGGTTCGGGGGGCATGACTGGAGGAATGACCAGTTCACGCCCTGGAATCGGTGACCCGGGAAGCAGCACAGGTGGTGCCGCGTTTGGATCAGAAGTTTCAGGGCTCACCGGAACTGGCCCAAGCTCGTCAAACGGTTTAGGTGGCGCCGGAACTGCGACCGGCGCTGGTCCCGCGAATCCATTGGGGACAGCTTCTGGAAACGGGGCCAGTCCCTCGACACCTTCGACCTCTGGCGGAAGTCCAATCGGGTCGAGTCCGACTTCTACTTCGGGTCCCTTGGGTGACGGTCCCCCCAACGCGGGTTCTTCTTCGTCGAGTGGGGGTCCGGGGGGAGCGCCAGGAACAACGACGGGTGGGACAAACAATGGAACACCGGGAGTAACGAACACAACTCCGTCTGATGGTTTAGGTGGCGGTATGCCTCCTCCCGTCGCGGGTGGATCTGGTGGAACTGGTGGATCTGGTGGGACGACAACCGTTCCGTCCAACCCCAAACCCAACTTCTAACCTACGATTCTTCGACTACTGAATTGCTTGAGACGAAAACGGCCACACATGCGTGTGGCCGTTTTCTTTTTTTCCCATTCAATTCAGGAATGCTCAGCGAGTAATCGTCAGGAGTCGCTTTGACTCGTTGAGCACGAAATCTACATCTTGAAATGGTTCAAAGCTGATGTCTTGCCAGCGGACGTGGCCGGTTCCGTCGATCAAAAACGTACCGTGCAGCGGCAGTTTCTCGAAATCGTCGTACGCGCGATACGCCTTGAATATTTTGAATTCCGGATCCGCCGCGAGTGGAATCGGAAACGGTTTGTCCTTCGAAAAGTTCGCCACGGCGGTCGTCAATGAAGGAATGTCTTCGGTGCTGATGCCGACGATCGAAATGCCGGCCTGCTGAAAATCGCTGATGCGCGGCGCGAACTTCTGTAATTGCTCGACACAGTGCAGGCAGCCGGCACCGAGGTAGAAGATCACAACGACCGGCTTGCCGCGAAACTCGCTCAGCGAGATCGTTTTTTCGCCGGGTGCCGGCAAGCTCCAGTCGATCGCGGGAGAGGGCGACCAGCGGAACGGGCCAATGGAATCGAGCGTCGGCCGCTCGCCGACGTCGGTTCGCGGCGGCACAGGATTGCGCCAGTCGTCCGGCCAACCCTGCTCCTTGGCAAACGGCGCAAGCCGCGCGAGTAGCGGCGAATCGAGATCCGCATGCGCGGCGACATCGCGCAGCTTCGCGAACGCCGCCTTCGCGTCGTCGAGCTTGTTCATGCGCTTCAACAAATCGACCTGCACGGCCAACGGCGTGACTTGTGCGTCGCTCGATTGCACAGCCGCTTTTAAGGATTCAACGCTTTTGTCGTGTTGGCCGCAGAGGAATTGATACTTCGCCTGCCGCAGTTTGGGGATGTCGCCTGCCTTGTCGAATTGCTCGCGGGCCTTGTCGGTTTCGCTCCGAGCCAACAGTTGCACGCCGCGCAATTCCGCCGTCGCCTTCTCGACTGGCGCGATCGGTTCGCGAGCTTTCTTGAGTTTCTCCTCCTTGGCCTTCGCCACATCCGCGTCGTTCTTGTTCTCGCCGCGAGCCTTCTTCTCTTCCTCAGCGGCTTCGGTCTGAGCCTTCTCCTCGAGTTTCGCAGCGATCGCCTCGAGTTGCTTGACGCACTCTTCGACCTGCGCGAACTCACCCCGATGATAGTGAGCCACACCAACCAACCGCAGACGTTTGGATTGTTCTGCGGTGACATCAGTCGGTTCGAGGTACATCGTGCCGGCAAAGCCAACGACGTCGTCCCACAACTCGAATCCTTCCAAGACCTGAAACAATCGATCGCGTCCAAATTTCCCACTGCCCCTTGTCAGTGAATTGTTCTTCGGATGCCGTGGCAGTTCGAGCAGATTCTTCGACAGATCCAGCGCGGACTTCTGACGACCAAGATTGATCAGGTTGCGAACCAGCCACTCCTGATTGTGGGCGTAGTTGTGAATCTGATCGGGCAAGACTCGGTCGCGCATCATGTGCGCGTGGTCGGCGCGACCAGAGGCTTCCTGCTGCCACGCACCATCAGCCCACCGCTTCAAATCCGAGTAAGTGTGCCCCGGCATGTGCCACATATGGGCGATTCGTGGTGCGGCCTGTCCACATCGAGCGGCAGATTCCAACGCCTTCTCGGCCTTTTGATGATCCCACAGGTGAATGCGGTAGTGATGAGCCGGGTGCATCGGCTGCTTGAGGAATACTTCGCCCAGTAGCGCGTCGAGCGCGAAGTTGCTGGTCATCGGGACGCTGCTTTTGCTCTGGTACAGGAACACAGCCAGAAACGCCTTGGCCTCGACGTCGTCCGGAAACTCGAGCAATACTTTTTCGAGATCGCGGATGTAGGCCTTGCGACGTTCTTCGTCCTTGCGTTTGTCGTCCTTCAAGTACTCGGCGAGCGCGTCGATGAAAAGCTGCTCGCGGCGGCTGGCCGAGCCTTTTTTTTCAGTCGCCTTGACGATGAATTTGGCTCCGCGCGTGCGGTTTTCCAAGTTGGCGTAGGCCATGCCCCAGTAGGCCATCGCGCAGTTCGGGTCGAGCATGGCGACTTGTCGAAACGAGCGTTCGGCCTCGAAATACCAGAAGCCGTGCAACTGACCGATTCCCTGGTTGAAGAACGCTTGTGCCTCTGGGTGCGCCGACGTGATCGGGAAATTCACGTTGCCGGTATCCCCCATCAAATGTGCTGCTTGGCGAGGCCCCTCGTTGAAGACCTCTCCATGCATTGAGTGTCCTGGCGCCGGGGTTTCGAAACTCTTGGCCGTGGCACTCCAAGACATGGCTGCCGCCACACTCACTGCCCACCATCGATTGAACATCGGATGCCTCGTGATCACGTTTATTGTTCGGTCTCAACTTCTGATGCGGAATGCAGCGCTTTCTATCGAACAGCACGGGGAGTTTCGAGCATTCGTCAGTGCCAGATGAGCATTGTCATCCAAAGAGGGGCCGGTTGTTTCACCACCGCAGCACTCCTACACTCTACTCCTTCTTTCGCCCCGGCAGGAGTTCTTCACGCATGTTTGAGAGCATTTCCAATCGGTTACGTGGTGCCTTTTCGTTCCTGGGCGGCAAGCTGACCGAGGCGAACATTCGGGACGGCATGCAGCAAGTCCGCAAAGCGTTGCTGGAAGCCGACGTCAATTACGAAGTTGTGAACAGCTTCGTCACAACCGTCACTGAGCAGGCGGTCGGTGAAGCCGTGCTCAAGTCGGTGCGGCCCTCCGAACAGATCATCGGCATCGTCAACGACGAGCTCATCAACCTGATGGGGCCGGTCGATCACTCGTTCCATTTTCAGAAGGATGGCCTGACGATCCTGATGATGTGCGGCTTGCAGGGTTCGGGAAAAACGACGACCTGCGGCAAGCTCGCCAGGATGCTCAAAGATCAAGGCAAGAAGCCGATGCTCGTCGCGGCCGACTTGCAACGTCCCGCCGCTGTCGATCAGCTCAAAGTCATCGGCGATCAAATCAGCGTGCCGGTTCACGCCGAGGAACCGGGCAAGAGCACGCCGCTGGCCGTTTGTCAGAACGGCATCAAGGAGGCGAAGCGACGCGGCGACATCAACGTGATCATCCTCGACACGGCCGGCCGCCTGCACGTCGACGACGAGTTGATGCAAGAGCTGGAACAGATTGACAACAAGTGCCAGCCGCATCAGGTGTATCTCGTCTGCGACGCGATGACCGGTCAGGACGCCGTCAACAGCGCCAAGGCGTTCAACGACGCGATGGAACTCGACGGCGTCATTCTGACGAAGCTTGACGGCGATACACGCGGTGGAGCGGCGCTCTCAGTCAAGTACGTCACGGGGGTGCCGATCAAGTTCATCGGCATGGGCGAGCAACTCGACAAGCTGGAGCCGTTTCATCCTGACCGCATGGCGGGCCGTATCCTTGGCATGGGTGACATCGTCTCGCTCGTCGAGAAGGCGCAGATGCACCTCGACGAAAAGGAAATGGCGGACGCTCAAGCCAAGATGGCGGCGGGCAAGTTCACGCTCAAAGATTTTCAGAAGTCGATGAAGCAAATCCGCAAGCTCGGCCCGATGGGGGAGGTTATGAAAATGATCCCCGGCATGGGGGGCATGGTCGATGCCATGCAGGGCTTCGGCGATCCCGATAAAGACATGAGCCACATCGACGGGATCATCAACTCGATGACCCCGTGGGAACGGGATCACCCGGACAAGATCGACCGCAGCCGCCGCAATCGCATCGCTCGCGGCAGCGGCAGCGCCCCGAACGAGATCACCAACTTGCTCAAGCAGTTCGAGGCGATGTCCGGCATGATGGCCAAGATGTCGAACATGGGCTTCCTCGAACGAATGCGCGCCGTGCAAGAGATCTCGAAGGGGGGAATGGCGATCCCCGGGCTCGACACTCCGACTCAAAAAATGCGCAGCGCCCGTGGTCCGGCTGATCCAATTGCCGCCCGTGAGGCACTCAAGAAGAAACGAAAAGCCGAACGCGACAACAAGAAAAAGAATCGCCGCCGATGAGATTTTCGCCTGAGAACGTGGCCCGCGCGTTGCGCCATCTTCGCAAAAGTGATCCTGTGATGGCGGAGGTGATTCGGAAAGTTGGCCCGTTTCGGCTCCTGCCCCGGCGAGGCCGCTTTCAGTCGCTCGTGCGTTCGATCCTCGCTCAGCAGATTTCTACGGCGGTCGCACGGTCGATGTTGCGAAAACTGGAGGCTCGTTTGGCTCCGAGTCGTCTGTCGCCAGAAACTCTCGGGCAGTTGTCATTTGAAGACCTGCGCGGAATTGGATTGTCGCGGCAGAAGGCGTCTTATCTGCAAGACCTCACGGAAAAAGTTGTCAACAATACTGTGCGACTGCATCGACTTCACCGTTTGACCGACGAGGAGATCATCGAAGAGCTGATTCAAGTCAGAGGGATCGGCCGCTGGACCGTGCAGATGTTTTTGATTTTCTGCCTCGGCCGGCCCGATGTGTTCGCTCCCGATGATTTCGGCCTGCGCTCGGCGATCCGGCGATTGTACCGCTTGCCAGAGTTGCCCAAGCGGGCGGAAGCCGAAGAAATCGCCGCTCTGTGGCGACCTCACGCGACTGTGGCTTCGTGGTATCTTTGGCGCAGCCTAGAACTCGAAGAAGCCTGAGAGTCACGCATTCTCAACGCAAAGTCGCGAAGGACGCCATGACTCGCCCAGAAAATGACGCGAACATTAAAAGGTTCTTGAACACGCATTCGGATTTCCTTTTGACACCGCAATGCGACCTTATTTCGCGCGTCTTTGCGTTCAAAAGTGTCTTGCAGACCGACATTGAGAATGATTGTCGGTGAGGGCTGCGAGTTTTGGATCGCTCGGATAGCTTACGCCATCAATTCAAAGTATCCATTCGGACAACTTGAGCTTGGGAGCATCGCATGTCGAGAGTCTCGGTGATCGTTGGCTTGGTAATTGTTAATGTGGTGGTTTTCCACGCGAGCGTTTCGGCGGCGGAAGATTGGCAGCCGAAGAAGGCTCCAGTGATGACTCGGTGGGCGAAGGATGTTTCGCCGGAGAAGGTACACACCGAGTACCCGCGTCCGCATCTGGTGCGGGAGCATTGGCAGAACCTCAATGGGCTTTGGGAGTATGCGATTCGTCCCCAAGACGAAGTTCAGCCGACGCAGTGGGACGGCCAGATCCTCGTGCCGTTTCCGGTTGAGTCCGCGTTGTCCGGCGTCATGAAGTTTGTCGGGCCGGAGAATCGCTTGTGGTATCGGCGGACCTTCACCTTGCCTCAGCAAGACGGCAAGACGAGTCCCGCCTGGACGGACAAAAAAATCCTCTTGCACTTCGGTGCGGTCGATTGGCAAACGACTGTTTGGGTCAACGGGAAGCCAACCATGCCGACAGATCCCATTGGGCCGACGGCTGAGACCCATATCGGCGGTTACGCCCCGTTCTCGTGTGACATCACGAGGCTCCTTCAAGCCGACAAGCCGAATGAAATCGTAGTTTCGGTATACGATCCGAGCGATGCCGGCTTTCAGCCGCGTGGCAAACAGGTTCGTAAACCGCACGGCATTTGGTACACACCGACAACCGGTATTTGGCAAACCGTTTGGTTGGAGCCGGTTCCTTTAAATGAGATTCAATCGCTCAGCATCTCGACCGACATCGATGCGAAAACGGTCTCCGTCTACGCGCGGATGCTGACAACGCGAACGACCATCCGGGTCACTGTCAGCCTGAATGGAAAGCCCGTGAGTTCAGCTGGC
The DNA here is from genome assembly GCA_016872645.1 of Planctomycetota bacterium. GTDB lineage: Bacteria > Planctomycetota > Planctomycetia > Planctomycetales > Planctomycetaceae > SXKJ01. The sequence continues at coordinate 26,372 of VGZH01000024.1, read as the reverse complement.
GGCATCTATCAAAAGCCGGTGATCGTTTCGATTCCCGACCCGCAGCTTTGGAGCCCCGACAATCCGGTGCTTTATGACGTTGAAGTTCGGGCTGATTACGGCAACAGCGGCGATCCGCCGATAGACGTCGTCAAGAGTTATTTCGGTATGCGGAAGATCTCGCTCGGCCAAGACCAGCAAGGGTTCTTGCGGTTGATGCTTAATAACAAACCGCTGTTTCAGTTTGGCCCACTCGATCAAGGTTTTTGGCCGGACGGGCTCTATACCGCCCCGACGGATGAGGCTCTGAAGTACGACCTGGAGATGACGAAAAAGCTTGGCTTCAACATGGTTCGCAAGCATGTGAAGGTCGAGCCTGCGCGCTGGTATCACCATTGCGACAAACTCGGGCTGCTCGTGTGGCAAGATTTACCCAGCGGCGACGCAGAGGCGAAGTGGGATCCCTTCGGCAAGTTCGACGGCACCGAGATGACTCGGTCGAAAGAGTCTTCAAAGAACCTCGATCGCGAGTGGGGAAGCATCATCAACTCGCTGCGTAATTTTACTTCCATCGTAATGTGGGTGCCGTTCAACGAAGGTTGGGGGCAAGCCAATACCGTCGCGGTGACGAACTTCACAAAGGGGTTTGATCGGAATCGGCTCGTGAACTGCGCCTCGGGCGGGAACGATTTTCCGGTCGGCGACATTTACGACATTCATCGCTACCCCGGCCCGTTCCTGCCACGTTTGTATCCGGATCGAGCGACCGTGTTGGGCGAGTTCGGCGGACTCGGCCTGCCGCTCGAGGGACACACCTGGCAGGGCAAGGACAACTGGGGCTATCGCTCGTTTACGACAAAGGAAGACTTGCAGGCAGCCTACCTCGGCATGCTCGGCACGCTGCGGCCGATGATTGCTCAAGGCCTCAGCGCAGCCGTGTACACGCAAACGACCGATGTCGAAGTCGAAGTCAATGGTCTGATGACCTACGACCGGGCTGTGTTGAAAATGGACGGCGATGTCATCGGCAAAGCCGCTCGCAAGCTGTACCGCCCGCCGCCGAAGGTGACTGTGCTCGTGCCGACTTCCGAACAAGCCGCACAAATGTGGCGTTTCACGACCGACAAACCAGTTGACGGTTGGCAGAAGCCGGCGTTCGATGATTCGTCGTGGAAGTCCGGCCCCGGCGGCTTCGGCGAACCTACGACCCCCGGCAGCGCCGTGAAGACGAATTGGAAGACCAACGACATCTGGTTGCGCCGCGAAGTCGAAGTGAAACCGTTTTCCGCCATTCACGAACTCGCGCTCCGCATTCATCACGATGAGGACACCGAAGTCTTCCTCAACGGTGTCCTGATCGCGAAGACGACTGGTTACACGACGCAATATGTCGAAGTGCCTCTCGACCAGAAAGCCGTCGAACTGTTGAAGGAAGGCAAGAACACTCTGGCCGTCCACTGCAAACAAACCGGCGGCGGGCAGTACATCGACGTGGGACTGGTCGATGTCGAAGAAGTCGCGAAGTAGAACGCGAATGGCACGGACAACATGAAGGGGATGGCCTTTTAGCGGCCTCTTCCGCGCATTCCGCGTTACCCTTGTCCTGAGTCAGCTGCTGCGCACGCGAACTCGAAGCGCACGGTCACCTGTCCGCCAACCGAGACCTTCGCGGTCAGGAAGAACGCATTCGACATCCGCTCGGTCAGTTCGACTTCGATATCGAGCGTTTCTCCTGGGCGGACCATGCGGCGGAAGCGGACGTCGTTGATGCGAGTGGCGACGGGGACTTTGCCCGGTTCCATCGTGGAGGTCTTGGCGATCAAGACCGCTCCGGCCTGCATCGCGGCTTCGAGTTGCAGCACTCCAGGTAAGACCGGGAAGCTCGGATAGTGCCCGCTGAAGACCGGGAGATCGGGTGAGAGCGATTTGCGAGCGTGAATTCGCGACTCGGTCAGCTCGACGACTTCGTCGAGCCACAAGAATGGGTCGCGGTGCGGGATGAGTTGCTGGATGTCGTCGCGAGTCATGTGAGGAAGCTGAGGGTGTAGAACGGAGAGCCTAAAGTCGGGAGAATGTCGCCTTCACTCTCAACTCTCAACTCTCAACTCTTAACTTTTCACTTCCATACCGCTTCCAGTTGCACGCGATAGCCCTCCCCTTCGGCTCCGCTGGTCAGTCGCAGTGTGCGGACGCCTCGGACGATTTGCAGCAGTCCGGTGACGTCAGACTTGGCTTGCTCGGAGGTCTTCCCTTCTTGGGCGACCGAGCGGGCTTCGAGCATTTCGCGGTTCACATCCAAGAGGTTCGCGAGCGACTCGCCGGTCAGCTCGAACAGAAAATCGTTGCGCGTCGGAGCTTTCTTCACCATGATCGGATTGAGGTAGTAATCGACGAGGTGCTTGCAGAGATCGACGGACGAAGCCATCACAAACTTGTCTCCCACACGAGCAGCGGCCGGCATGAAATTAAAAACGATCGGCAAGCGTTCTCCCTTCGGCTTCTGTGCATACTTGCCGAACTGGATTTGGATATTTTTATAACTCTCGGACGACAGCACCCACGGCTGACGTCCCTGCTTGCCCGCTTCGAGATTCGAGAGCATCGCGACCGTTTGGAATAACAAGTTCAATGTCTGTTCGGCTTCGTCCGGCTTGGCCAAGTCCCAGACTAAGGCGAATCCAGGAAGTTGCAGACCCGGCTTGCCGTTCAAGTGGGAGTATTCCTGCGGCGCGGCGAGGAACGTCAGTCGACTGCCGAGCGACGGCAGAATGTCGATCCCGTAGTCTTTGCCGGGGAGCAGATTCGCGAGCCCCGCTTCGAACTTGTCGAACTCAGGTAGGAACTTTGGGTCGAGCAACTCTTCGCGATGCTTGTACCAGCCAGCGAAGTCTCGTTGCAGCACCCAGCCGCCGATCAAACCCGGCACTGGAGGCAGAAAGCCGGCATCCGGATTGCCCGATTCGACGAACAGCGACGCAAACTTCTCACCGAGCGATTCCGGCTTTCCCGCGACTTCATGCCGAATCACTAACCGCTGCTCATCGAGGTCCACCGTCGAACCGAAGAACGAACTGCGGTTCGCGAGTTCATACACCCCCCCCAGCAACAGCGAAGCCGCAGGATTGTCGAGCTTCTCGGGGCCAATACGACCACCCATTCCTTTGGCAATCAGCTGCAGGTTGATGTAGCTGCGCAGCAGATGCTTCTCACCCAACTGCTTGGTCATCGCGACAAACGGAGCGTCCTCGGCCAGCGACTTCACTCGTTCTTCAACCGTGCCCGAACGGAGTGACAGCGTCTGGTTCATCAGTTCGCTGGTGCTCGCAGCAACCAGCCAGTTGTCACGCTCGGCGATGAAGACCTTGCCGTCGATGCTGCGTACCGACACGTTGCCCGGTCCGGTCGTCTGCTTGATTTGCTGCTCGATCAGCGTGAGCAATGGAGCGACTCGCTCGCGAATCCGATCGCGGTTTTTGACATCGTTGAATTGAATCGCCATGACCGAGTCCGGCTGCTGGCGACTCTCGTGTGGGTACAGAGCGATCGAAACTTTGCCGCCAATCGCCGTCTTGGACAACGTCCACAGATCCATGCCGAGTTGGTTCTCGATCATCATTCGGCCGGCATTCGCCTGACGTCCCTGCGGGGAATCGAAAAACGCCTGTACCTGCGGATTCGACGGCAGACTCGCGACCAACTCCGAGTTCTGCAACTTGTCAATCCACGGCTCCAGCCCGGAGACTTCCGCGAAGAAGATCGCACCGCTGGGCATGACTTTGGCCGAATCGACGTCGGCGGCATTCGACGAGCGGGACATGGCCAGCACAGCCATCAGCATGATGGCGAACAGCGACGAGCGGGTGACGCGAAGCATGAGGAATTCCTTTACAAAGACGAATTCGGCACGGCCACAGTACCAGTCCGCTGGTGGAATGGTTTCAGAACCTCGCCTTGCGCTGTGACAGGTATTCGAGCAGCGCATTCCCGAACGGCATCGACGTGTCGAGGCGGACGTAGTCGGCTCCCATCGACAAGCACTCCTTGCGGTACTGCCCGCAAAGTTCGTTGACCGCTTCGAGGTAGTCGGCTCGTGTGCCATCGGCATCGATGAGTTGGTTCTGGCCGCTCTCGGGATCAGTCAGATCGACCATGCCGTCGAACGGGAACGTCGCTTCGGCTTCGTCGAGGACGTGAAACAGGATCACGTCGTGCCCGCCGTGACGCAGCATTTGCAAGCTGCGAATCACCGGCTCCGGATCCACGAGGAGATCCGAGAAAATCATCATCAACCCACGATGCCGCACCATCGAGGCGACTTGCCGTAGGTTTGAAGCAAGTTCCGTCTGCCCGCCGGGCTTCGATTGAGCCAGTAGCGCGAGAATGTTGCCGAGCTGCGTCCGCTTGCTGTGCGGTGGCAAGCTGTGTCGCAGCTTCTCGTCGAACGTGATGAGGCCCACCGGGTCTTGCTGGTGGATCATCAAGTATGCCAGCGCGGCAGCGAGGCAGATCGAGTAGTCCAGCTTCGACAACTCTTGGCGGTACGTGTAGGCCATGCTGGCGGAGAGGTCCATCAGCAGATAACCAGTGATGTTGGTCTCGGCCTGATACTTTTTGATGTAGTAGCGGTCGGTCTTGGCGTACACGAGCCAGTCAATGTCGTCGGGATTGTCTCCCTGCGAGTAGCGGCGGTGTTCAGAGAACTCGACCGAAAAGCCCTGAAACGGCGAGGTGTGCAAGCCCGCAAAAAAACCCTCGACGATGAACCTCGCTCGCAGATCGAGCCGCGAAATCGTGCGGATCACTTCGGGCTTCAGGTAGTCTTCCGTCTTTGGCATGCGGGAAGGCTATCCGAGCTGCGTCGCGTCGGAAATCCTCAGCTGACTGCGTTCAGCATCACGGTGAGGCTATATTTTGACGTGCCTTGGAAACATCGTGAAATTTGTGTGCAAGATTTTTGGCCTCGACGAGTACCACTCATGACTGACGAAGTTTCGACCAGCGACACGCTGTTAATGCGACTGCGTGAGCTGAACGACCGTGCGGCGTGGAACGAGTTTGTCGAGCGGTACACGCCGCGTATCTACGGCTGGTGCCGGCATCATCGGTTGCAGGAATCGGATGCAGCGGATGTGACTCAGGAGGTACTTGGAAAGTTGGTGAAGGTGATTCGATCGTTCGAGTACGATCCACAACGTGGCAGTTTTCGAGGCTGGCTGAAGACGGTCACAAACAACGCCGTGCGAGATTTTGTCGCAGAGTTGTCCGCTCCAGGTCGGGGGACGGGGGACTCGCAAATCGGAGCGGCGCTGGGGGCCATCCAAGCCCCGGTGGCAGTCAGCGAACTAACCGCCGCATTGGAATTGGAGGCCGAACACACATTGCTGCGGGAGGCCGAGGAGCGTGTGCGACTGCGCGTGCAGCCGCATACCTGGGAGGCGTACCGACTCCTGTCGGTCGAAGGATTACCTCCTGCCAACGTGGCGACTCGGCTGTCGATGCCGATCGCGGAAGTGTACCTCGCGAAATCTCGAGTCGTGAAATGCCTCCGGGAGGAAGTTGAGCGACTCGGTGGCTTGGATGATTGAGCGAACATGACATGTCCAGCGGCGGAGCAACTTCGGCGGTTTCTGGACGACGAGTTGAGTGGCGATGAGGAATCCGCCCTCGTCTCGCATGTTGCGGTGTGTGCTGAGTGTCAGCGGCGGATGGACCAGATGACGAGTTGCGAAGTGCCTTGCGTCTCCCCGTTGACGGCGACCGAACCGGGCCTGCGCGCGTTGATCGACCAGCTGCGCGAAAGACCGTTCGAAGCCTGGTCGGCAATGACGGAGCTGTCGATCGAAGAGGGATCGGTGCGGTTCGCGGGGCCGGTATCGGAACTGGCTCCACTCGGTTGGCTGGGTGCGTATCAGATCGAGCAAGAGCTCGGCGTGGGGACGACGGGACAGGTTTTCGCCGCTCGCGACAGCCGTTTGGGCCGTCGGGCGGCGATCAAAGTACTGCGTCCGCAATGGGCCAGTCACCCGACGGCGCGATCGCGGTTCGAGCGTGAAGCTCGCGCGGTCGCGGCACTCGAAGATGAGCGGATCGTGAAGGTTTTCGAAGTGGGCGAGACGCCTGAACATTGCCCATTCATCGTCATGGAATTCGTAGACGGCGACTCGCTCGACACGCGATTGAAGCGGGACCGCATGTTATCGCCCCGTGACGCAGCGGCGATCGCTCGGCAGATTGCCCTCGGCTTGAACGTGGCTCATCGTCACGGAATCGTGCATCGCGACGTCAAACCCTCCAACATCTTGCTGGTAGCGGCGCGCGGCACGGCGAATTTGCCCGCGATCAAACTGGCGGATTTCGGATTGGCTCGCGTGGCAGAAGCAACCGAGTCGCTGACTCAGGAGGGTTTCATCGCGGGAACTCCAGCGTACATGAGTCCTGAGCAGATCCGTCGGCCACAAGACTCGGATGCTCGGAGCGACGTTTACAGCGTCGGCGTGTTGTTGTACGAAATGCTGACCGGCGAGCGTCCCTTTCGGGGTGTTGTGCGCATGGTATTGCACCAAGCTCTGCACGAAGAGCCGGTGCCGCCGCGTCGTCTCAACGACCGCATTCCGCGAGACCTCGAAACGATCTGCCTGAAAGGCATGTCGAAAGAGCCGTCACGGAGATACGACTCGGCTGCCGATCTGGCTGAGGATTTGCGACGCTGGCTGGACAGCGAGCCAGTCCATGCGCGGCCCGTAGGAGTGATCGGCCGGGCGTGGCGGTGGTGTCGTCGGAATCCCAAGCTCGCGATCTTGAACGCGATCGTCGTAGCCTTGCTGTTGGCCGGAGCCGTGGATGCCACGCGGTATCTGCGACCCTCCGAATCGTGGCGGTACGAAGCGGATGCAGCTCGACAGGAGGCGGCACGCTGGCGAACGGCCTCCGCACAACATCGTTCGGAATTGCTGAGACTCATCGAAGCGACGGTCTTTCAAGTGAACGAGTCGGATGCTCACAACGCACTCACCGCCGCGGTGCGCAGTCTGGATGCAATTCACACCGACGAACCGACCGACTCGCTGTCGCAAGTATTGGCCGCCGCGCATAGCCGCCTCGGCGAGCTGAGTGCGAGTCGTGGTCAACTGGCAGATGCGAAACGTCACCTTCAAGACGCGATCGCCTTGCTGCGAAAACTGGAAATGCGCCGAACGAGCCATCGTGAATGGTCACTGGAGGTTGCTCGGCTGCTGGTGCGACAGGCGGACCTCGCTCGGCAACTCGGTGATGACTCGGAGATCGACGCGGTTATCGTCGACTGTCGCAGACAGTTGGACTCCGTCGAACAACTCGGCCTCGAACCGTCCGGACTCTATGATGTCGCCCAGTCGCGCGGTCAATTTGCCGAAGTGCTGTTGCGGCTTGGCCGGCTCGACGAATCGCGTGAGCAGGCTCGATTGGAGTGCGAGACGCTGGGTCGCATCGCCTCGAAGCCACGAGCGACCGTCGAGCAACTTCGCGCGGCGTTGGCCGCAACTGGTCGGCGTGCGAACGAATTGCTCGAACGCCAGGAATATGAAACGGCTCACAAGGCACTCAAACCGGCCACCACGTGGGCCGAACAATTGTGCGAGTCCACCGAGATCACGTTTGCCGATGGGCAAGCCGCCGCACTCTTGTTCCGCAATCTGGCTGTCGTCGAACTGCACCTCGACCGGCGAAACGAGTCCGATCAATGCTTGGGACGGTTCGAGGAGATCTTGAACGATCTCAAACTGCGCGCAGAACCTGCCGAACAGTCGGACAACCGCGAGTGGCTCGCGTCGCAGCTCCGCGAACTTGCGGGTCTCCGCAAAGCCGTGTCTGGCAACCGGTGATTTCACAGACTCAAAGTCACAATGCTTCGGGTTTGTGCGAAATTGAATCCTGATTCCAGAAATCGCTGGTTGTCCTTGACGGCCTGAAATACTTTGAACTCAGGCCTGATCTGGCGTGCGAGAGACAAAAGGGGTGTACATGCGTCGGTTTTCAAACTTTTGGCGTTGCTGGCAAAGTGGACCTAGTTGTCATGTCAGTCGGCCGCGTGCTCGTCACCGTTCTGCGTCGCGGTTGGAGACACTCGAACGGCGTTGGAATCTCTCCGCCGTTTTGGTCGTCGAGACGGTCGGTGCGTATTGGCTGATCGAAGATCCGACGTTTGATTCGCTCGGGCCAACGGCGAGTGCGGACACGCTGCACGGAGAGTCGCAATCTGCCAATCCGGGCCATGATGAAATTGAAATGGGACTGCCGATAGATATTGCCCCAGAGGCCGCAAGTGGCGAAGCGTTGAGCGCCGCCGAATCTGACATAGCTTGGACACTGCTCAACGACTTGTGGAATTCCGAGCCGGACTTTTTCTACGAAGACGTACTCGCGATCACGTTCTTTCCCGACACAACGATCGACGTGTTGATCGACAGCGGGATGTTCGATGACAACAGCGACACTGCATCGTTCAGGAACAGCCAATGCCTGACTAGTGATTTCTTGAGCAACACCGATGTCTTCGGGGCGTCCGGCAATGACTTCCTGGACTTCACGCCGCAATCGTCGAGTGAGTCAGCGAAATTCATTTCTCAAAGCGATAACCTCTCGGCCGAGGATTTTGTGGCTGACGAAACCAAGACAACGGATGTCATCGCAGCGGCTAAAGCGGAAGTGGCCTCGTGGTCGCAACGGCTTGACGCACAAACATTCACGCTGCCAGGAGCAGCGCCAGCGACAACGGAAGAGTCGGCGATGGCCGCAGTCCTGCCAACGCGAGCCGTCGTCAGAAGCAATCCAACATTTGAATTGGCGACTCGCAAAGACATCGAAACTGTGGCCCGAGACGCTCCGGTCGCCAAGTTGGCCGAAGTAGCTCAGCCGACGATCAATCCTGCGGTCTCAACAAATGAGACGCAGTCACTCGATTCGTTCTTCTCCCGATTCCCCTCGGTGCTGGAAAACAGTTCAGGACGTTCTTCAAAGTTGCGACTCGTTGATGGTGAGCCCGTTTCCGCCGCCGAAAACTCAAACGAGGCACCCGCCGACGGCCAGGACGCGAGCGCTTCGTGGTCGTACTCGCAATGGACGTCACTGGTGGGAGTCGCCGGCTTGTCTGCCGCGAGCTTGTGGAAATCTGATGTCGCCGAATCGGTTGATAAACACTCGACCCTGACGCTCCGCGCGAAGCCGAACGGCAAACGCCCGGTTGCCCTCTGAGACATATCTTTCAGCAGCGGCTTTTAAAAAAGCACGACGATGTGCTCAATCGATTTGGATGCCCACTTCGTGTCTTTGTGTGACAAACCGGGTTGATTCTGTCTTTCAACTCGGTTGGCGGGTAACCGCAAATTTCCACGGCCGTGATTTCGCGTGCAAGAAATTGGCGTGTGCTCCGTACCTGATTTAGTGACGGACCAGAGGTGATCTCGCGTGCGAGCCTCACGTCACAAGCCTCCTTGCAGTAAGGGTCACATCATGCGGAAGATCTGGTTTTCGTCGTGGCAGAAGATGTGGAACGGTCAAATTCATCGCCGCCAAAACGCTCTGGTTTACTCGCAGCGATTCACTCCGGCCGAAACGTTCGAACCACGTGCTGTGATGTCAGCCGTCAGTGTGTCGCAGTCCGGCGCAATGGCATTGCATCAGCACAGTCAAACGGCCATCTCAACTCGGATCGTCAACGGAACGCAGACATCGGACTATCCCGCTGTCGGACTGATTGGCGAAAGCGGCTATCATTTTTGCACTGGAACACTGATCGCTCCGCAGTATGTGTTGACGGCGGCGCATTGTGCCGAGGGAGTCGGCAACACATCCGGGACATTCACGGTTGGCGGGCGCTCGTATCAGACGGAACGGGTCTATGTGCATCCGAACTACAACCGCAACGCCATCGGCAGTGACTCGGCCAATGACATCGCGATTTACAAGCTCAGCCAGCCGGTGATCGGCATCACTCCGATGGACATCTTCCGAGGCATCCCGCAGGTCGGACAGTTGTTGACTCTGGTTGGCTTCGGCGGCGGCGGCAACGGGACGACGGGGACGAACGGCGACTTCGGCATCAAACGCGTCGGCACGACGCCGATCGACCAAGTGACCCGCACGCTGATCCACTGGGACTTCGACAACAACACCGAGGCCAACACCGCACCGGGAGACAGCGGCGGGCCGGCATTCGTCACGATCAACGGCGTGAAATACATCGCGGGAGTCACCTCCGGTGGAGACTCGCCGAATGCTTCGATTGGCGATCACTCGTTCGACACGCGTGTCGATGCTTACGCCGATTGGATCACGAACATCGCCGGAGTCACCGGCAGTGGAACTGATGGCGGGACCGTGCTGCCGACACTGAGCATCGTCGCGACCGACGCGGCTGCGGCCGAGACCACCGTCAGCCAAACGGCCAACACGGGGACGTACACGATCAGTCGCACCGGCTCGACCACTTCTGCACTGGTTGTGTCGCTGAGCTACAGCGGTTCGGCAACCAGCGCCTCGGATTATTCGAGCTTGCCGACTCAAGTGACGATCCCGGCGGGACAGTCGTCGGTCACGCTGACGGTCGGGCCGGTGGACGACAGCCTCAGCGAACCGAGTGAATCGGTGATCGCGACGCTGCAATCGTCATCGGCCTACAATTTCGACAGCCGCCGCACTAGCGCGACCGTCACGATCGCCGACAACGATCGCGTGCTGCCGACGATCAGCCTGCAAGCCACAGACTCCGTGGCTGCGGAGACTCGCGTGGGACAAACCGTCAATCGCGGCCAGTACCAAATCACGCGCACCGGATCGACCACGTCATCGCTGACGGTGTACTACACCGTCTCCGGCAGCGCGACGAACGGCAGCGACTACGTCCGGCTCGGTGACTCGATCACGATTCCAGCGGGACGCAAGTCGGTGACGTTCTCGGTCAACCCGGTGGACGACGCACTCGCCGAGGGGACCGAGAACGTCGTGCTGACACTCGCGAGCCACTCGAATTACTCGGTAAATGCGACCCGTGAATCGGCCACGGTCATGATTCAAGACAATGACTTGGCCAATCGCACGAACGATAATTTCGCTGACCGAGTGCAGCTCACCGGCAGCAGCGTCACCGCGATCAGCGACAACCGCGCAGCCACCAGCGAGGCCGGCGAACCGAACCCGGCCGAAATCTCCGGCAGCAAGTCGGTCTGGTTCACCTGGACCGCGCCGAGCAGTGGCCGATTCACGATTAGCACGTCGGGCAGTTCGTTCGACACGACACTCGGCGTGTACACGGGCGGCTCTGTCACCGCTCTGCGATTGGTTGCCCAGAACGATGATGCCGACTACTTCGGCGGCATTTTGACCAGCGAAGTAACCATCAATGCCGTTGCTGGCACACAATACCAAATCCAGGTCAACGGCTACAAAAACGCCAGCGGCAACATCGCGCTCCAACTCAACTCAGCCGCAACGTCTTTCGCCGCGAATCGCCCGACGGTCACGCGACGCGAGACCGTTCAGATCGACTCCGCGTTCCAAACCTACAGCGATCTTGCTCGCCGACTGTAAAATATTCACCCAAATCAACCAACGCGTTGGCTGAGCCGACCGCCGCTTGATTTTCCGATTTGAGCGACGATCACTCGTACTTGGCAATCTTCGGTTCAGGAATCTCGGCAATCAGTCGTTGGATCACCGTCTCACTGGTGACCCCTTCGGCCTGTGCTTGGAAGTTCGTCGAAACGCGATGTCGCAATACGGGGATCGCGACGCGGCGCACGTCGTCGATGCTGATGGCCGGTCGGCCGTCCATCGCGGCGAGAGCTTTGGCTCCGGCGATCAGGAACTGTCCGGCGCGCGGACCGGCTCCCCAACTGACAAGGTCTTTAATGAACTTGGGGGCGGAAGCGTCTTTCGGTCGAGTCGCTCGGACAAGCCGCGCGACGTAGTTGATCGTCAGCGGCGCGGCTTCGATCGTGTTGATCTGCTTTTGCAGGTACACAATCGCGTCCGCCGAGAGGACTTTGCGGACGTCTGGTTTCTCCATCGACGAGCTGGCTGCGAGGATTCTCTCTTCGTGCTCCAAGTCTGGATAATCGACGATGATGTTGAACATGAAGCGGTCGAGCTGGGCTTCGGGAAGCGGATACGTCCCCTCTTGCTCGATGGGATTCTGTGTCGCGATGACGAAGAACGGTTCAGGCAGCTTGTAGGTTTCCGGGCCGTAAGTGACTTCCCGTTCCTGCATGGCTTGCAGCAGCGCGGCCTGAGTCTTCGGCGGTGTGCGGTTGATTTCGTCAGCCAGCAAAATGTTGGTGAAGACGGGGCCCTTTACGAAGCGGAACTCGCGGCGGCCCGATTCGTTTTCGTCGAGCACGTTCGTGCCGGTGATGTCCGACGGCATTAGGTCGGGCGTGAATTGAATCCGTTTGAACTGCACGTCGAGGATGTTCGCGATTGTGCTGACAATCAGCGTCTTTGCGAGTCCGGGTACGCCGACCAACAGACAGTGTCCGCCGGTGAAGATCGCCGCGAGGATTTGTTCGATGACCGCTTCTTGACCGATGATGACCTTGTGAAGTTCGGTCGTCATCAGCTCGCGGCGGCGGCGGAATTTTTCAAGGAATTCGTCGAAGTCACGTTTTTCGGCCAAGGCAAACTCGCTTTCGGAATCGGAATCGCGGAGCGACTCAGCGACGTCGCCGAATCGCTCCGCGACTCGGATTGAGGTGGTCGGGGTCGGAGATGGATTGTAAAAGGCAGCCGGGAGAGAGAGTACTGAGTGCCCTGCCCCTCGTGTTGACCGTAAGGAAACGCCGTGAATCGTTATTCTCGTCGATGGTTTTTGGGTCTCACATTCACGCTTTTCGCGGTTGCTGCCAGTGAGCACCTTCGCGCGGCGGACGGCCTCAAGCCGGAAGCGGTGATCAAGTCCATCGAAAAGGGCAAGCAGTTTTTACTTACCAACCAAAGCCCCGATGGTCACTGGGAATGTGGACTCAACGCGATGTATCCGACCGGCCCAACGGCTCTGGCGACACTGGCGTTGTTGAACATCGGGATGACACCGCAGGATCCGCCCATTCAAAAGGCGCTGGATTTTTTGCGTTCGAAATCGGCTCCGGAATCAACCTACGAGGCCGGCTTGCAATTGATGGTCTACGCGGCGGCGAAGGACGAAAAACGTGACCGCGCTCGAATGTTGGCGATCGTCCACAAGCTCGAAGTCGCTCAAGACACGAATGGACCGCATCCGGGTTGGTGGTCATATCGCTTGTCGCCCGGTGCGTCTGGTTCGGACCACAGCAACACACAATATGCCGTGCTCGGACTGCGTGAGGCCGCCTTCGCAGGCATTCCGACCAGCCGAAAAGGTTGGGAGTTGACTCGACAACATTGGATCAAGGCACAATCGGCGAATGGGGGCTGGGGCTACCAGGCCGGAGACGGAAACTCCTCCGGCACGATGAGCGTGGCGGGCATCGCTTCCCTGGTGATGGCTGATTCGATGTTGCCGGATGATTCCAATGTTGGAGCGGATGGCCTGCCCGATTGCTGTCGCGACGAGGCTCGTAATGAAGCGTTGGAACGTGGTCTGAATTGGCTGCGATCGCACTTTGCGGTCGGCCACAACGTCGGGAATGGCGCGATCGGCGGAGTGCTGTACTACCTCTACGGTCTGGAGCGTGCCGGCCGACTGAGCGGTCTGCGGTTCTTCGGCAACCACGATTGGTTCCGCGAAGGGGCGGCGTTTCTCATCCGAGGCCAGTCGCAGGCGGAAGGTTTCTGGGTTGGCAGTGGTGCTGGGGAAACCGAACCGATTGTGGGGACGAGTTTCGCCTTGCTGTTCCTGTCGAAGGGGATGGCTCCGGTGCTGATCAACAAGCTGAAGTTTGGACCGTCAGCCGAACGCAACGCGAAAGGGGTCGCCGTCGAGGATTGGAATCGACATCGCCATGACGTTCACAACCTCACTGACATGATCAGTGGCATGCCGAAGTGGCCGAAGCTGGTGACGTGGCAGGTCGTCGAAATGGACAAAGCCCTCAAGGGGGGGGGCGTCGCCGATTTGATGCAGGCACCGGTGCTGTTCCTGTCTGGCAAAGACCAGCCGGCCTTCGGCGACCCCGAAGTCGAATTGCTGCGCGAGTACGTCAATGCCGGCGGATTTCTCTTTGCGGTCGGCAACTGCAACGCGGCGGGGTTCGACGACGGCTTCCGAGACTTGATCAAGCGGATGTACCCGAACGGCGAGGCCGAATTGAAGAAGCTCACACCGGAACATCCGATCTTCCGCAGCGAGTTTTTGCTGAGCCAGGCTGAAGTGAATTTGTGGGGCGTCGATTTCGGCTGCCGCACGGCGATCGTGTACTCACCGGAAGACATCGCCTGTGGTTGGGAAAAATGGTGCATCTCCGAACCGCCGGGTCGGCGACCCGAGCTGAAAGGCTTCGTCTCGAAATCCACGCACATCGGCGTCAATGTCGTCGCATACGCCACGGGTCGCGAGCCGCCGAATAAGCTCAAACAAGCCGAACTCGCCGAGCAAGCCGCTCAGCGAGACCGGATCGAAGCGGGACTTTTACAGATCGTACAACTGCGACACACCGGCGGTTGGGACACCGCACCACATGCACTCCGCAACATCCTTGTGGCGCTCAATGAGACAGCAGGTTTGTCAGCAGCGACCAAGCCGCGTGTACTCGCTGTCAGCGATTCGAACCTCTTCAACTATCCCATCGCCTACATGCACGGGAGACATAAGTTCGACCTGTCTCGCGCTGAGCGAGATCGGCTGAGACAATATCTCGAAAACGGCTGTGTCTTGTTCGCCGATGCCTGTTGCAGCTCGAGTCCCTTCGACAGAAGTTTCCGCGAACTTGCGGCGGCGCTGTATCCCGATAAGCCGCTGACTCGGATTCCGATCACACACGAGCTGTACTCGACAAAGATCGGTAACGATCTGCGCACCGTGCGTCGTCGCGGGGCCGATCAAACCGCCGGACGAGGCGTCATCGCCAGCACAGTGATCACCGGCGAACCGGCCCTTGAAGGGATCGAGATCGATGGTCGCTATGTCGTGATCTACAGCAAGCACGACATCAGTTGCGCACTCGAACGCCAGTCGGCGATCGCCTGCGAAGGCTACGTCTCGGAAGATGCCACCAAGCTGGCGGTCAACATCATTCAGTACTTCATGCTGCAACAGCTGAAGTGACTTGATCGCGAATTACCGAGGAGAACGGAAACCGGCATCAGCTGTCTTTTGCGGTTTCTGTTCTGGTACGACGCCGAGTTGTCGCAGCGCCTTGTGAATGATCTCGCGAGCGGGAGGAGCCGCAATATCACCGCCAAAGTGTTCGCCACCACTCGCTGGCTCGTCGACCATCACCAGCACCAGAACTCGCGGATTCGCCGCCGGCGCACCGCCAACGAAAGAACTGACGTGCAGTTGATTGGAATACTTGCCCGTCTGCGGATCACGTTTCTGGGCCGTGCCCGTCTTGCCAAAGACCGTGTAGTCGTCAAGCCGTGCCTTCTTGCCCGTCCCTCGTTTGATGACCTCGGTCATCACGGATTCGCGGAGCCAGCGGCAGACATCCTCACTGATCGTGGCCGATACCACTGGAGACGACAGCAAGCTGTCAGCGTCTTCACCGAACGTTGGCTCTTCCAGAAGAGGTTCCAATTGCAGCTCAAGTGACGATCTATTCTCGCTTCGACCATCATCCGTAAGATCGAATCGATCATCCAACAGCTCGCGGTCGTCGGGAGCCACGATATTCAGCGAACGGGGTTGACCAACCTCTGGATCTCTTTGTGGCAGAGCTGGCGATTGTTCTTCTTCGTTGCTCTCCGAGACTCCGGGACTCGCAAAGCCTCGCACTCGCCGAGAAGCGGCTCCGGTTTGAAACGCGATCTGCTGCAGCAACGAATTGGCGTCGGCCGTTCGTTCGCCACGATCGGGCTTCTCGGCCCATGGGCGACCCAGCGGCTGGGTGCGACCGCCTCGAACCAAGTGCGGACTGATGAGCGTGCCGCCGTTCGCGAGCGCTCCATGAGCGGCCAGCAGTTGAATCGGCGTCACCGCGATCTCTTGGCCCATCGGAATCGAACCAGTCGAGTACGACGTCCACTTCTTCAGCGGTGCCAACATTCCGGAGAGCTCGCCGGGCAGCTCGATACCGGTGCGGCGCCCGAACCCGAACGTGACCGCCGCCTGAAACAACTCCCCGTTGCCAAGTTTTTGCCCGATCTTCGCCATGCCGATGTTGCTCGACTTCACCAGCACGTCAGTCAGGCTGAGCACGCCGTACTTGTGATGATCGTGCAGTTCGCGGCGGCCCATGCGGTACAGGCCATTTTCGCAATGAAACGATTCGTCACCGCGGATGAAGCCATGTTCGAGTCCCCAGCCGACGATCATCGGCTTGAAAGTTGATCCGGGTTCCCAAATCGCGGCGATTGCCTGATTCTTCCAAGCTTCAATACTGACGTGTGTCAGGTCATTCGGATCGTAGGTCGGTCGCGACGCCATCGCCAACACTTCGCCAGTCTTTGGATCGAGCACGATTGCCGCTGCATGCTTGGCTCGCCACTTCTCCATCACGCGGTCGAGTTCTTCCTCGACGTGCATCTGGATGATCGTGTCGAGCGTCAGCGTCACGCTTTGTCCGTGCTGCGGTGTTCGATTGAGATCGTTTTGAACTTCGATGACTCGCAGTCGCGAATCGAGCATTAGTCGTCGATAGCCCGGCTTCCCCGCCAGCTTCGCGTTCATCGTCTGTTCGATGCCACCCCGTCCGACGCCATCTAAATCGCGCCCACCGAGCACATGCGCGGCGAAATGCCCCTGCGGGTACTGCCGCAAAAATTCATCGCGGAATCCGAAGAGTTGCAGCCCTTTCTTCGGTGATTCGAGGGCGTACAGTTTGGCGAGCACGTCGTCGTCGGTGATTCGCCGGCTGACCCACAGAAAGTGCTTTTTCCCATGCGTCGCGATCCTGGCTTGCAGTTGATCGGCATCCTGCCCGACCGCCTCGGCGATTGCTTGTACCAATTCCCATTGCTTCGGTTGTCGCGTCAGCTGGCTCGGAACGACGAAGAAACTCTTCGCGGCAATCGACGCCGCCAGCACTCGACCTTCGCGGTCGAGGATGTCTCCGGGGCGAGCAGCGATTTCTTCCCACGAAGTGCTTTGGTCTTCAACCTGCTCCATAAATCGCTGACGACTGAACCACTGCAATTGTACGAGCCGGCCACCAAGAACAATCCAAAACGCACAAATCACAACGACGAGCAATCGCGTTCGCCAAGCGAGCGACTCGTTCGAGGCTCCGGATTGAGGGTGTTCTATCTTCATGAATTGATCGTTTTTTGTAGGGTGGGCCGGCGCTCGAAGTGAGCTGGTTCCAACCTACAAAGTTATCTGGGAGAGATGTCCTTCAAATGTGGCAGTACCAGGGTGGCGCGTGGAATTGCCAACGGAGAACTCGGACCGGCCTGAGCGGATCGCGCCGGCTTGTTCATGTCGCCTCGTTTTTCTTCGAGCGACTTGATCGTGCGGGCTGGAGCTCCCAGACGTTGAGCTTGAAGCCGCATCTGTGCGTACTGCTCGACGAGCACATCCATGCGGTACCGCTGCCGTGAGATCGCGCGGCGATACGAAAGGCTTTGCGTTTCCAAAGCCACTCCGATGACGCTGACCACGACAACCAGAACGATCGCCGCTCCGAACCGAAAATACATGGCGTGTTTGTCGGCACGGCGGCGGGCCTGTGCCTCTCAAGGAATTCGGCTCTGTCATCAAACAGGCTCACCGCCCGTTTTCACGCAGAAACCTATCACACGCGGTGGCTAGCGGAAGGTCTTCTCGGAATCGACAACGCGAACCTGACTGGCGTCGTTCGGCAAACGCAGTTCTTGGCCGGGACGCAGATTGTTCGGGTCTGGTAAACGCTCCTGATTACGGTTGGCGATTTGGATCGCACGGGACGCACGGCCTAGATGGGCTTGCGCAATTCCAGAGAGCGTGTCACCTTTGCCGACGCGATACCAAGGTGCTCCCTGGTCGTCGTAGAAGATTCCTGCTGGCGGTGGCGCGGCCGAGACTTTCTTTGTCGCGTGGGACTTTTCTCCCTTGGCTTCGACCGCCGCTTTGGGCTTGGGAATCAAAGCTGCATGTTGCTGTTCGAGAATTTCTTTCGCCGGAGCGGCGATGATCAAGCCCGGACGCATCCGGCAGGGATCAGCCACGCGGCTGCGATTGTGCTCGGCCAACGCGAGGTAGTATTTCTCGCTGCCATAGAGCTTCTTGCTGATGACACAGAAGTTGTCCCCTTCGTCAACGAGGTACTCTCCTTCGCGAAGCAACGGATGCCGAGAGGGCTTCTTGGCCGTTGGCTCTTTTTTGGCTGCCGGTTCTTGGCGCGCTGGAGGCAAGTCGGTGGTCGGCGAAGTCTGAGCCTTCGGATCATCAAACCCGGTCGCTTCTGCGAACATGTCCTTCTGCGCGACTCGCGTCGATCGCTGGGATCGCTGTGGAACAGGTTCGAAGTCGTTTTCTTTCGGGGCAACGCGGTTCGTCGCGCCGACGTGGACTGGTTCCTCGAATTCCTTCTCGGCCGAAGCAGTCGACTTGAGACGAATCGGTTCGGTCGTCTTTGTCAGCGCGGAGTCATCGGGCTCGTTTTTTTCCTGGATGCCAAGGTCCAAAGTGGCTGCCGGCACACGCGTCGATTTGGCGGGAGGATCGTTGTCTCCGAAATCCGGCATGTCATTCACCGACGCTGTTGCCTTGGGCTGAGTTCGCAAATTGGTTGTCTTGGTGTCCTCGTCGAATCCTTCCAACTCATCGTCCATGTTCGTGGGGAGCGTGGGCTTTTTGGCGACAACCTTCGCATCAGGATCATTCTGCCCGTCGCCAATGCCAAAGTCGTCGTCGAACGACGGGCGTCTCGGTTTCGCAGCGTTCTTGTCAAGTTCATCCAACTCTTGGTTCACGACGCTCTGCCGTTTTTCGGAGAGATCACTGGTCGACGCCGGTGTGACCTCCGGATCGACCTTGTCTGTTTTTTCAGCGACCGACGAACGGTTCTTCAGGTGGCGTGCGACGACGTATCCGAACAATCCCAGCAGCGCGAGGATCGCAACCAAGCCGATCACCGCTTCGCGTGAGAGCTTGGGCCGCTTGCCAGAAAAGCCCCAGGCTTTCGCGAGTTGCTCGTCAGCCACGGTGGGGGACGATTCACCGCCGACATCAGTGCCAGCGTTCTTCGCCTGAGCTTTTGCGGCTTGAATTGCGGCCTGAGCCGCTTGTGCTGCAGCTTGAGCAGCGAGATTGGGATTCGAATTAAGGATTTGGTTGGACATGGGATTCCCCGTGGGGTTCGGGTTTGTGGCTCGCATCATTTCGGCGACGCTGACGCGGCTGTTGGCGGGATCTTGACCGCCGCTCGGAGTTTGGCCGACCGCGCTCGTGGGTTGATTCGGATTTCCTGCAAACTGGGGGCCACCGGTTTTTTGTGGAGGCATTGCCATCGTGATTCATCCCGAAATGCGTGCTTGACCAAACGGTCTTCCAACGAATGAAACGTGATCACCACCAGCCGCCCGCCGGGCCGCAGTGACTCGTACAAACTGTGTTTGAGTGCTTTTTCGAGGTGCTCCAACTCGCGATTGACGGCGATTCGCAACGCCTGAAACACTCGAGTCGCCGGTTCTTTGCGAGCCTCTCGCTTGATCGAAGCCGGCAAGGCCGCGTCGATCGCCGCCACCAAATCGGACGCATTGCGAATCGGTGAACTGGATCGCTGTGTCACGATTCGCTCGGCAATCGCCCGGCTGAATCGCTCTTCGCCAAACTCGCGAAAGATCGTCGCGAGTTGCTCGGCCGTCGCGCGTGACAGCAATTCCGCTGCTGACTCTCCGTGTGAGACGTCGAACCGCATGTCCAACGGACCCGACGTGCTGAATCCGAAGCCCCGCTCCCGATCGGCCAATTGATCCGACGCAAGGCCGAGGTCCACCAGAATGCGATCGGCCGCTTCGAGTTGTAACTCGCGCAGAACATTCGGCAGGTCGCGGTAGTTCGCGTGACACAGGTGACTCCGTTCGCCGGTCACGATCGTGGCTGAGTGCTGCAACATCAGCGGGTCACGATCGAGACCAATCAGTATTCCATCAGGTTGAATGCGTTCGTGGATTTTTCGGCTGTGCCCACCTCCGCCGACCGTGCCGTCAACGACCGTCAGCCCGGAATGCAGATCGAGGGCTTCCAGTGTTTCCCGCAACAGAACCGGGACGTGAATCGCAGCCAAGGAAGTTTTCGAGAAAGTGGATTTGGCCAGAGAAACCTGGCGTAGATGGGGGGCAGGTCGGCTCAGTAAAGCCCCGTTTCTGCGGCCTCACTTTGCCAAGTGGGCGGGTTGTACGTCGATTTCATAAAACGTGAGAAGAGCAAATTCCGCGAGCCGAAAACGAAAAACGCCTGGTCCGACATCCTGTCGGCCAGGCATTTTCGTGGAGAGTATCGACGCACTGACACTCCCGCTTCGCACCGGGGCGATCATCCGTGATCCCCATTTCCCACAGCCCGGTTAGCCGAGGGAGTTGCTTCCTTGATTCGGTGAGATTGCCGATTTGGTGGTCCTCAGGACTGGCTTGATCCCATCAGCCGTGTTGCTGGATCAACCTCGCGAGAAAGCGGCCTGGGCGAGTTCATCGAACCGGGCGGAATGTTGCTGATCAAACTCCGTCCAGAGCGTCTTGTCCCAGATTTCCGCATGGTCGCGCACTCCCAGCAGCATCACATCCCGTTGCAGTTTGGCGAAGGCCGCCAACCGTTCCGGGATGCGAATGCGTCCCTGACCATCCAACTCGACTTTCTCCGCTCGTGAAAAAAAGAACCGTTCGTATTTCAAGACCTCGGCTCGCGTGGAAGAACTGGCGTCCATCCGTTGAGCCAACTTGTCAAAGTCCTCCGGAGCGTACAGCACCAGAGCTTGATCGTTTCCAGGTCCAACAAAGAGATGAGTCGTTCCCTGCTCATCAGTGGCATTGCGTGAGGTGAATGCTTCCCGAAGCTGTTTCGGGACAGCGACTCGGCCTTTGTCATCGACAGTCCGTTCATAGGTGCCGGTGAGAGCCATCAGTCACCACTCTTCCCCACAACCAACCACATGACCCCAATATCCTGATCGGAGATCGAATCGTCAATGATCTTTTTGCGCACGAGTACACTTCGCGACCTCCTCCTCGACGCAGGTCCAAGCACGCCTTCTGATTGGCGATTTTCAAGTTTTTTTGGGAAGTTTTTTTTACGACGCAGATGGCGAGCGTTTTTCGAGCAACCGAACATAGAGTTGCTCATACCTCTCCACCATCGATTCAATCGTAAAGTCTTTTAAAACAGCATGTTGAGCAGATTTCGAAAGGCTCGTCAAAGATTCGCCGCTGAGCAAAACCTTCTCGATTTTTTGCTCCAATTCTTCAACCGATCCGGGGGTCACAAGCAGCCCGGTTTCCCCATCGCGAATCAGCTCGTCCGTCCCTTCGACGTGGCTCACCACAACCGGTAGCCCCGCCGCCATCGACTCCAACACGATATTGGGCATCCCCTCCCAGAGAGATGGGAGCGCAAGTGCATCAGCCGACTTGAGCAATCCAGGAACATCGGCCCGCCATCCAACGAGTCGAATGCTGCTCTCGAGCTTCCGTTGCACGATCCAACGCTGCATGTCGTCGCGCAGGGGCCCGTCGCCGACAAACAACAATTGCCAATCGGCGTGCCGGTCAATCAAACGAGCAAACGCCTCCAGTAGAACAAAGGGGGCCTTTTGTGGATCAAGTCTTCCGACGAACAATACGAGCGGAGCAGCTTGTGAAAATCCGAAGGTCACTCGATCAATGGGTGTTGCGTTCGCAAATCGGTCGAAATCGACTCCGTTTGGAATTACGCTCACCTTGGCGGTTTTGAGCCAGGATCGGCGAATTGAAAACGTCGCCACCGCCTGACTGACGCAAACGTTGTGATCGACAAAGCTCTGCGTGAGCCAATCCACCCACAGTCGCCATCGGCCGCGTCGTTCAGCGACGCGGATTCCGGAAACGACTTGCGGAACGCCGGCCATTCGAGCCGCGACGCGTCCCGCCAG
This sequence comes from Planctomycetota bacterium, assembly GCA_016872645.1. Lineage (GTDB taxonomy): Bacteria > Planctomycetota > Planctomycetia > Planctomycetales > Planctomycetaceae > SXKJ01. The sequence continues at coordinate 4,245 of VGZH01000024.1, read as the reverse complement.
GTTGGCGTGATACAAGAAACTCTGCAACAGCCATGGTTGAAACTTGTTCAACTCGGAAGCCAGTCGCGAAATAACACTCCATATTTTAAGGTTGCTGGCGTTGAAACAAGTCACCGAAATTCCCGTGGCCTCAAGCCGAGCAGCTAGGGCTCCCGGTTTCGACAAGCAATAAACTCGTGGCTCCCAGCGGCGGCGATCCAGCCGCGTCACCAGTTCGACGAACATTCGCTCGGCACCCCCGACGTCGAGATCGGTGATGCAGAACGCAATGCGTGTCGGCGGTCGTTCGCCGGAGTCGTTGGCAGCCAATACGATCTCTCCCGCCATGCAGCATCCTTTGAAATGTCACTGATCCCCGAGTGACTTCGTCCCAGACCATACGAGCAAAACGGCATGTCGAGCGAGTCCATTTCTCCGTTGCCGCCGACTTCAGCGGACAAGACCAATCTCTTTGACGACGTTTCGTTGTACGACTACCAATTGCCCGAGGAATTGATTGCCAAGGAGCCATTGCCTCAGCGCGACGCCTCACGATTGCTGGTGCTCGACCGACATTCGGGGGCGATTCAGCACCGAGGCATTCGAGATTTGGATGTCCTGTTGCGGCCTGACGATTGCCTCGTGCTCAACGACACACGAGTTCTGCCGGCCCGGCTTGTTGGCCAACGATCCAAGACGGGCGGAAAATGGGAGGGGCTGTATCTCGGACAAGCGGAAAACGGTGACTGGCGGCTGATTGGCCAAACCCGCGGATATTTGAAGCCGGGCGAAGCTGTGACGCTGATCCCGCTCGGTCAGCCTACTGACAGTCAGCTGGAGTCGTTGCATCTGACACTCATCGACCGTGAGGAGGACGGCGTTTGGTTGATGCGTCCAGAGCCATCTGGTGAGGTGGTCGAGTTGCTCCAGCAATTCGGCACGATGCCGCTGCCGCCCTACATGCACCGCAAGATCGCGAACGACAACGACTGGCAGCGGTATCAAACCACTTACGCGAGTCATCCCGGTTCAGTCGCCGCTCCGACGGCGGGATTGCACCTCACGGAATCGCTGCTGGCGAAGATCCAAGCGCGCGGCATCGCCATCGCTCGCGTGACATTGCATGTCGGGTTGGGAACATTCCGGCCGATCTCGACGACGACGCTTGGCGGCCACGCGATGCACTCCGAATGGTGTGAGATCGGCGAAGCCAGCGTGCGAACGATTCAAGCGGCTCGCAAACGGGGCGGACGAGTTGTCGCCGTTGGAACCACGTCGGTGCGGACGCTCGAAACGGCGTCGGCCGACGGTGAACTCAAATCGTGGTGCGGTTCGACTTCGATCTTCATTCGGCCGCCGTATCAGTTTCGTTGTGTCGATGCGCTGCTCACGAATTTTCATTTGCCTCGCTCGACGTTGTTCGTGCTGGTCTCCGCGATGGCGGGTCTCGACCACATCCAAGCGGCCTATGCCGAGGCGATTCGCGAACGTTATCGCTTCTACAGCTACGGCGATGCGATGCTGATCCTGCCGTAAAATAGCGTGACGCGTCAGCGAGTGATTCACGGTTCGATCACTCGCTGACGCGTTGTGCTGGGCTGGCTTGTCGCTGGCGTTCGTCGGCTGGAAAGTCAGTGTTGGGTATCTCGACGTGTTGCTCTCGTTCCGAGAGAGCACATCAGGCGGGGGCCTGCGGATCCTGACATGGAAGTATGGACCTCAACAACGCGCTGCTGTTGCTCTGCGGCGGAAAGTCTCCGGCGGTGACGGCGGTCTTCTGAATTCTTGTAATTGTTCCGTTCGTCGCGTTGTCCAAATCGCGGTGGCGTTAGCCGTCGTCAAGCGCCGATCAGCGGCAATGGCTGCGGGCGGCAACGCGGACGTGGCTGCCGATCCTGAACCTATCCGTCGGCATCTGCGATTTGATTTTTGTCCTGCAGAGCGTGCTGCTGGCCGCAGAGGTCTTGCAGCAGGAACACCGTACCTCAATGCCGCTTACTGATTCGCGATTGGCCTACTGGGCGTTCGCGATTGCCAGTTCGAAGTGCTTCAGTCAGAGCTTGGCCCGCGTCTCTGGCGTACAGGTTTACACGTTGTCGCTGATTGAACTCGGGACATTCTTGTTGCGACGGAAAGAACGGCGTCCGTGCAGCGTTCCGTATTCTGCTGCAAGGGCAAGGGATCACGCAGAGGCGCGAAGCCCACAGAATCCGACGATGACTCTGCGGGCCTTGCGCCTCTGCGCGAGGAACCGTCTTCAGTCGACACCCGGCAGACGCTTCGCCGACTTGTCTTTCGGATGCTTGTCGAGCACCAGAAACGCGAACAGATCGACGATCTCTTGTGGCGAGAGTTGTTTCTCCAAGCCTTCGGGCATGAGCGAGAGTTCGTTGAGTTTGAACTCTTCAATGTCGTCGCGCGGGATGATTTGCAGTTGACCGACGGCAACAGCCACCGGAGCATCCGTCGTGTTTGCGGGCTTTGCAGCGATTGCTGCCGGCTTCAACACGACTCGTTGCGGGCTGTCTTCGACGAGCAGGCCGCTTTGAACTCGGCCGGCTTTGTTGACGACGGTGCAGACGCGGTAGCCGGCTCCGATGACCAGGCTGGGGTCGAAGACGTTGGAGAGAAGCTGGTTGAAATCGTTGCGGCCGTTCGAGGTGATGTCGGGGCCGATGTCGGGGCCTTCGCCGTAGATTTTGTGGCACGCGGCACAGACTCGTTTGAAGACTTTTTCTCCCGCGAACGGATCGCCCGTCTGACTGCGGATCAGCGACTTCATCTCGGCAACGACTCGTTCCCGATCCGGGCTGCGCGAGTCGCGGACTTGGCCCCAATGGCGATTGAGTAGTTCCGACAGATCTTTGTCCTTGAGTGCCTGAATGCGTCGCGCTTGATTCACGTTGATCGCCGCGGCCGCGATTTTTTTCTCGCCGACTTGTGAGAGCAGCGATTTTGACCAGTTCGCGCGCTGAGTCAGCAGTTCGATGGCCGCCGGCTGGAGTTCCGGTTCGAGCTTTTGGTATCGCGCGAGCACGAGATCGGCGACTTTGGGTTCGTCGAGCTTTCCGAGTGCGGCGAGAAGCTGAGAAGCAAAGGCTGATTTCTCACGCAGAGGCCCGGAGGGGCGGAGAGGCTGCGGTCCCTCTGCGTCTTTGCGATTCTGCGTGAGATCATCCAAGACTTTCGTAATCGTTTCCAACAAAGATTCATCACGCGCTGCAATGAGCGCGTTGAGCGCCTTCAATCGCAGGTCCGGCTGGAGGCCCCGAGTCGTGAACGACTGGCGGACGTGCGACAGACCGCGTTGGTCGCCCCAAGAGACGGCCAGCAGTGCGGCGTCGCTGCCGAGCGGATGGCTGACTCCGCTGTTGAGCAACGGCGTGAGCGGCTCGGACATCGCCGCCTTGAGTTGCTCCAGCTTGTCCCCCTTGAGTTCTCCCGACTGCACCTTCGCGGCCAGCACGGCCAACACCTCGCGCCCGACTTGCGGATGATCGTCCCGCAACAAGGCGAACAGTTTTGCGACAGGAGCCGCATCAAACTTCTGCCGGCCAAGAATCCGATCCACGACGCGCGGCATGAGGTCGGCAACGGGTTTTGATTTGAGATACTGGCCGTCTTGAAGCGCTCTCAGAAATTCATCGGGGTGTTGCTCAAGATTGGGATGTAAGTTCTGCCAGACGATGTGAGGAATCAACTTGTCATCTTTGGACTGTGAGAGATGCCAAAGGAATCCGTCTATTTTTGCCGTCGCAGTAATCGGTAGCTTTGACAAGCCGATGATTTGTTGAAGCATCACAGTGCTTGGGTCGGTTGACGTTGTGCCTGCTAGATTCTGCTTATTCCGATATGGAGCGAAGGATTCCGCAAAAGCTCGGTTCCCATGCATGTATCGAACCCACCAGGCGCTCATGCACTTGTCAAACTTTGGGTGCAAATCGGTCACGCCTAGATCGCGAATGACATCGAAGTTACTTGATTCGGAGCTGTATGATCCGATCATTGCAAAAAAAGCATGTCGCAATTGATTTGTTGACGCATCTTGATTGTCCTTAGAAAAGACTGCTCTTAGTTTTGGTCGCACGACTTCATCTTTCCCTGGACGCACTTCCTTTGCTGCGCGTTCTTGCAACAGGCGCGTGGCCGTCCAGCGGATGAAGTCGTTGTTGGCTCCGAGACGTTCGATGAGTTGCTCGTCGGTCTCTTTCGTGAGGTCCAAATCTTTCGGCGTGCGCGGCGAGTCCTTGTACCGGACTCGATAGA
>VGZH01000023.1 GCA_016872645.1 Planctomycetota bacterium | reverse complement strand
CGCGCTCGAGGCAGCTTCAGCTCGGTCTATCGCCATCTCTCGCTCGACGAAATCGAACCGCTGCTACCGGCGATCCATGAGGCCATCGTTCAGCCCGCCCCCAGCGGCGAGATGTTCGCCGACGAAATCCGAGTCGAAGGACTCCGCGTCCTGGCTCAGCATCACGTCGAAGACGGGATGAGCGCTCTGGTGAAATACACCCGCGATCAAAATCCGTGGAGCAGCGAGAACCGCACTCCGGAGATCATGAAGATACTCATCACGTACGGCAGTCACGGCAAGGCCATCATTCCCGATCTGGAGCGGATCGCCAATTACTTTGAGAAGGAAGAAAAAGATTTTCCGAAGAACCTCGGACTGCGAAAGGCGAATTCCGTCCGAGACACCATCAAGGCCATCGAATCCAGCACGGACACACCACCGCTTATCAAACTCAAGTTGAAATCCGGGATGGATAGCGTCGAGCGTGAGACTCGCGACATTTCGGGTTGGAAGGTCCACATCGCTAAAAAGTTGCTGGAGACCGAGGCTGCCGACACGGCGCGCGCGCTGGCCGGGCTGAAGAAGATGCTGGATGAGATTGTGCGCGTCGTGCCCGCGCCCGCCGTGGCTGAGTTGAAGAAAGTGCCGCTCTACTTTTCCACCGCCTATCAACCCGGTCGAAGTGGAGCCGAGTTCCATCCGGGCGTCGAGTGGCTACGTGAGAACGGTCGAGACCCCGTGATGGTGCGCGGAGTCGAGTTCTCAGGCGTACATGATTTCGAGGCCGAGATGCGACGGATGCCGAATTTCGCCCTGCATGAACTGGCTCACGCCTTTCACCACCGCGTGCTGCCAGACGGCTTCGACAACGCGGAAATCAAGGCCGCTTATGAGCGAGCCAAGAGCAGTGGTAGCTACGAGCGTGTCGAGCGCACACGCGGCGACGGAAAGCCCAACACGCGCGAACGCGCCTACGCCATCACCAATGCGATGGAATACTTCGCGGAGACCACGGAGGCTTACTTCGTACGCAATGATTTTTTTCCATTCAACAACGACGAACTCCTGAAGCACGACCCTGAGATGCACGCCTTGCTCGGAAAACTTTGGGGCGTGACCGTCGCCCAGCCGTTACCCGAAAGCACTCAGTGGCTGACTTATCCCGGCGGAAATGGTCCGGGCAAAGGTAAGCACATCGTGCTCATCGCGGCCGAGCAGGAATATCGCAGCGAGCAGTCCATGCCGATGATGGCGAAGGTTCTCAGCACACATCACGGCTTTAATTGCACCGTCCTCTTCGGCGTCAATGAACGAGGCGAGGTGGACCCGACGCTGCCGGTTTATCCCGAAAAGGGAAAGGAGGCCGAGTTCAAAGAGCATCACATCCCCGGACTTAAACCCCTGGCGTCAGCAGACCTCGTCATCTTCTTCACTCGACTGCTGACCCTGCCGCAATCCGAGCTGGAGCAAATCGTGAAGTATGTCGACTCGGGCAAACCAATCATCGCTCTGCGCACCGCAAATCACGGCTTTCGCGTCCCGCTGCCGTACAAGATCGAGGGCAAACAAGTGCGCTGGGGCGAAGACATCCTCGGCGGCACCTTCCTCAATCACCACGGACGCTGGCACGCCGACTCGACGCGCGGCTTTTTCGACAAAGATCAAACGCAGCACCCGATCCTTACGGGAGTCACGGATATTTGGGGTGACTCCGACGTCTATCGCACCTACAAAGAGGGCACGAGCTTGCCGCCAGGTTGCACCCCGCTCGTCTGGGGTCAGCCGCTGATGGGCCGCAAGCCCGATGACCCGCCGAATGAAAAGCTCGAGCCGCTCCCGGTCGCCTGGGTGAAGCCGTGGCAGACCAGCAGTGGCAAAACTGCGCGGGTTTTCCACTCCACAATGGGCAGTGGCACCGACTTGAAGAATCCTGGCCTGCGCCGCCTCGTGATCAACGCCGTCTATTGGGGAATCGGGATGGAGTCCTCCATCTCTGCCACCAGCAGCGTGGAGATCGTTGGCAGCTACCAGCCCCTCGAAAGCGGATTCAACTACGACCAACTTGGCCTCAAACCGCGCCCGGTATCCTTCTACCGCTAAACCATATTTTTTACGAAAACAAAAGACGAAGTGTCATTCACAATTGAAACGACGATGAAGAAAATCTGTCTTTTGATCGGGATTGTGACTGCCAACTCAATGGCTGCTGCAGGCGATCCGGCTCTGCCGGGGCATCATCCGCTGACGAAGGCACAAGCCGGAAGCGTGTTGATCTCGGAGTTGCGATGCGCTGCGTGTCATGCCGGCCTGGAACGCGGGCCCGTTCCTGAGAAAGCAGCTCCCGATTTGGCGGATGTCGGGTCGCGGATCTCGCCGGATTACTTGCAACGTTTCATCACGTCTCCAACTGCGGCTCATCCGGGAACGACGATGCCAGATCTGTTGGCAGCGCGACCGGAGGTCGAACGACGGTCGGTCGCGGAATCGCTCACTCACTTTTTGATCGCGCAGTCGAAGAGTGCATTTCAACCAGAGACAGCGGAGCCAATCGATCGTCAACTCGGCAAGGAGTTATTTCATTCAATCGGCTGTGTCGCATGTCACGGCCCGAAGGAAGCACTCGACGTGCCGTCGAAACCCAAACGCAACGACGAAGAGGACGACGAGGAAGATCCGGTGCTCGCCGCAAGGAACAAAGTCAAACCCATCGCTGTACCACTTGGGCATGTCGCGGCAAAGTACAGCATGAATTCACTCAGCGAGTTCCTGTTTCAGCCGCTAAAAGTCCGCAGTTCTGGACGCATGCCCGACATGAAACTGACTCCCACTGAGTCGCTCGCGATCGCTGGTTATCTCGTCGGCGAGCAAGCTCAGCCGGCGAAGGCTCTCATTCCAGATGCCGCGATGGTCGAGCGAGGCAAGCAGCATTTTCAGTCGCTCAACTGTGCGGCTTGTCACGCGCTGCTCGAGATGAAAGCGGCTCCGTTGGCTAGCTCGTTGAAGGCTGCAGAGATCAATCGCGGATGCTTGTCGAAGACGAGTGATCGCAGTCCGCGTTTTGATCTCGACGACAATCAGGCTCAAGCGATCGTTGCCACGCTTCAAGAAACGCCGCGGGCGGAAAACGACAAAGACTCGGACAAGCTCGCCGTTGCAAAGACGATGACGGCCTATCGCTGCGTCGCGTGTCATGTTCGAGACGAATTCGGCGGGGTGCATGACGCTCATAACCCCTTCTTCGCGGGCAGCGAGTTAAAGCTCGGCGACGACGGTCGCATCCCGCCCCCGCTCACGTTGGTCGGAGCCAAGCTGCAACCCGCTTGGATGAAGAAGGTGCTCTTCGATGGCGAAAGCGTTCGACATTACATGATGACGAGGATGCCTCAGCATGGCACGGCCAACCTGCAACATCTCCCCACGCTCTTCGCTCGGGTCGATGTTTTGGAAGGAAAGGAGATGAAGATCCCGAATCCCGAAAATCGCAACGAACGAGAGCGCGATCGTGAAAAACTCCTGCGAGCGGCGGGGCGCGAGCTGCTTGGCGACAAGGGCGTGAATTGCGTCGCTTGTCACAACTTCAATGGCAAGGCGGCGCATACGAATCAGGGCATCGACCTGCTGACGAGCTACGAACGACTTCAGCCCATCTGGTTCAACAATTATTTGCGAAATCCGGGAGCGTTTCGTCCTCGAACCGTCATGCCGACGGCGTGGCCTGATGGCCGTGCTGTCTTCAGGACGATTCTCGATGGCGACACCGATCAGCAAATCGAAGCGATCTGGTACTACCTCTCGCTCGGCACATCTGCCGCCGATCCGTCCGGCATTCGAGCCGTTAGCACGAAACTGGAAGTTGGGGATCAAGCCAACATTCATCGCGGTCGCAGTCGAGTCGCAGGCTATCGCGGCATCGCGGTCGGCCTGCCGGAGAAGCTCAGCTACGCCTTCAACGCCGAGACCGGCACGCTATCCGCCATCTGGCAGGGTGACTTCATCAGCGTGAATTGGAGCGGTCAGGGTTCCGGCGATTTCAACCCGGCCAGCGAGCCGACCACGTTGGCTCAAGATGTTTCTTTCGTCGCGCTGGAGGATGAAAATGCCCCGTGGCCGCTGCTGCCAGTGATGACCAAAGAGGCTCCCGCGAATCCCAATCCGCTCTACCCGAAGAATGTCGGCTATCAATTTAACGGCTATTTTCTCGACAACTCATCTATACCGACGTTCCAGTACCGCAGCGGCACGATCGAGATTGAAGATCGGTCGGTCGCTAGCGGCCAAGATGACCAACGACAACTCAAGCGAGTCCTGCAATTCGACTCGCCAACTCAGCAGACCGTTTGGTTCCGAGCACTCGTTGGCGACATCAAAGGCGAATCCGAGCGGGTCTTCCGCAACGGTCGCCTGCGTCTGACGATCCCCGCCACCGAAACTAAACAGCGGTCGCTGTCTGGCGACCCCAAGCAAACCGAGCTGCTGCTGCGGCTGCAACTACCTCAAGGAAAAACAACGTTGGAGTTCGTGTATGAACCGCTCAAGAAGTAGCGATCATAGCGGCCGTGTCGCTCCGCGACCAGACGGCGAGTTGCGGAGCAAATCGCCCATGTGCTTGCTCATCCTCATCACGCTCTTCGCGGTCAATTCGCTGCACGCCGAAGAAGTCGGCGAACGTTGGGGCACAGAGGAACGCGAACGGGAGTTTTATCCGATCGTCAACATCTCGTTGCCTAAGGACACCGTCATCGAAGCCGGAGCGTTTACGGTCCTGCCGGATAGGCGAGTGGCCGTCGGGACGCGGCACGGCGAGATCTTTTTGATCGACGGCGTTGACGCCCCGAAGCCGACTCCGACGTTTCATCGCTTTGCGTCGGGCCTCGATGAAATCTTCGGACTTGCCTGGAAGGACGATGCGTTTCGAGTAACACAAAGTTGCGAACTGACGCGAGTTAACGACTCGAACGGCGATGGCGTCGCGGATCGGTTTGAGACCATTTCCGATGCGTGGGGCTACGCGAACTACCACGAGTACGCGTTCGGTTCGAAGCTCGATACGAACGGCAATCAGTTCATCGCGCTCGGTCTCTCGGCGTCATACTACTCACATGCGTTGAATCGCGGCTTCGTCATGAAGGTTGCGCCGGATGGAAAGACGACCGCCTTCGCGAGTGGCCTGCGTAGCCCCGGCGGCATCGGATTCGATGAGCATGGCTCGCTCTTCTACATCGAAAGTCAGGGACCGTGGAACTGCTCTTGCAGCTTGAAGGCCGTGTCGCCGCAGAGCTTTCACGGGCACCCGGCGAGCTTTCATTGGTATCAGTATTCGCCCGAGCTGGGAGTAGTGCCCGAGATGCCGAACTCTGGCAATCGCATCGCGACCGAGAAGAATCGCGTCAAACAACTGACGCCGTACGCGGTGATTTTTCCCTACATCCGAATGGGCCGGTCGATTACCGGATTCAATGTGGATCGCACGCAGGGCAAGTTCGGACCATTCGAGAATCAGTTGTTCCTCGGCGACTACACCCAGTCGATCCTGATGCGAGCGACGACCGAGAAGGTGAACGGTGTCTGGCAAGGAGCCTGCTACCCTTTCCGAGAGGGCCTTTCGACCGGGATCCTCAATGTGGAATTCACGCCCAACGGCAATCTGCTCTGCGGCGGCACGAACCGAGGCTGGCCGGTGCGCGGCATCAAGCCATTCGCTCTTGAGCGACTCGAATGGAGCGGCAAGATGCCGTTCGAGATCAATCGCATCACGATCGAACCGGATGGCTTCACGGTCACCTTTACGAAACCGGTCGAACCAACGACGGGCCGGTCGCCGACATCGTATGCAATCTCTGCCTTCACGCATCCTTATCATGCTGGTTACGGCGGACCAGAGATCGAACAGCACAAGCCAGACGTCAAATCGGTTTCACTCTCCGAAGATGGCCTCTCGGCACGAATCATTCTCGACAAGCTGCGGCAGGGATTCGTCTACGAACTTGACCTCGTGCAATTGCGTTCGCGAAACATGGACGAACTCCTGCACCGCAATGCCTTCTACACGGTGAATGAAATTCCCTCTCGATAACAGCGTCCTCACGGTCTTGGATCGGAAACGATCACTCATTGCGCTCACACTTAACGGTGCAGTAAGGAACAAGATTCACGAAATCTGCCGCTTACGTCGTCGCAGTGATTCAATGGAAGTCCGGCTGTGGACGAGTGACATGGCAACATCCCCAATTCCGCACTCAATAAACAGTCATCCGACTTTCGTGCCCTTCTCTTCCCGTAGCTGATTCAAAACCTGCGTCACCCGTGCCCGGCTCACGCCGAGATAACGGGCGAGTGCCGCCCGACTTTCGAATTTGCCGGAGTTGAGCAGTGACTGGTAATAACGAGCAAGTCGGAGAGGATCGGAAGCCGTCTTTTTCGTCCCAATTTGGATTGCATAAACTGGCTGCGGGGCGTGCCAAGCGTAAAACATGATGATCGGCACTCGACGTACCCTGTTGATAGAAAAGGCGTCTAGCTCCATGAATCCCCGGTTCGGGCTGAGACCGGCTCGGGGAGCTTTTATACCGAATTGGCGATTCGTTGCCGAATCGGTTAACAATCAGCCGGTTTCCCGTCTCGGGAGATCGGCTTTTTTCGTTCAGCACTCAAGAGGAACCTCGAGATGCCTGCGCCTGACTTCCGCGAGAAGCTTCTGGCCTGCATTGGAGGTGGCTGGCCGAAACCGGGGCCGCTCAACGTGCGGCGTCGCGAGACGATGCAAAAGGACGGCTATCGCATTGAGTCGCTCTATTACGACGCCGAGCCCAACGATCCGATCCCGGCGTTCCTGTTGATTCCGGATGGAGTCACTTCCGACAAGCCGGCTCCGGCAGTCGCGGTTTGGCATCAGCACGCGGGGAATTGGAGCAAGGGGAAATCCGAGCCTGCCGGACTCATGGCGGACCCGATGCACCACACCGGTGCCGCTCTGGCCCGTGAAGGGTACGTTGTCCTTTGTCCCGACGCATTGTGTTTTGAAGAACGCCGCGACCCGACCGGCAAACTGAAAGACGGCAACTTCGAACGGTTCGAATTCCTCCGATACGTCGTGGCTGGCAAGTGCATGGCTTGGAAAAATATTCTGGACATGCGGCGCGCAATCGACTTTCTTGTGAGCCGTCCGGAAGTAAAAGCCGATCGAATTGGCTGTTACGGGCACTCGATGGGATCAACGCATACCTGGCTGGTCGGACCGTGGGAGCCACGATTGAAATGCCTCGTCGGCAACTGCTGTCTGCCGACTTACGCGGCAATCCATCACGAGCATATGTTGCATTGTTTTCCGAATTTTGTCCCCGGTCTCTTTGCTCACGGTGATACACCGGACATCGCAGCGCTGATCGCTCCAAGGCCGTTGCTGTTGAACTTCGGCGAGAAAGATGGCGGCAGTCCGATTGATTTCGTACGTGAGGGGATCAAGACGATCGCCAACGCCTATGCCTCGATGCACGCGGAGAAGAACTTTGTGGCTTTCATCGAAGACGGGGTCGGGCACATCCTCTCGGAGGCGATGTGGCTGCGAACGAAAGAATGGTTTGCAAGACATCTGCGAGGCTAATCGGCGGCATTTGTCCGGGAACGGCAGGCCGGCACTAGAGAAAGTTGACACTCCGGGGGGCAGGGTTAGAATCCTCATTAACCGCTCACCCCACCTGCTCTTCCAGCGGGCGAACCGAGTGGACATCCACGAGACACGACAGTTCCCGCCACGGCTGTTGGGGATGTTCGCACCGAAGTTTGCCTGAAGCCACTCTTCTGCGATTCCCACCCGCGACGCGATTGCCGGTCGAGGATGACTCTTGTCCGAGCTTCTGTGTTCATGGATTTGTGAGCCATTGTCGGGAGACCATCATGTTGCTTGGAATTGGAATGACTCCGATGGGGTTGCTGATCGTGGGGTTGGTGGCGTTACTGATGTTCGGCAAGCGGCTGCCGGAAGTCATGAGAGGCTTGGGGAAGAGCGTGACCGAATTCAAAAAGGGGATCAACGATAACTCGGACGAGGACAGTTCGTCGAAGTCGTGATTCGCTGTTTCACAGTTTCAATTTCAATCTGATTTTCACAGTGGGAGCCAATCATGTTCGGTTCACATCCGATGGAGCTCATCATCGTCGGTGTCGTCGCGTTGCTGTTGTTCGGCAAGCGTTTGCCAGAGGTTGCTCGCAGCCTGGGCAAGGGGATCACCGAGTTCAAGAAAGGCGTCCGCGGAATCGAGGACGAAGTGGAAACGTCCAGCTCCTCATCGCGCCCTGTCAGCCGCCCAGCCGCTGAAGATCGGCCGGTCGAAACCACGGCTCCGAAGTTTGAGCCGCCAAAATTCGAGCCGAGCGACACCAACTCGTAAGCGAGTAAGTTCGACCTTTGACTAGTACGACGCGCCAGCGAGTGGTGAACCTGAAACCGCTGCCTGGTGCGTCGTGCTATTTCATGCCGAGTGTTTTGACCAGAAACGCCCACTGATCGCTGACCTCTTCGATGATCTTGGAGGTCGGCTTTCCGGCTCCGTGCCCCGCGCGGGTTTCGATGCGTATCAGCGTCGGAGAGTCACCGGTTTGAGCGGCTTGCAGAGCTGCGGCGAACTTGAAACTGTGACCAGGAACGACTCGGTCATCGGTGTCTGCGGTCGTGACCAGCGTGGCCGGGTACTTCTTGCCGGGTTTGAGATTTTGATACGGTGAGTACGCGAAGATCGCCTTGAATTGTTCGGCGTCGTCCGCGCTGCCGTAGTCATCCACCCAGAACCGGCCCGCGGTGAACTTGTGAAAGCGCAGCATGTCCATCACGCCGACTGCCGGCAGGCACGCACCGAACAATTCCGGACGCTGAGCCATACAGGCTCCGACGAGCAGGCCGCCATTGCTGCCTCCTTGAATCGCCAACTTCGGAGACGACGTATACTTGTTTTCGATCAGCCATTCGGCGGCGGCGATGAAATCATCGAACACGTTTTGCTTGTTGAGCTTCGTGCCGCCCTGATGCCATTCTTCGCCGTACTCGCCGCCGCCGCGCAGGTTCGCAACGGCGAGGACTCCCCCCATCTCCATCCAGGCCAGACGCGAGACCGAAAAGCTCGGTGTCTGCGAGATCGCAAAGCCGCCGTAGCCGTACAGCAGCGTCGGGTTCGAGCCATCCCTCTTCAGCCCTTTCTTGTGGGAGAGAAACATCGGGACGCGTGTGCCATCTTTGCTTTTGTAGAAGACCTGCGAGACCTCGTAGTCATCGGGGCTGAATTTCACTTTTGCCTGCCGGAAGAGTTCGCTCTTGCCGGTGAGCAAGTCGTAGCGAAACAGGCTCGTCGGCATGTTGAAGCTGCTGAAGGAATAAAATGTCTCAGTGTCTTCCCGCTTGCCTCCGAATCCGCCTGCGCTGCCGATGCCGGGGAACTCGACTTCACGCACAAAGCGGCCGTCGAGGGAGAACAGCTTCACTTGCGTCTTGGCGTCCTTGAGGTATGTCGCCACGAATTGATTGGCGAGGATGTTGACTCCAACCAGTGTTTCCTTCGCTTCCGGGATCAGCTCTTTCAGCAAATGCGGCTTGCGGATATCGATGGCGATGACTCGCTTGCGCGGTGCTTCGAGTTCCGTCTGAAAGAAAAAAACAGGACCTTCGTTACCGATGAACGTGTACTCGTGATCGAAGTTGTCGATCAGGTCGATCGGCATGCCGTAAGGTTCGAGCAGGTCTTTATAGACGACGCGGTATTTATCGTCGGTTCCCTTCCAAGTCGTGATGATGAGATACCGACCGTCCTCGCTGACGGTCGTTTGGAATCCCCAATCGGGCTGATCGGGACGCTTGTAAACCAACACATCGTCCGACTGCGGCGAACCGACTCGGTGATAAAACACCTGCTGATTCTTGTTCAGGCTTTGGAATGCCGCCCCTTCTTTCGGCTCGTCGTACCGGCTGTAGAAAAACCCGCGTGAGTCCTTTGTCCAAGATACTCCACTGAATTTGACCCACTTCAGTTCGTCGGTCAGCAACCGACCCGTCTCCGCTTCCATGACGCGCCAGATGTTCCAATCTGAACCCGCTTCAGCCACGCTGTAGGCTAGGTACTTGCCGTCCTCGCTGAATGATGTTGACGCCAGTGCGACCGTCCCATCCTTCGACCAGGTATTCGGATCGATCAGCACGCGCGGCTCGGAAGCCAGCGTCTCCAGCGTGTACATCACCGACTGATTTTGCAGCCCGTCGTTCTTGAAGTAGTAGTACCGGCCAGCCACCTTGAATGGCACGCCGTATTTCTCGTAGTTCCACAGTTCCGTCAGGCGCTTCTTGATCGCCTCCCGCTGTGGAATCGACTCCAGAAACGAAAACGTGAGCTTGTTCTGAGCCTCAACCCAGGCGGCGACTTGTTTTGATTGCCGCACATCGTCTTCAAGCCAGCGATACGGGTCGGGCACCTTCGTGCCGTGATGGTCATCGACGTGGTCGACTTTCTTCGTTTCCGGATACTTCATCCGAGTGTCTCCTGCGATCGCGAGCCCAAACGCTGCGATCAGCGTGAGGACGCAAAAAATGGTTGTGCGAGTGAAAAGCATGGGAACCTCCGGGGTGATCTTCGAAGGGGCAATACGACGGAAGGATAGGCAGGCGGATCGGGGCAGGCGAGTCTGCTTGCCAATCTGTGCAACCGCGACTACACCCGCGCTCATGCCCACGAGCATCACGTCAACTGAATTGGATCGCCCGCCGTTCGTATCGGCTCTGCACGCGAGCGGATGGCAGGCAGTGATCGCAGTTACCGGCGGCGGTAGTCTGGCGATCTCGGACTTGTTGAGCGTGCCGGGAGCATCAGCTTTCCTGCTGGAAGCTCGCGTGCCGTACACTCCGGCGGCGCTCACCGAATGGCTGGGTCGCGAACCGGAACAGTTTTGCAGCCGCGAAACCGCGCTGGCGATGGCCGTCGTCGGATGGCAGCGAGCGAACAAGTTATCGACACGAACCGCCGAAACCGTCGGCGTCGGCTGCTCCGCCGCGTTGACCAGTCATCGTCCGAAACGAGGCGAACATCGCGCGTGGATCGCGACTCACACGGCCAATGCGACACGCTTGGTCGGGTTGACGCTGGCGAAAGGACTGCGAGAACGTGTCCAGGAGGAACGCTTGGTGGCAGACGTCTTTTTGCGTCTGCTGGGTGAGACCTGCGGGATCCCCCCCCTGCCGCCGATCGGACTCGTTGCCGGCGATTCGCTGACGAGCGATGTCTGCATTGCACCTCCAATGCTCGTGGACCTGGTCGCCGGCCGTCGCCCGACGGTCTGGTCGATGCGATCTGCGTGGCAGGTCGATCCGCCGCTCAAATCTGTGGGCCTTCTGTCCGGAGCGTTCAATCCATTGCACGACGGACATCGCGAACTCGCGCGAGTCGCTGAGCAGCGGGTGGGCGGGCCCTTGGCGTTTGAGTTGGCGTGGGTCAACGTCGACAAACCACCGTTAGATTTTCTGACGATCGAGGCACGATGCCGACAATTCGCGGATCGACCAGTCGTTCTGACTCGCGAGCCGACGTTTGTGCTCAAGTCGCGACTCTTTCCCAACACCACGTTTGTGGTGGGCGTCGACACTGCTGAGCGAATCGTGCAGCCCAGATACTACGGCAGCGAATCCGCGATGCTGGCCGCGTTGGCCGAGATTCGCACACACGGTTGCCGGTTCCTAGTGGCCGGCCGGAGCGAAGGGGATTCTTTTCGAACATTGTCCCAACTGAATCTGCCCTCGTCGGCGCGAGACCTGTTTGAGGAAATCTCTGAAAGAGAGTTCCGTCGCGACATCTCATCCACGGAATTGCGAAAACAGAATTCGAAGTGACCACACCCCTCCGGGACAAAAAAACACGGGCGGAAAATCCGCCCGTGTCGTGAATCGATTGCTGATGAAAAGTCGCCAGGCTATTTCTTGGCCGGCTTCTCTTCTCCTTCCTCGGCGGTCTTCTTTTCCTTCTTGATGACTTCCGGTTCAACCGCGACAGCTTCGGCGGCGGGAGCGGTTTCGACAATGATCGGCTGGACAACTCGGACGACGATCGCGTCTGGGTTGTTCAGCACTTTGACCCCTGTCGGGATATCCAATTCCTTGACGTGAATCGCCTGGCCGATTTGCAAACCCTGGACTTTGACCAAGATCGCCTCGGGAATATTGATGGCCAAGCAGTCAACATGCAGCATGTGCAGCGAGTGTTCCAACACGCCACCCGCCAAAGCGCCTGCGGCAGTGCCTCTCAAGACAACATCGACGTCAACCTTGACTCGTTCATTGGCATCCACGCGCATGAAATCCACATGCCGCAGTTCGGTATGAAAGTGATCCCACTGTGTTTCGCGAAGAATCGCGGTTTCGGTCTTACCGTCCAGTTCCAGTTCTACGACCCGATGCGTGGACCGGACGAGTGCGGACGTTTCCTTCGCCGGGAAAGTCACCGAGATGGCATCTTGTTTGTGTCCGTAAATGTTTCCCGGCACCAATCCGCTCGCCCGCAGACGACGATTGGCCGACGTTCCCAACTTGGTTCGCCGTTGAGCGACCAGCTTCGTTTCCATGTCTCAATCACCTTAAACGATGGTGCAAACAGTTCTTCAGACCTCAAAGAGGGGGCGGCAAGATAGCGGCCTCGTCCTGCGCCCGCAACCAAGTTGACAGGCTCGCGAGAGTCCTCCACAGAGACGTCTGTCCAGTTTACGGAGCGTCAGGAAATCCGATCCAAGGAGAGAATTGAGGCCACTTTCCAAGCAGGGTTACTCGACATCCGGCCGCGACGGATTCGCCCAGTGTCCCGTCGGATCGACGCCACGGACGACGACTCCCTTTTTATTCCATTCAGAGCCGGCGCGAACATCGGGGGTGCAATAACGCAATGTCAGACCACAGCGCCGACGATCAGAAGCATTGGCCTCAGAGCCATGCAGCAACAGATCGGCGTGAATCGAAATCTCGCCCGCTTGAAGTTCGTCGTACACGACTGAGCCGTATTGCTCAGCGTCATCAATCGACTGATTGAGGACATTGTGATCCGCCTCGCTGCTGGGACGGTACGTCAGATGCCCGAAGTTCTGCGAACCGGCAATGAACTTCATGCAGGCGTTGCCGCGGTCGGCATCGTCAATCGCCAACCAGACGGTGACGGTTTTCGAAGGTGTCAGCGGCCAATAGCTGGCGTCCTGATGCCAGGCCACGGCTTTGCCGTCTTGGGGCATCTTGCAGAAGAAATGCGAACCCCAGCCAATGACATTGGGGCCAAGAATGTCCGCGACGCAATCGACGATGCGTGCGTTCGTGATCAAATCGTAAACGTAACCGTATTTCAGGTGAGCCGTGCTGATCGAATAACTGTCTCCGCCGGCAGCCAGAACCTTTGCCAACAAGGCATCGAAGTACTGCCGATTTCGGTCAGTGCCGGCAGAGTCGAAGATCTGCAGTCCGCGCACATAACCGTCACGATTGAACTGAACGATTTGCTCGCGGCTGAGCACACGTGGATCCGTCACTTGGCTGGGATGGAACCGCAGGTCACGCTGCATCTGCTCGAGTTCGCTGGAGTCAGGCAGGATCTTGAAATTAGTCGTGGCGTTCATGGCAGCTCAACCTGAAGAGTCGTTCTCGGCATTCGGACGCAGCGAGTATCAACGATCCTCAAATTGCCTGCAATCAGCGCCGCGCCGTTGTGATGACCAAACAGAGGCGGAGAAAAAAGCAGCGATCGTCTAACGATCCGGAAATGATGGATCGATGACGAGATAGATGTTGTTCACTTCCACGCCGAGGCCGCCCAAAGTGCTCACGGAAATCAAAATGATCATTGCCAGCAGCAGAGCGTACTCGACCGTTGACACACCACTATCATCTTCCGGCAACTTTTTCCAACGTCGCATGTGGAACTCTTTGCAATCGATCGATCCGCCCATCGAAGGAAGTTTTGTCTCGAACAGACAATCCCTGTTTCGAGCATGTGCCAATTTCGAGGGGAGCCAAACGACATGATTCGCACAATCTCAAATTGCGGCTCTGTGCGGATGACACCAGCAAATCGCAAACGGATCGCCTCTGTTGAGCCGCCCAAAAACCGGGGTAGAGGCGTTTCGTGAGGAAACCTAATATCTCCGCCCGGATGCCCCGCAAAATGGCTAAACGGATTGGCCGAGTTGCCGGTGAGCTGACAAGGATGTCTCCTCGACACAGGAAAATCATGCCACGAACCAGGTTCGGAAGGATGCCGATGCGCGGGCTCGTGTGGTTAGCCGTACTGCCTGTGGGACTGACTGGCCTGGTCAATGCCACTGCCCAAGATCGAAATTCCGGGTCTCGTCCGCCGTCGGCGAAGACGTCGCCTGCAAAGAAAACCATTCTGCCCGTCGGAGCCGAAGATCCGGCCGCAGGCAACAAGCTGGCGCGCCCGGCCGGTCAACCGATGCGGGTCAAGAACGTCTCGCCGCAGTTGAGAAAGCTGCTGGAGGACTGGGAGGTCTCGTCAGCCAAAATCAAAAAGCTCGAAGGGGAACATCGCCGCTGGGAATACGACTACGTCTTTAACGTGGTGAAACACAACACCGGGAAGTTCTATTACGAGTCCCCCGACAAAGGCCGGATCGATCTGACTCCCGAAACCGACAGAAAAAAAATCGGAGCCAGCGAAAACCGCAAGCATTGGGAGACCGGACAACTTGTGAAATTCACAGGCATTGCCGGTCCCGCCGAGCGTTGGTACTGCGATGGTCAACTGGTCACTCAAGTTGACGTGCAACAGAAACAAGCCACACGCATGCTGCTGCCGAAGCAGAATCAGGGAGTGAATATCATCGACGGCCCGCTGCCATTTCTGTTCGGAATGCCGGCCGATAAAGCTGTCCAGCGCTACGATCTGGACCTGAAGAACCACAACACGGCCGACGGAATTGCGACCATCCGAGCCACACCGCTGTGGCCTTC
Source organism: Planctomycetota bacterium (assembly GCA_016872645.1). Lineage (GTDB taxonomy): Bacteria > Planctomycetota > Planctomycetia > Planctomycetales > Planctomycetaceae > SXKJ01. The sequence continues at coordinate 50,591 of VGZH01000023.1, read as the reverse complement.
AGACGCGGCCAACTACCAGCTCGCCGAGATCATTCTCGACACCAAGGCTTTTCTGCCGAATGCCGTGCGGCTGATCGATCCTGCCGGCACCAAGGAAACAGTGTTTGTGTTTGGCAAGATCGAGAAGAACTCCAAAAACATTCTGACGGACTGGCTCGGCAAGAGCCCGTTCAAATTCGAGGACCGCAATTACAAGATCGTCACGAAGACTGCCGATGAAGAGCGTGCTGAGCAATTCGACGGTCTGGGCGGAAAGGTCGTCCCAGCCAATGGAGTTCGACCACCGTCGAAGCCCGCCGCTGAAAGCTCTGCCAATTCGACACCCACGAATGGCGCGAAGAGTAAAATCTCGACGCTGCCGCCGAACACGGTCCCCTCGCTCATCGGGATGGATCACGACAAGGCCAGAGAGATCCTCGAAACTTTGGGCTACAAGGTCTCGTTGCAACGGGGTTCGCTGTCGAATCGGAAGGAGCAAAACTTCCGCGTCGAACGTCAAGAACCGGTGGCACGAGCGAAGCTGGCCGAAGGCGAAACCGTGACCCTCTGGCTGTTTATCAAGCCGAAAGAACAAGAATAGTCGCAGCCGATCGGGAGCTTGAGAATCCTTCGACCCGCACCAGCTTCGGTGCGCTGTGGCCGTAGCCTCGGAACGTTCGATCTCGGAGCGAAGCCATGCAACTGACGTTTTTCGGAGCCGCTGGTGAAGTCACCGGCAGTCAGCACCTGCTCGAAACCGCTGAGCGTCGCATCCTGTTCGACTGCGGCCTCTTCCAAGGTCACCGGGCCGAAGCACGCACAAAAAATGAACGGTTTCACTGCGAACCGAAGAAACTCGATGCGGTCATTCTCTCGCATGCGCACATCGATCATTGCGGCAACTTGCCGGGACTGTTCAAGGCGGGCTTTCGCGGCCCGGTCTTTTGCACTCCCGCGACGGCGGACATCGCCGAGATCATGCTGCTCGACAGTGCGCACATCGCCTCCGAAGACGCCAAATATCTGCGCGGCCGTTTGCGAAAGGGGCACCCCCCCATCGAGCCCTTGTACGAAGAACGCGACGTCCATGAGTTGTGCAAACGATTCGAGACCATCCCCTACGGGGAGTGGCACGAACTCGCGAAGGATGTGCGACTGCGTTTTCACGAGGCGGGGCACATCCTCGGCTCGGCCATCACCGAGTTGGAAATCCTCGACGGCGGTGAAATGAAACGAGTCATCTTTACTGGCGACCTGGGTCGCCGCAGCTTGCCGCTGCTCGGCGATCCGGTGTTGATCGACAATGGCTGCGATGTTCTGATCACCGAATCGACCTACGGCAACAAGGTGCATCTGCCGGCCGAAAATCTGAAAACGGAACTGCTGCGCATACTGAAGGAAGCGATCGCGATCCAGGGAAGAGTGGTCATCCCCGCCTTCAGTCTCGGCCGCACACAGGTCTTGGTGTACTTCCTCAACGAGCTATTTAATGAGGGTCTTCTGCCGCAGATCCCGATGTTTGTCGACAGTCCGCTCTCGCGCAAGCTGACGCAAGTGCATCGCACACATCAACGTACTCTGGATCCGGAAGCTCAGAAACAACTTGGCTCCGACAATGACCTCTTCGGCTTTCGCGGGCTGACATACGTCGCGAGTCCGCAGGAAAGCCGTGCGCTGAACGATCGCAAGGGGCCGTTCTTGGTCATCGCTGCCAGCGGCATGTGCGAAAGCGGCAGAGTCGTCCATCATTTGCGACACGCGGTCGGCAACGAGCGAAATACCATCGTGATGCTTGGCTACCAGGCCGAATACACACTCGGCCGACGCCTGGTCGAGCGGCAGCCGCGAGTCCGCATTTTCGACCGCGAGATTGAACTGCGAGCCAAAGTCGAAGTCCTCAATGGACTGTCCGCGCACGCCGACGCAGAAGACTTCAAATGGTGGTTCGGCCATCTCGCCAAACATGGTGGCATCGGCAAAGGTTTCATTGTCCATGGCGAATCGACGTCCGCTCAAGCGGTCGCCGAACTGCTACACGATCAATGCAATGAAGACCCGATTATCCCGCAGTTCAAGCAGTCGTTCACGGTTTGAACGTCGAAGTAAAGGGAGCAGGCCTGGTTAGAGAAACGACGTCGCCAGGCTCCGCCGATCATGCCGAGACGCAAACGAGTTTGTCCGCGGGGAGAATCGTTTCATGTCCTGAATCGCGCGATCGCATGATTCACGCTTTTCGAAAAGCCGGCCGATTACGAGACTGGGCTGTTGGAGAAGCCGCCGGTCCATTCGGCGCGACGCTCTTTGGGACGCGCGGCTTCGAAGCCGGGAATCTTGTACTCCGGCAGCATCGTGTTGATGCGGAGTTCGATGTTCGTCAGTTGCTCGCCTTGATCGCGGGTCACGAACGTAAAGGCGTAACCCTTTTCATCCGACGAAAGACGGCCGGTGCGGCCGACGCGGTGGACGTAGTCGTCGCAGTACTCCGGAATGTCGAAGTTGATGATGTGCGAGATTCCGCTGATGTCGATCCCTCGGCCAACGACGTCGGTGGCGATCAACATACGGACCTCGCCGGCGCGGAAGGCTTTCATCACTCGGTCGCGGTGCGTTTGCGGCAGGTCGCCGTGCAGGATCGCAACGTCGGGCAGCTTCCGAGAAAATTTGGCGTGTAACCGATCGGCTCCCCGTTTCGTCCGCAGGAAGACGAGCACTTGCTGCGGTCGCTGATCGAGCAGCAACCTGCGGAGCGTTTCCATTTTTCGATCTTCATCGACCGTCAGATAAAACTGATCGACCGTTTTGACGGCGATGCCGTTTGTGGAGCAATCGACCTTCTCCGGCGACTTCATGTAGCGGTTGGCGAGTCGCTCGACGAGCGGTGGCATCGTCGCGGTAAGCATCAAGGTTTGCCGCTCGGCCGGACAGCGTCGCAGAATTTTTTCGATGTCGGGACGAAAGCCGATGTCGAGCATCCGATCCGCCTCGTCGAGAATCGCAACCGTGAGATGCTGCAAGTTCAAGATGCCGCGCTCGATCAAGTCGATGACTCGGCCGGGCGTGCCGATGGCGATGTGGACTCCCTTTTCCAGTTCGTTGATCTGCGAGCGGATCGGGCGGCCACCGACGATGCAGACGCTGCGGCACATCGACGAGTAGCTCAACCGCTTGCATTCGTTGGCGATCTGCTCGCTGAGTTCGCGAGTCGGCGCGAGGACGAGGGCTTGCACAACTCGGTTATCGAAGTTGAGTCGTTCGAGCAGCGGCAACACGAACGCTGCCGTCTTGCCGGTGCCGGTATGAGCTTGCCCGATGCAGTCGATGCCGGTCATGGCCAGCGGAATGAACGCGGCCTGGATGGGACTGGGCTTTTCAAATTGAACGTTCTGGAGAGCGTTCAGCGTCGGTTGGCTCAAGCCGAGATCGGCGAACGTAACCGAAGCGCCGGGGGCGGAAGTCGTCAAACTCAAACTCCTGAAAAGGTCACTCTGTTTGTATTTTGTGAGGCGAAGATAGCCGTGGCCATCGAGACCGTCAATTTGCGGATCGCAACGACACCGCGAAGGCGATTGGATTCCCGCTGCGGATTCGGATATCAATTCCGTGCTAGTTCCTCGGAATGGGAGACTTCTCGTGAGTGCAGCACCAACGGTCATCACGATCGAAATGATGCGACAATCGTTGACTGCGGCCGTAGTCTCGGACGCACTGGATAGCTTGGGGCATCGCCGGCATTCGCCGCTAATTTCCTTGCGGCCGACGACCGTGCAAGATCGAGTGCTCGTCGGCCGGTGCCGCACGACTTTGTGGGCGGATATGGCACACCCCGATCCGAAACCCTACGAACTGGAGCTACAAGCCGTCGATGCGTGTCAGCCGGATGACATCTTGGTCTGTGCCGCGAATGGCTCGAACCGATCGGGGATTTGGGGCGAGTTGCTCAGCACGGCCGCTCGCAATCGAGGCTGTGTCGGAGCGATCGTGGATGGCATGGTCCGGGATGTTCGGCAGATGACAGCAATGGGCTTCGCAGTTTGGGCACTCGGCACAAATCTGCTGGACAGCCTGAATCGGCAACGTGTGATCGACATCGATGTGCCGGTCGAGATTGGCGGGATCGAATTTCGTTCGGGGGACTTGGTTATTGCAGACGTCGATGGCGTGGTCGTCGTGCCTCGTGAACTGGAGACTGAAGCGATTCGTCGAGCTTGGGAGAAAGTCCACGCCGAGAACATCACCCGCGACGCGATTCGCGGAGGGATGCTGGCTGGCGAGGCGTATCGGACGTACGGTGTGCTCTGAGCAAGGGGTTGGGGATCAGGGGTTAGCGGTTGGGGAAACAGCATGACTCAGCGAGTGGGTTTCATTGGCGCGGGGAAGATGGCAACGGCGTTGGCTCGCGGGTTGGTCGCGGCGGGATTCACGTCGGCTGATCGAATTGTGGCGAGCGATGTGTACCCGGCGGCTCGCCAACAATTCGCTTCTGAAACGAAGTCGCGCGCTGTCGAAACGAACGCGGAGGTCGTCTCTGCTTCGCAGATCGTCATCTTGGCGGTCAAGCCGCAGCAGATGAGCGGGGTGCTGGCGGAACTCAAGGGGAAGGTCACGGCTCAGCACTTGGTCATCTCGATCGCGGCGGGAGTGCCGTTGAAGACGTTGGCCGCAGGATTGAGCGAAACTACGCGGCTGGTGCGTGTGATGCCGAACACACCCTGCCTGGTCGGGGCTTCCGCCAGCGGCTTCGCGATTGGCGGCGCGGCGACCAAAGAGGACGCGGCGCTGGTCGAGCAACTGTTGTCGTCGGTCGGTGTGGCGGTTTCGGTCGATGAAAAGTTACTGGATGCCGTGACGGGACTGTCGGGCAGCGGGCCGGCCTACGTCTATCAAATCATCGAAGCGCTGAGCGACGGCGGCGTGCGTGTCGGCTTGCCGCGCGATGTCGCGACGAAGCTCGCCGCTCAAACGCTGCTCGGCGCGGCCAAGATGGTGATCGAGACGGGCAAGCATCCGGGGACGCTCAAGGACGCTGTGACCTCGCCCGGCGGGACGACGATCGCCGGACTGCACGCGCTGGAGCGCGGCGGACTGCGAGCGGCGTTGATGAACGCCGTCGAAGCCGCGACGAATCGATCGAAGGAACTCGGACAGTCGTAAGGTGATTGGAATGTCGGACGCGGGTGATGCCAGTTTGACGCAGGCGGTTTCGCAGAGCCAAATCCTTGGCCGCGCCCCGGTCAGCGGACTCCTGCGAGTTGCCGATCTGAAGAACCAGATGCTCGGCGAATTCCGGCTTTTGCGAAGACTCGGCGGTGGCGGGATGGCCGAAGTCTGGCTGGCCGAGCAGACGTCGCTGCAGCGACAAGTCGCAATCAAGGTCATGCGACCTGATATCCAGGCGGACGAGACCTGCCGCCGGCGCTTCGAACAAGAGGCGTTCGCAACGGCCGGACTGAATCATCCCAACATCGTCCAGGTCTACGCGGTTGGTGAGTCAAACGGCGTGCGGTTCATCGCTCAGGAATATGTTGCCGGGATGAACATGCGGGACTACATCCTCAAGAAAGGTCCGCCCCCCGCGCACATCGCGGTGCACTTGTTGAAACAAGTGGCGGCGGCACTGCAAGCGGCGGCCGACAAAGGAATCGTCCATCGCGACATCAAGCCCGAGAACATCCTGTTGACGCGTAAAGGAGTCGCCAAAGTCGTCGACTTCGGATTAGCGCAGCTCACTCAAGGAGGCGACCTGCGGCTGACTCAGGCCGGCATGACGATGGGAACGCCGCTGTATATGAGCCCGGAGCAAGTTCAAGGCTCGAAGGTCGATCATCGCAGCGACCTGTATTCACTGGGCGCGACGTTCTACCACTTGCTGGCGGGGCGACCTCCGTTCCGAGGCGAGACCGCGCTGGTGGTCGCCTACCATCAAGTTCATACGCCTCCTCCGAAGTTAGCCGAGTTGCGTCCCGATCTCTCGCCGCCTGTCTGCCAACTGATTCAACGAATGCTGGCGAAGCAACCGGACGAGCGATTCCCCTCAGCGGAATCGTTGCTACGCGATTTGCGAGAACTCGAAAAGCGAATCGGAACACATGGTGAATTCACGATACCCGTCGACTCTCCAACAATCGCCAGCGACGTGGGTTTGTCCGAGTCGCACGGGCCAAGGTGGACGACGTGGCTGCGTCCGTCGGAACATCCGTGGGCCGCGTTTGCCGTGTGGAGCGTGCTTCTGGCGACAGTGGCAGCCGCTGTGGGAACACAGTCCGCTCGGCACGCTCCAGCGACATCGATCCCTGCAGGTGAAGCGTGGACGCACGTCGAACGGGAGCCAACACTCGGGCGACAATTCGAAGTGGCTCGCCGCACTGACACGGATGACGCCTGGTGGGCGGTGCTGTCGTACTTTCCGGGCAGTCATCGCGAAAATTACATCGCGTATCAAGAATTGATTACACGACTCATCCATCAACAACGATTCACTGAAGCGAAACGGCTGTGCGAGGAGGTGCTCGCGTCGAAGACCGCGCCGGAATCCGCGATCGCCACAGCTTGGGCGGGAAAAGCCTTGGAGCTCGCATTGTCCGGCCATCTCGCCGATGCCGAGCAAGTCGACCGGCAATACCTGCGAAATCGAGGAGCGCTTGTCGAGCGACCGCTCCGTGACTGGCTGAATGAAGCGCTGCGCCGCCGATCCCCTCTCCCCGGCGGCGACCCGCGGGAGGAGTCACGCCCCCGCGCGGACCGAAGTACTGGCCGCAGAACTGATGCGTCCCCCGGACCGAGGTCGCGTTCTTAGTTTCGGGGCACGTCGATTCCGGCGAGTTCTTTCGGCGCGGCGAACTGGTGGCTAGAATCTGTTTCCCTTCACGCAGGAAAATGCAGCTCAAGCGGCAACGACGCTGAGGTTGCTTGACGACCGATCAACAGGAAAGTCGCGTGCTCTCAGAGTCCCGCTCATCGAGGAGTTGACCTCATCGTGGCTGTCTTGGAAGTGCTCAAGGGGAAAAACCCCGGTCAATTGATCGAAGTGCAAGCCGAACGGACCGTGTTTGGCCGACATCCGCATTGCCAAGTGGTGTTAGATAACGCCGCAGTGAGTCGCTATCACTCCCAGATCGTCGACGTCCAAGGCGAATACTTCGTGGAAGATCTTCGCAGCCGTAACGGGACACATGTGAACAAATCCGTCGTGGAGGGTCGGCGTCAACTCAAAGACAAGGACATCATCCGCGTTTGTGATTTTGCATTTCGTTTTTTGCTGGTGGCTCCGACCGACAGCAATCTGCTGAAACCGGGCGCGATCGTCGGAGACGAAGGGATCAAGGTCGGGCCCCGATCACCGCTCGAAGAAATCCATGATCAGGGCGTGCCGCAAACCGATACCCGAGTAGTGAACACGGATGACGAGTTTGATGAGGAAGATCACTCGTCAATCATCAGCACGCTCGACGCCGGCAGTTCGTCGTCCGACTTGCGACTGAGCGTAAAGCCGGAGATGAAGCTCAAGGCGATTTTGGAAATCACCAAAGTCCTCGCGGGCTCGCTGGGACTCGATCAAGTTTTGGACAAGACGCTCGAAACCTTGTTCCGAATTTTCCAACAGGCGGACGAAGGCTTCATCATGCTCCGCGAAGAGGAGAAGAAGAAGCTGGTCGTCAAAGCCACCAAGACGCGGCGCAAGACCGAAGCGGACGATCAAGTCCACGTCAGCATGACCATCGTTCGTAAGGCCTTGGAAACCAGCGAAGGCATTCTGAGCGAGAACGCTCTCGAGGACAGCCGCTTTCGAGCGAGCGAGAGTCTCTCGTCGTTGCGAATTCGTTCGATGATCTGCGCTCCCTTGGTTTCCCGAGAGTTGGGACCGTTGGGAGTCATTCAAATCACCACCAACGACGTTGGCGCACAATTCCGCGACGAAGACTTGGACCTGCTCATCAGCGTGGCTATGCAAGTCGCCTTGTCCGTCGAAAACGCGCATCTGTACCACCAAGCGGTCAAAAAGCGCGACATGGAACGCGATCTGGAGTTCGCCACACAGGTGCAACTCGGTTTCTTGCCTCACGCGCGGCCCAAACTGCCGGGATATGAGTTCTCCGATTATTACGAACCCGCGCAGCGCGTTGGCGGCGACTACTTCGACTACATCGAACTGCCGAGCGGCTGCGTTGCGCTGTCCTTGGCGGACGTTGCTGGAAAAGGGGTTCCCGCCGCATTGCTGATGGCTCGACTGTATTCGTCGGTCCGCTATCACTTGATTAGCCAACCCGACTTGGCGACCGCGATGACCGGCTTGAATGCGGAAATCTCCGTCAGTGGATTGGGGCACCGATTCATCACCTGCTTGATCATGGTCATCGATCCGAAGAATCATCGACTGACGTTGATCAACGCCGGACACCTAGCACCGTTGCGTCGCGATGGCGCTACCGGAAAGGTCGAATCAATCGGACAGGCCGAATCGGGAATGCCACTGGGAATTTTGGCTGATCAGAAGTTTCAAGTTTCGACGTTTGACCTGAGTCCCGGTGAATCCTGGCTGGTTTTCACTGATGGCGTGACCGAGGCGATTCGGACACAGAAAGAGATCTACGGCAACCAGCGTCTGAGCGGCGTGTTCGCCAAAGCTCCGCAAAATATCAACGAGACCGTCAAAGTCGTGGTTGACGATGTCGAAGCGTTCGTCGAGGGCCGCCCACAGAGCGACGATATTTGTATTGTCGGTTTCCAGAGGCTGCCGTGAGCCTTGACGTAAGTTCGATCCTCGGCGATGAGGGACACATCGCGCGGCGGCTGCCGACTTATGAGTCTCGCCCACAGCAGTTGGAGATGGCACAGTCGGTCGAGCGAGCCATCCGCACACAGTCACACTTGATCGTCGAAGCCGGTACAGGCGTTGGCAAAAGCTTCGCTTACCTCGTTCCAGCCATCCTGGCGCTCGCCGAAGCGCAATCAAAAACTGCCAAGGAATCGCCGGCGGCTCGCCGAGATGTCGATGACGATGATGATGGGGGACCGAACTCGGTCCCGTTCAGTGCCGCCGCGAAAAAAGACAAGCGGCGTCGAGTCGTTATCTCGACGCACACGATCGCGCTGCAAGAGCAGATCTTTACGCGCGACATCCCGTTCTTGAAAGCCGTACTGCCCGTGGAGTTCTCGACGGTACTGGTCAAAGGCCGGTCGAATTACATTAGCCTGCGACGTATGAAACTGGCCCTCGAGCGGGGACCGATCCTGTTCGGTGATCCGCAAGAGTCCGAGCAACTGCGCCAACTTGGCGAGTGGGCACCGAAGACGACCGAAGGAAGCTTGCAGGATTTGGCATTCAAACCGCTCGGCCCCGTGTGGGACGAAGTCGTCAGTGATGGCGACAACTGCCTGGGCAAGAAATGTCCGACCTTCAAAGACTGCCACTACTTCAAGGCTCGCAGCCGAGTCTGGAACGCTGACATCCTCGTCGTCAATCACGCGTTGTTCTTCTCGGACCTCGCCGTGCGCCGCGAGGGAGGGAACATCCTGCCAGATTACGACATTGCGGTGCTCGACGAGGCCCACACGGTCGAAGCGGTTGCCGGCGATCATCTGGGACTCTCGATCAGCAGCGGACAGATCAACTACCAACTCAACAAACTCTGGAACGATCGCCAGATGAAGGGGCTGTTCGCCCCGCGCGCGTTGCTGAAATCCCAATTGGCGGTCCACGAAACACGGCACAAGGTCACCGAATTTTTTTCGGAGTTGGAGTTCTTCCAATCGAAATTCAGCGGCAGCAACGGCCGGCTCCGCACACCGCCAACCTTCGAGAACAACGTCTCGCCAAAACTGTTCGAATTGGCCAAGCAACTCAACAATTACGGTGCCACTCTGTCGAAGGAGGGTGACAAGCTCGAATACACCGCCGCCGCGACTCGATGCACGCAGCTTGGCATCAGCCTGCAAAGCTGGGTACGGCAAGAAGTCGAAGGCTCGGTCTACTGGACCGAAAGGAACACCGGAAAATTCAAGAACACGAAGTTAATCAGCTGTCCAATCGATGTCGGCCCCGTCCTCCGCGACGAACTGTTCGCGAAGATCCCGACCGTGATCCTGACCAGCGCGACCCTCTCGACCGGCCGCGAAAACTTCGATTACGCGAAGGCCCGGATCGGCCTGACGAAGTCGCTGGAGAAAAAGCTCGGCAGCCCCTTCGACTTCCGGCGACAAGCCAAATTGATCCTGCACGGCCGCATGCCCGATCCAAATGACCTGCCTGCTGAGTTCGAAACCGAACTCTGCGAGAAGATCAAACAACACGTCGATGCAACCTCCGGCCGAGCCTTTGTGCTCTTCACCAGCTACAAGCTGTTGCAATCCTGCGCGAACCGGCTGACACCATGGTTCGCCGAGCACAACTACACGCTGCTCTGCCAAGGTGCCGGGCTGCAAAGAACGATGCTGCTCGACAAGTTTCGCAACGACCCGCGAGCGGTTCTGTTCGGGGCCGACAGTTTCTGGCAGGGAGTCGACGTCCCCGGCGACGCTCTGCAAAACGTGATCATCACCAAGCTGCCGTTCGCCGTCCCCGACCATCCGCTGCAAGAAGCTCGGATGGAAGCGATCGAAGCTCGCGGCGGCAAACCGTTCTTCGAGTACTCGCTTCCCGAAGCGATCATCAAACTCAAGCAAGGCTTCGGCCGCCTGATCCGCCGCAGCAGCGACACGGGCCAAGTGGTCATCCTCGACCCCCGCATTCGCACAAAACGCTACGGCCAACTGTTCCTCGACAGCCTGCCGGAGTGCCAGGTACTCATCGATCCGGTGTCGTTGCGAATGACAGATGACGAAGCATCTGATGACGAAGGAATGACGACTTTCGAATGACGAATGCCGTCACTTGAGCTTCGACACTTGTTATTCTTTCGTCATTGGGTCTTTGGTCCTTCGTCCTTTCTGCGGTGCTTCATGTCGCAAGCCAATGTCCGTTCACTCGATGCCATGCGAGCCTTTCGAGTGAAACTGCTGGAGTTCGCGGGAGTCGCGATGGATGTCACAGCGTCATTGCAGCAGCAGACGATCGGATTTCTCGATTGGGTCGAGCACGACCGGCCAAACTTTTGGAAGCAGTACATGCTCCGCAGTTTTGACGTCATCGCGCAAGCACGCGCCGATTTGGAAAAGTGCAAGATGCGCACGGTCGGCGACCATCGACCCACTTGCTACGAAGAAAAGCTGGCATTGGAAGCCGCCAAAAAGCGTCTGGAGACGGCCCAAGAGAAGGTCGAGGCTTGTGCTCGCTGGTGCTCGTTGGTGCGGCACGAAATCGACGAGTTCGACGGCCGTCGCGGCGGCTTACAGCGCTACATCGAAGCGGATTTCGCCAAGACGATCGCCACGCTCGAACGAATGATCCTGGCCATCGAGGCCTACGCCGAAATTGAATCTGCCGCCGAAGAGCCAGTTCCGCCCCCAGTCACTAATCCCTAACCCCTCACCCCTCTCGAAGCCATGCGAGTCGCCGATCTCTCCGTTGATAGCACCAAGCTCTACAAAGCTCACGTCGAATTAATTCAGGCGTGGGAGCTGACCAAAGAGCATTGGAAAGACGACAACGCTCAGAACTTCGAGGACAACCACCTCGCGCCGCTCGACCCGCTGGTCAAGATGCTGCTCGACGCCACGAACAGGCTCAACGAGGTCTTCGCTCGCGTCGAACGCGAACTGGCTTCGCCGGGCCAGGATTGAGCGCACGGACGTCGCCGTTACGATATTTCCTCCGTCCACGAACCACTCACTGCTGGAGATTGCCATGTCCGAATTGACTCGACGAAATTTTCTGTCCGCCGCCGCAAGTGTCGCCGTCGCCGGTTCAGCCACGTCACTGGTGGCTCAGGAGAAAGCCAAACAACAGCAACTCTTACGGGCGGCTCCGAAGAAAGAGGGTACCGTGAATCAGAATGACTTGGCGATCTGCGACACGCATCAACATCTGTGGGATTTGACCAAGTTCAAATTGCCGTGGCTGAAAGGAGACGGCGTCGATTCGCTCAGACACAGCTTCCTGATGTCCGACTACTTAAAACTGCTCGGCCCGCACAAAGTCACGAAGACGGTCTACATGGAGGTCAACGTCGATCCGTCGCAGCAGACCGCCGAGGCGGAATACGTCCTCGACCTCTGCGGCAAGAAGGACAACCCGATGTGCGGTGCGATCATCGGAGGCTCGCCGCAGTCGGCCGAGTTTGCGAAGTACATGCAGCCGTTCGCAACTAACAATCGGATCAACGGCGTCCGTACCGTGCTGCACGATCCGGATCGGCCGCAAGGGATGTGCCTTGAAAAGACGTTCGTCGACAACGTCAAACGGCTCGGTGACATGGGCAAGAGTTTCGATCTCTGCATGCGACCCGCTGAGATCGGTGACGGAGCCAAGCTGGGCGAGCTATGCCCCAAGACAACACTGGTCGTCGATCACTGCGGCAATATGCCGGCTCAGTCCGATGACAAGGCTCTCCGCGAAGCATGGCTGAAGGGGATGAAAGCCGCAGCCGCCCGCGAGAACACCTACTGCAAGATCTCCGGGATCGTCGCGACTGCCAAGCCGAACGCCTGGAAGCCCTCCGATCTGGCCGAAGTCATTTTCCTTTGTATCGACACCTTCGGCATCGATCGTTGCTTCTTTGGCGGCGACTGGCCTGTCTGCACACTGACCGCTCCGCTGGCCGATTGGATTGCTGCGCTCAAGGAAATCGTGAAAGACAAACCGCTCGATTGGCAAAAGAAACTGTTCCACGACAACGCCGTGCGGATTTACAAAGTGGCGGCTAAGTGAGCCGTGGCCTGAAAGCCATGATCCTATTACTGGGCACCAGAAAGGCGAACTGATGTTCTCACGTGATCTGCTGATGCTGGCATTCGTTTTCGCCTTTGTTCCATGGAGTGGCTTTGCAGAAGACCGCACAACTGCCGATCTTGTCGCTGAACTCAAGCCGTCAATCGTGGTCATCACGTTCACCGGCCGAGATGGCAAGCAAGAGGGACTCGGCACCGGATTCGTTGTCAGCGAGGACGGATTGATCGCGACGAACTTTCACGTCATCGGTGAAGGACGGCCGATCTCGGTGCAGTTCGCGGATGGGACCAAGCGTGACGTCATCGAGATTCGAGCATCGGATCGACAACTGGATTTGGCCGTCGTGAAGATCGATCAGAAGGGGCTTAAGCCGCTTGAACTGGGTGACGCGACGAAGGCGAAGGACGGACAGCCGGTCGTGGCGATGGGCAACCCGCGCGGCTTGAAGCACAGCGTGGTCGAGGGGATCGTCAGTGGCCAACGGGAGATCGACGGCCGGTCCATGCTGCAACTGGCGATGCCAATCGAGCAGGGAAACAGCGGCGGGCCACTCGTCGATCGCAACGGGAAAGTGCTCGGCATCATTACGCTCAAGTCGCTCGTGACCGACAACCTGGGCTTCGCGATCTCCGTGAACTCGCTGAAGCCACTGCTGGAGAAACCGAATCCGGTACTGATGTCGCGCTGGCTGACGATCGGGCAACTCAATCCGCGCGATTGGACGCCGCTGTTCGGAGCACGCTGGCGTCAGCGAGCCGGCCGCATCGCGGTCGAAGGCCTGGGGCAAGGCTTCGGCGGACGATCATTGTGCCTGTCGAAGCAAGCGGTGCCGGAAAAGCCGTTCGAGGTTTCGGTCAACGTGAAGTTCTCGCCCGAAGACGGAGCGGCGGGCCTCGTGTTTCATGCCGACGGCAATGACAAACACTACGGATTTTATCCGAGCAGCGGCGGATTCCGGCTCAGCCGCTTCGACGGCCCGGTGGTGACCGATTGGCAGGTTCTCAAAGAGATCCGCACCGACGAGTATCGGCCCAACGAATGGAACGAGATCAAGGTCCGCGTGGAGAAGGACCGGATGATCTGCTTCGTCAACGGTACGCAGGTCATCGAATCGACGGATGACGTGCTGTCTGGCGGACAAGTCGGCCTCGCAAAGTTTCGGCACACCGAAGCCGAGTTCCGCAGCTTCCGCATCTCGACCGAACTCGACTCGCAGAAGGTTACCTCAGAGACGACCAGGCGAATCGGTGATCTCGTCAAGGACATTTCGCCGAAGCAGGCAGCGGCCGAGGAGGTGCTCAAGCAACTCACTCCCGATGGCGCAGTCGCCAGCACTGTGTTGCGTGAGAAGGCCAAAGAACTTGAACAACAGGCCGAGCGGCTGCGGCAGCTCGCTGGCGACGTGCACGTCAAAAAGGTGCAGGCCGAGTTGCGTTCGCTCGTCGAAGGCAAAGAGGACGCCAAGATCGACCTGCTGGCCGCCGCACTCTGGATCGCTGCGCTCGACAACGAGGAACTCGTCGTCGCGGACTACTGTCACGCGATCGACGACCTTGCGTTGGACCTGAAGAAAATGTTCACGGCCGATGCCGATGACGCCGCGAAGCTCGCCGCACTCAAGAAATTCTTTTTCGAGGAACTCGGCTTTCATGGCGGCCGACTGAACTACTACGCCCGCTCGAACAACCATCTCAACGAGGTCATCGACGATCGGGAGGGGATGCCGATCACTCTCTCGGTCTTGTACATCGAACTCGGTCGCCGAGTCGGCTTGAACCTTGTCGGAGTCGGCCTACCGGGTCAGTTTGTCGCTCGGTACGAACCCAAAGAGGGAGAATCACAAATCATCGACGTCTTCGACGGGGGAATCGCGCTGACTCGAAAAGAAGCCGAAGAGCGGGTTTTTAAAAACAGCGGCCGCCCCGCTCGCGAAGAACACTTCGCAACCGCCAAGCCCCGTGACATCCTGATCCGGATGCTGAGCAACCTGCTGCGACGCGCTCAGGACGAAAAGGACGCCGAGTCGATGTACCGCTACGTCGACACGATCCTGACGCTGAACCCTGAAGACGGTGACTACCGGGCGATGCGGCTCGAAATCGGAGCCTTCACCAAACGGCTCGACCAGGCCCGCGCCGATGCCGACTGGCTGGTCAAGTTCCAGCCCCCCAACATCAATTTGCCGCGAGTCGAAGCGATTCGCGATTCGCTGAAGTGACTGACGAAGCACGAATGACGAATTCGCTCTGCAGTTGCGATGGCACTTGGCTATTCGTCGTTTAAGCTTCCTTCGTCATTCGATACTTTCTGATTCGTCATTTTCCTCACGCGATCAGCTCGTTGACCACTCGCCCATGCACGTCGGTCAAGCGAAAATCGCGGCCGGCGTAGCGGTACGTCAGGCGTTCGTGGTCGAATCCGAGCAGACGCAGCATCGTCGCATGCAGGTCGTGAACCGAGACGGGATTCTCGACCGCTTGGAAACCGAACTCATCGGTCGCTCCGTACACTTGCCCACCACGCACGCCGCCGCCGGCCAGCCAGCAGGTGAATCCGTAGTGGTTGTGATCGCGGCCGTTGAGCGCGGGTAACTCGGCCACCGGCGTCCTTCCGAACTCGCCGCCCCATTGGATCAGCGTCTCGTCGAACAAACCACGCTGCTTGAGGTCGCTCATGAATGCCGAGATCGGGCCGTCCCAATCGGCCGAGAGCTTCTTGTGCTGGGCTTCAAGGTTATCGTGGTTGTCCCACGGCTGCCCTGCCCCGCTCCACACTTGGACGAATCGCACGCCACGCTCGATCAAGCGGCGAGTGATCAGCAACTGCCGGCCGTGAGTCCCCGACCCGTACATCAGCCGAACCGATTCGGGTTCTTTCGAGATGTCGAACACGTCGGCCGCCTCGGTCTGCATCCGAAACGCGAGCTCAAATGATTGGATGCGTGCCTCCAACGCCGCCTCTTCCGGCCTTTGCGATTTGTGCTGCTCGTTGAGCTTCCGCACGAAGTCGAGCTGCCGCCGTTGCTCGTGGAGCGACAGCTTCGAGTTGCGAATGTTGGCCAGCAGCTTGGTGACCTCGGTGTGCTGCGTGTCGAGGTACGTTCCTTGAAATGCTCCCGGCAAGAACGCCGATCTCCAGTTCTGTGTCGAGACAATCGGATAGCCGCCAGGACACATGACGATGAAGCCCGGCAGGCTTTGATTGTCAGAGCCCAGCCCGTAGGTCAACCACGAGCCGAAACTGGGTCGAGGCAACCGGCCATCGCCGCAGTTCATCAGCATCAGCGACGACTCGTGATTGGGAACCTCCGCCTGCATCGAGCGAATGACGGCGATGTCGTCGACGTGGTTGAGCGCCGTCTGCCAGAACAGATCGCTGACTTCGATCCCCGATTGGCCGTAGCGTCGAAACTCAAACGGCGACCGCATCGCCGCGCCGGTTTTCCGTTCGGTTCGCAGATTTCCCGTCAGCAGCGACTTGCCATGCCACTCAGAGAGCTTTGGCTTCGGATCGAACGTGTCGACATGCGACGGCCCGCCGTTCATGAAAAGATGCACGACATGTTTGGCTCGCGCCTCGAAATGCGGTCGCTTTGGGGCGAGCGGCGCGACTGCTTCGTCCGCGACAAATCGATCCTGCTCGCTGAGCAAGGCTCCGAGTCCGAGCGTCCCGAAGCCGGTTCCGCAGCGTCGCAATAACTGCCGTCGTGAGAATGGGCATTGCTCGGACATGAGAGACTCCCGTGATTCGCGTCACATCGACCCACCACAATTGACGCATTTCACCCCGCGATGCAAGCGGTGATGTCTGCCAATCACCAAAGTGTTGGCGAGACGTTCGCCGACAGATATGCTCAGGCCGTTTCAGCGGCGACTCCGGGAGGCGGCAATGTTCCAAGTTTTGGGTGGACCGAAGCGGCTGTGCAACGGCGTGACTCGTCGCGATCTACTGTCGGTCGGCGGATTAAGCCTCTGCGGTGTCGGAGGACCCGCTCTGTTGCCGTCACTGGCGGGCGCGGAGCCGACGGAGAAACTTCCCGAAACGGTACTGCCAGGATTCGGCCGCGCGAAGAATGTCATTCTGCTGTACCTGTTCGGCGGACCGAGTCATCTCGAAACGCTGGACATGAAGCCGCAAGCTCCGATCGAGATTCGCGGCAAGCTCCAGTCAATTGACTCGACGCTACCGGGGCTGCATCTGTGTGAGCACTTGCCGAACATGGCCCAGGTCATGGATCGCGTCACCGTAGTTCGCTCACTGACTCATCCGTGGAATTTTCACGGAATGCAATACGCGACGACCGGTTCGCCCGAAGGAAGCATTCCACTGGAAGAGACGCTGGGACATCCGCAGCATCAGCCGTTCCTGGGATCGGTCGTGAACTACTTCGATCAACAGCGGCGCGGGCCGAAGCCGCACGGTGCGATTCCCGACAACCTGATGCTGCCGTTTCTGCTTAGCAGTCGCCGCTCGGCCGCGAGATACACGCCGCCGTCGGCGATGTATCTCGGCAGTCGCTTCGATCCAATCTGGACCGAGTTCCGTGGCGAGGCGACTCGCAGCGCGATACGGCGGTCACACGGACCGGCCACGGAGTTTCGCGATCCGTATCTCGGCGTGCAGCGCGACTGCCGCTTCTTAATCGCAGCCGAAGCCGACTTGCCGAACGATTTTTCATTGGACCGGCTCAACCGACGCCGCACGCTGCTCGACCAGTTGGAGACGTTGCGGCGAAATCTCGATCAGCAGGCAGGTCGATCAGTACTGGATCAAAAGCGAGAGTTGGCATTCTCACTGCTCGACTCGCGAGCGATTCGAGCGGCGTTCGATCTTGAAAAAGAACCCGCAAAGTTGCGCGACGAGTACGGCATGACACTGTTCGGCCAGTCGACGCTGCAAGCTCGTCGCTTGGTCGAGGCGGGTTGCCGATTCGTGACTGTCGTCTGGGACGAGTTCGGTCAACTTAACGCTGGCTGGGACACGCATGTCGATCACTACAACCGGCTGACCGGCGAACTTCTGCCGGGGCTGGACCTCGCGTTTTCCGCACTGATTCGCGATCTAGAATCCCGCGGCCTGCTCGACGATACGCTGGTGCTGGTGATGAACGAAATGGGCCGCACGCCGCGCTTCGAGGGAGAAGGCCGCGGCCATTGGGGCCGAGCCTACACGAACTTTTTCGCTGGCGCGGGACTGAAGCGCGGCAACATCATCGGCCGCACCGACGCCATCGGGGCGACGGTCGCCGATCGACCGCTCACCGCCAAGGACACCCTCGCAACGATCTATCACCTGATCGGAATCAACCCCAGCTCAACGCTCGACGACCGCCTCAATCGGCCAGTTCCATTGTGCCACGACGGCAAAGTGATCCGCGAAATGCTCGCTTGATCCGCTGGTTTTTCCGGCCATCTGACATCGCAATACCGAGCGACAACTTCGGCTTCGCAGAGTGTCGATCTTCTCGCCGCGCGCGATGAAAGATTCGCCGACCGTTAACAGCGATGATTTTGGCAGTTGACTGACGTCGATCCTCCACCAGCTGCGATTCTCGGCAACTGTTACGTGTCCCGGTAGGGGCCGACGCCGCAGACTCAAGCTTCAAATGCTTGGCATGAGATTTGTCCTATTGCGCGGCCGACAACAACACGGAGATTGCCTGTGCCCAAAAGTTCCGCGAAACCGATTTGTCCCACTTTGACTGAAAATCGGTCGGGATTCACGTTGCTAGAACTGCTCGTCGTGATCGCGATCATGGCCATTTTGATCGCACTCCTGCTGCCCGCCGTGCAACAAGCTCGCGAGGCGGCTCGGCGGTCGCAGTGCAAAAACAATCTCAGGCAGATTGGTCTGGCGCTGCATAATTATTTGGACACGTCCAAGGTCTTTCCGCCGAGCGGTACGATTCGAGCCGGCACCACGTTTTCGGGAAACAATGGCTCGTGGTCGATTCATGGCCGCATCCTGCCACAATTGGAAGCTGGCAACACCTTCAAAAAGGTCAGCTTGACGATCGCTTGGAATCAGCAATTGGCGACCGGCGTACCGTTGCTCAAGATTGGAACCTATGTTTGCCCTTCGGAAGCGAACGATACCGTCCGGTTGGATGATTCGGGCAACGCGTTCTCTCGGCCCCAGACATATGGATTCAACATGGGATCCTGGCTGAGCTGGGATCCAGCCACCGGGCAAGGGGGCGACGGAATCTTCTGGATGAACAGCAGCACAACCCCGGCCAACATCCGCGACGGATTGAGCAGCACACTGGCGGCGTCGGAAGTCAAAGCCTTCACGTCGTACTTTCGAAATTCGAATGATCCCGGAGCGACGCCGCCCACCTCCACTGCTGCAATCGCCTCGCTCACCCCAGGAGTGACTGCCTCAAACTTCAAGCTCGGCCCGAACAGCAACGCCAACACCGGCCACACGGAATGGTGCGATGGCCGTATCCATCACGAAGGCTTCACAACTGTGTTTCGTCCGAATACGGTCGTCAGCTACTTGCACACCGACGGCCGAACCTACGACGTGGATTACAACTCGCGTCAAGAAGGCTCCAGTTTGACGGCCCGAACGTATGCGGCGATCACCTCGCGGAGCTATCACACGGGCATTGTGCATTCGCTGCTCATGGACGGTGCCGCTCGGTCGATCAATCAGGATATCGACGTCGGCGTCTGGCGAGCACTCGGCACACGCGCTGCGAGCGAATCATTGACTGGCAAATTCTGATCGGCATAAGGGTGGTCGCGCATTGGCCGTTGCGCCCCAACTCGTCTGCCCCACCCCAGCCAAACCGGGGTGCTGAGAAATCCTGCGAAGAGTGCCGAAGGTGGGAGTCGAACCCACACACCCAGTGAAGGATACGGGATTTTGAATCCCGCGCGTCTGCCATTCCGCCACTTCGGCTCGATGAAGGGGCGACATCTTAGGGATGACGAATTGCGATGCAAGGAAGCCGCGCGACAGGGTTCGGACTTCGGGCTACAGGCGAAAGCCAAGTTGTTGAAGTCGGGTTCGAATTGTGGCGTCGTCCAACAGGTCGCGAAATTGTTTCACGGCGGGGCGATCCCAGCGAGCGGCGGGGATGGCGAAGTCGTAATGCTCGGCTTGCAGAGGGATGAAGGCGAGGCCGTACATCATAGCGACGGTGTCGATGGCGACTCCCCAATCGGCTCGACCTTGTGCAACGGCGGCAGCGACGGCGTTGTGCGACTTCGCATGTACGGCATAGCCCGGCGGTTGCTGGCCACTCTTCATGAACTCGGCGAGTTGTTGGTCGATGAGGATGCGCGTGCCGCTGCCCGCGTTGCGGTTGACCATCGTGCAATGCGGGTCGTTCAGCGCGAAGAGGATCGCGTCGGCAGCGTCGCGACCGGTGAAGCGAATGTCGCCGGGACGGAAAACGATCCCTTGTTGGCGGCGATAACCAATCAGCAGTCGTAGGTTCTCGTTAAGAAAAGGGCTGTTGTATTCGCCCGTCTCGGCGTCGAGCAGGTGCATGCCGGCGATGTCGCATTCGGCCCGTTTGGCGGCGGTGAGGCCGCCGGTGCTGCCGACGTACAGCGATTTCGTGCGGACGCCGCGATGTTGCAACTCGCTGAGCAGGAGGTCGAGTCCGACACAGTGGCTGCCGATCACGACGAGATCAGCGGGGGCGAGTTCGTGGGCGAGCAGCGTGACATCGACCTCGCAGCCGGATTCGATTTGTTCCGTCAGTTGGCCGATCGTGATGAAGCCGTCGGCCTGGCTGAAGGTGGTCACGCTGCCAGAACCTTTGCCCATCGGATACGCAGCGAGGCCGGTCTCCGAATGGACGAGACTAACCAGCAAGAACTCGGTGCGGCCGCGTTCGGAGTTGATTCGCAGCGGCAGCGTTGCTCGAACCGTCTCGCGCTGTTCGGGCGCGCAGCCGGCGAACGCTCGCAGCACCGGAGCGACGAACTCATGAAACGTGAACAGGGCCGAGGTCGGAAAGCCGGGAAGAATTACGATCGGCTTGCCGTTCGCCACGGCGAGACAAATCGGCTTGCCCGGCTTGAGCGCGACGCCGTGTGCGACGATGCCGGGATCACGAAGTTTGCCGACGACTCGATACGACAGGTCGCCCGCTCCCTTCGACGTACCTCCTGACAGCAGGACCGCGTCGTGTTGCAACGCGGATTGCAGCGCGGCGTCCACTTGCGAGAGATCGTCAGGCACGATGCCGAGACAGATCGGCTCGCAGCCGAGTTCGGCGACAGCGGCAGCCAATGTCGGCGCGTTGCTGTCGAAGACCGAACCGGGGCGCGGCACTGAACCGGGAGCGATGATTTCATCGCCAGTCGACAAGATCGCGACGCGCGGTTTGCGGAAGACCTCGACCTTCGCTCGCCCGATCGCAGCCAGCACACCGATTTCGCGGGAAGTCAGCCGAACTCCGGCACGGAGTACGGTCTCGCCGCGAGCGATGTCGGTCCCGGCGAACGTGATGTTCTGCCCGGCGGTCACCGAACGGAGAACGCGCAGGTGCAGGATTGACGATTGGGGATCAAGGCTTGAGTCGGCGAGTGGCTCGACTCTCGACTCTCGACTTTCGACTTCCGTCTGCTCGACCATCACGACGGCGTCTGCTCCGCGCGGGACCATGCCACCGGTAGCGATGATGGTGGCGGTTCCTGGCTCGACGTTTCGCTGGGCCACGATTCCCGGCGAGAGGACTTCGCCGTTGAGTCGCAGTCGTCTCGGCGTCTCGTCGGCAGAACCGATCGTATCAGCGGCTCGAACAGCGAAACCATCGACGTTGGATCGGTCAAAGGCCGGAACATCGACATCAGCTCGCACGTCTTCGGCGAGGATGCGTCCGAGTGCGTCGGCGAGCGGGACGATCTCCTCGCCGAGCGGTTGCATCCGCAGCGGCGAAAGGAACCGCTGCATCGCGGTGTCGCGGTCGATCACCTCCAGGAATTGGTCCTGAGCGGCGGCTCGCAGCAGTTCGAGTTCGTTGGCGGGCTGATTCATCAGAGCGTGCTACGAGAGCGGGTCGTACAAAAAGACATCGACTTCGGTGCCGGGAGCGTAGCCTTCCAAGTCGCCGGGGACGATGACGAAGCCGGCGGCTCGCGTGGTGCTCGACAGGATCGACGCTCCGCTGGTTGAGATCGGCTCGATGCGATTCGACTCTAAGCGGACTCGGCAGTAGTCGACTCGACCTACAGCGGAGACGATCTTGCTGCCGACGGTCGCTCGCTGCCGGACGTACGGCCAATCACTCGACCGACCGCCGAGTTTTCGGATCGCTCGGCCAGCGAAGAAATCGTAGGCACACAAGCAGGAGACCGGATTTCCGGGGAGCAAGAAGACCAGCACGTCGCCGATGTGTCCAATGCCGGTCGGACTCGACGGTCGCATCGCGACGCCGTGAATCGGCAATGCTCCGACTTCCGACAGCACCGATGGAGCGTGATCCTCGGCACCGACACTCGATCCGCCAGAGACTAAAATGACGTCCGCCCCCGGCTCGGTCAGCGCCGCCGCGATGAGGGCGCGATCGTCGATCAACAGTCGTGATGATTCCAGAACTCCCCCGTCTCGTTCAATCAGCGCTCGCAGCGTCGGTGAGTTGGAATCGAAAATCTGAAACGGTTGGTGAGCATCGCCTGGGGCCGCCAACTCGTTGCCGGTCACAAGGACTCGCACACGCGGGCGCTTCACAACGAATACGGTTTGAATGCCTGTCGACGCAAGCAAGCCGACGTCTTGCGGACGCAAACGCCGCCCCGACTCGAGCACCGTCTGACCGGCAGCCACGTCTTCACCGCGTCGCCCGACGTTTCGCCCCGGAGCAATCGCAGCGGTGAATTCGACTCGTTCTCCAACCTCGCGCGCGAACTCGGCCGGCAACACTGCGTCGGCTCCGTTCGGCATCGGAGCACCGGTCATGATGCGGATGGCCGTTCCGGCAATTACCTCGCCGTCAAACGGGAGACCCGGCAACGATTGTCCGACCAGCCGCAGTGTGAGCGGGTTGTAGTCTCCCGCTCCGTTCGTTTCCGTTCCTCGCAGCGCAAATCCGTCCATCGCCGAACGATCAAACGGCGGGACATCCAAAGCGGCGATGACCGGAGACGCGAGCACTCGGCCAAACGCGTTCGCCGGCGAGACCTCTTCCGAGTTGAGCGCGCGGCATCTCGCGTCGAGCCACTCGCAAACTTGCCCAACGGTGGCTCGCTCGCGAAAGCCGCGCATTCGCACATCATCAAAGCGGCCACAGCCGTCGTCTGGTGTTCGTTGCATGGGAACCTATTCAACCAATCCCGCCAGCCGCAGTGCTGCCTCGTAATCTTCCGGGCGATTCAGATTGCGGAGCGATTGTAGCTGTGGATCAACCACTCTCAATTCCTCAACCGAAACCTCGACGGAGTCAGATTCCTGGATGAGGAACAACGGCCGCAGTCGTTGAGCGCGGATCAGCAGGCGCGTTCGTTCTGCCAATAACGTCCGATAGACGGCTGCCAACGGATGATGAAAGTCTCCTTCTTTCGGCACCGCCAACTCGTGACCGTTCAGCCGACGGATCATCTCGGCAACGAACGCAGGCGCGAGAAGGGGCACATCGCAGGAAGACACGAACGCTGCGTCGACCTCGTCGGCAAGGGCTTGCAGGCCAACAGACATGCCCGCCAACGGGCCGAGATGCTCTTGCTCGTCACGCAGAATTCGAACATCGCGGGGAAGCGACGGAACCTCCTGGCCGGGAGCCGCTACGACAACAACCGGGTTGACTATCGTGGAAAGAATTTGCACGACTCGGACAAGCATCGGTTCGCCCCCAAAGGGAAGCGCCAACTTCGGTTGCCCCATGCGAGAGCTTCGGCCCCCGCAAAGCACAATGCCTCCGACAGTTTGAGGCGCGGATGCGGGTTTCATAGACTTTCTCGCACAATGGACGAACCTTGGTACAAAGACGGATTGCAGTTTAGCTGCACGGGCTGCGGAAACTGCTGCACGGGACCAGCCGGATATGTTTGGGTCTCCGAGTCGGAGATCGCTCAGATCGCCGAGTTTAGGAAGCAGTCGATCGGCGAGATCAAAATTTTCCACACTCGGCTGGTCGGGGCAGAACTCTCGCTGACCGAGTTTGCCAACGGCGACTGCACGTTTTTTGATCCAGCGTCCCGGCGCTGCACGATTTATGAGGCTCGGCCGTCCCAATGTCGCACTTGGCCGTTCTGGCGCAGGAACTTACGGAGCCAAGAAGCTTGGGATCGAATGCGGCAGTCCTGTCCGGGAGCCGGCCAAGGACCGCTGGTTCCGCTCGAAGTCATTGAAGCCCAGGCCTCTCAATTGGACGTTTAGGGACTCTGGATAGATGCGGAAAAGCTGCCCGCTTTTTCTGATTTTGTCGATTGGACTGAAGTTGAGGGTTCGATTGAGCCGAAAAAGGATGATGAGTCTGTCTGCTCGACTTGTTCGAGCCGTGGACTGGAGGTGTTCGACCCAAGGTTCCGTTCCGCGACTTGACACTAAATCGAGTTTGTGAATACCGTTGCGTCCCATTCGTGGGTTGTAACACCCGCTGCGGATCGGTGACTTTTGGCAGGAGACTTCCGTCGTGACCAAGAAAGAGATCGTCAAAACCATCTCGGATAAAATTGGCCTCACGCAGTTGAAGACGAAGGAAATCGTTCAGCAAACCTTCGACGCGATTGTGGACACACTAGTCGAAGAACGCCGGATTGAACTTCGGAACTTTGGAGTCTTTGAAGTCAAGAAGCGAGCGGCCCGCAAGGCTCGCAATCCACGCACGGGGGAACGGGTAGATGTGGCGGAGAAATACGTCGTCACGTTCAAGCCCGGCAAGGAGATGGAAGAAAAAGTCCGCATGTTGGAACTCGCCGAAGCCGCGAAGGCTCGCGGTGAAGTTCCCACGACAAGTCCCACCAACTAAATCCAGTCCGATTGCCCGCTAAACACGTCTCGCCCACCGGATCCATTGTCAAAATCGATGTCAGGGAGGACATCATGCGAAAGCTCATCTGCACCGGCCTATTGCTGGCAACTACCGCCCTGCATGTTGGATGCGTCGTTCCGATGTACTCGGCTGAGCCCGCCATACGCGCTCGTCAGTTGATCTACAATTCCGAAAACTTGCGGATGATCAACGACATCTGGGAACGGATTTGGTTCGTCGACATGCCCGACACCGCAACGCCATACCGCACACATGGCGGAATGATCTGATCGCGTCTCGGTCAAAGTCACGTTTCGTCGTTTGCTGGCCGTGAAACTGACTGCCCACTAAATTTATTGGCGTGAACCCTCTTGAAGTCACGCTTAATCGACTCCGCTTGCCGAACCCGATCCTGGTCGCGTCGGGAACGTTCGGGTACGCGCGGGAAATGCAGTCGTTCGCGGAGTTTGCTCAACTCGGTGCGATCATTCCTAAAACCGTGACGCCGCTTCCCCGCATAGGAAACTCGCCACCACGAACGGCCGAAACCTCGGCTGGCCTGTTGAACTCAATTGGCTTGGACAACGATGGCATCGAGGCCTTTCTTGAAAAGCATTTGAGTTATCTGCTCGGTCTGGGAACGCCGATCATCGTAAACATCGCTGGGCACAACATCGCCGAGTTCGGGCAAATGGCCAAGCGACTCAATTCGTTCAAAAAGATTGCCGCCGTCGAACTCAATATCTCGTGCCCAAACGTCAGCGGCGGAGTCGACTTCGCCACAGACCCGAAGCTGACCTCGCAAGTCGTCGCGGAAGTGCGGGCCGTTTGCGATCTCCCAGTGATCGCCAAGTTGACTCCGAATGTGACTCGTGTCGTCGACATCGCCGCTGCAGCCGCCGAGGCGGGAGCCGACGCCGTCACCTTGGTCAACACGTTTCAAGGCATGGCTGTCGATTGGAAACAGCGAAAGCCGATCCTCGGCAACGTGCTTGGCGGACTGAGCGGACCAGCTATCAAGCCACTGGCGTTGCGAATCGTGCATCAAGTGGCACAGGCGGTGAAGGTGCCGATCATAGGCGTAGGGGGCATTCAGTCGATCGACGATGTGATGGAGTTTCTAGTGACCGGTGCAACGGCAGTGCAGATTGGAACCGCAAACTTTTATAACCCGACTCTGGCCAGCCGATTGGTCGGTCAACTCACGGATGTCGTGAAGTCGCAAGGCTGCCAACGCGTCACGGAACTGATCGGCTCTCTGCAATTACCGAATCGCAGCGGTTGCCAGAAATAGGCGTGGCTGCTGGAATCCCGCGAAAACCATCGCAAAACGTGAGGACGATTCATGCGAGTTCTTTCCGGAATTCAGCCGACGGGCCGGTTTCACTGGGGCAACTACTTCGGGGCGATCCGGCAGTACATCACCTTGCAGGACAACCAGCAGGCCTTCTATTTCATCGCCGACCTGCACGCTCTGACCACCATCCGCGATGCCGCTGTCTTGCGCGGTTTCACTCGCGATGCGGCCATGGATCTGTTGGCACTGGGACTCGATCCGGCAAAAGCCACGCTGTTTCGACAATCAGACATTCCGGAAGTGACCGAGCTGATGTGGTTACTGACAACGCTGACTCCGATGAGCCTGCTCGAAAAGTGTCACGCCTATAAAGACAAACTCGCGAAGGGGTTGCCGGCTGATGCGGGGTTATTTTCCTACCCAGTCCTGATGGCTGCGGACATTCTGTTGTACGACAGCGACCTCGTGCCGGTCGGCGTCGATCAGGTGCAGCACATTGAGGTGACTCGCGACATCGCCATGAAGTTCAATCTGACGTTTCAGCGCGAAATCTTCGTACTGCCGGAGGCTCGCGTGATGACCGAGACCGCCAAGGTCGTGGGGACCGACGGCGAAAAGATGTCCAAGAGTTACGGCAACACGATCGAGTTGTTCGAAGACGCCAAAAAGCTCCGCAAAAAAATCATGTCGGTGAAAACCGATTCGACTCCTGTCGAAGCCCCGAAGAATCCGGAGACTTGCGCGGTCTTCACGCTCTACAAGTTGTTCGCATCCGAGTCTCAGCAAGTGGCCTTGGCCGAGCGGTACCGCGCTGGAGGTATGGGCTACGGCGAGGCCAAGCAAGCCCTGTTTGAGGCAGCCGATCAGTTTATCGCCCCCGCTCGCGAACGGCGTGAAAAGTTGGCCGCGAACGCCAGCTACGTCGAAGACGTGTTGCAGGCCGGCGCGCGGCGAGCACGTGCGAAAGCGCAAGTGGTCTTGGATCGCGCTCGCGAAGCCTGCGGATTGAAAAAGCGTGGCGTCTGAATCACGCGTGGTCAGGATCGGTGACTATCCGGATCAACTGCGCGAGGCGTACTTCCAACGCAATTATTTGCTGCCACGAAGTTCCGTCAACCAGTCTTTGTCCCGAACCATCATCTACGGATCGCTCACGGCCATTTTGAAGAAACACGACAATCTGTTGGTGGACGAAGGCGATCAAATCGGCAAGTTGCGCCCGCTGAGCCAACCGAAAAGTGTCGGGGATTGGTGGCATGGCGACTGCAAGTTCCTGGCTGGCGGAGTCCAATACGTCGCTCCAGTTCGTAGGATGACCCGAACCGGGATCCACGGTTCGATTGGTTTCCACCACCTCGTCCTCCGCGCCGGGGTGCGAGCCATCGATCACGTCCTTTAATTTCTGAAGCGGCACCGAACCCGACGCTCGGTATCGCTCACCAATTTCTTTGGGACTTCCAAAGACCAGCAAACACCTGCCAATCGACACGAGATCGCCGACTTGCAAGACACGCATCGTCGTGGGGACACCGTTGATTCGCGTGCCGTTGGTGCTTTCCAGATCGGTCAGGATCACCTTTCCGGCGTCCTCTTGAACTTTCAGATGGAAACGGCTGACCCGCTCGTCGTTGAGCTGCACACCGTTATCTTCTTCACGGCCGATGGTGAACGGCGTTTCCAACTCCGCGAACACGCGGCCTCGCTCCATGCCTTCGAGGATCTGAAAGGTCACCTCTGCCATGTCGCGCCTTCCCCAACCCGGACTACTCGTCGAATGTCGGGTTTTCCAGAATTTTCTTCTATCGGCCTGAACCGATGAACGTCAACCAGATAGGCCGAAGGTCAGACGGCATTTGGCCCGGCCCCTGGAAACGGTGAGCTTTGATACGCCGAAACCATGGCGGAATTCACGACTCGCAACAGATCCGCCTTGCGAACCGGTTTCTTCAGGACGGAATACGCCTCGGCGTCGGTCGCTTTGCGAACGAGCTCTTCGGTCGCGTCGGCAGTGATCAAGATGCAGGGAGCGGCTGGCACGATGATCTTCACCATTTGGATCGTTTCGATACCGGTCAGTCGATCCATGTGCATGTCCAGCAACAACAGGTCAACCTTCTCCCCCACCACAATTTCGATCGCTTCTTCACCCGACGACGCTTCCAACAAAGTGAAGAACGGCTCCAGCAACGCCCGCAGAACTTCGCGGAATTGAGCATCGTCATCCGCGATGAGCAGTTGAAACGGTTGTTGATGAATGGCCACCAATGGAAACCTCAACGACATCCAAGTCACAAACACGCTAAACGTACCACCTCCGATACCAGAGTCCAGTCGTGCCTGTCAATGCGTCCTACGTCCTGAGCAATTTCGCCCGCAACGATTCCAGCAACCGCACCGCTTGTCCGATGTCCGCTTTCTGTCGTTCACGGTCGTGAGCAATCTCACGCTCAATCGTCAGCGGTCCGGTGTAACCGACGGACTGCAACGTCCGCAGGTAGTTTTCCATGCCGACATCGCCATCGCCAAGCGCGACCTCAGTTCCCCAGCCTTTGCCTCGCTGATCGGGAGCAGCCCACTTGGCATCCTTGCAATGGATGCTGCGAACCAGGTGGCCGACCTTCTTCAACGCCTCGATCGGGTCGCCCGTGCCGTACAGAATCATGTTCGCCGGATCGAAGTTGATGAAAAGGTTGTCACGGCCAACGTCGTGCATGAATTCCAGCAGATGGTCGGCCGTCTCCTGACCGGTCTCGAGGTGCATGTTCTGGCCGTTGTTTTTGACATGATCCAGCAGATCGCGCGTGACTGCGATCAACGAGTTGTAACTGGCACTCCCCTTCTCCGGCACAAAGCCGATGTGCATGCCAATCGTGTTGCAGCCCAGCAGCTTCGCGAAGTCGGAAATCTCCTTCATCTCGGCTGCGCGAGAGGCCCGCGTCGCTTCCGGAACGAGGCCAACCGTCCGAGCGGTCGTGGCGATGTCGGCGTAGCTCTCCCCTTCGAAGCCTCCGAACAGGCAGGTGATCGTGATGTCGGCATCCTTGCAGCGTTGCAGAAAGGCCTTCGCGGCGGCCTCGTTGCGAGACTCTTTGTGCGGCGTGTGAACCTGAACGGTGTGGATGCCGAGTTCTTTCGCGACATCCAGATGCACACCCAAACCTGCGTCCACCGACGCGAACACGCCTATCGCCCATTTCTGCATGATGAGTCTCCCTGAGTTGTCCCTACGTCCAAGGGCCGATCGTAACCGAGACGACCGGCCGGGGCGGGATGATATCGCTACGGACCGAATTTTCACGCATCAGAACTTGTTGATTCTGCCGATCTCAGTGACAATGCCCCCGGACACACCCGCGGCGGCGACCACAATAACTGGCCGCTCCCGACAAATCCAAAACCTGTAACCGCCACCTTCACCCACCGACTCAAGAGGAGTCTCGCGATGCTGACTTTCTTCGGCAAACGAAACCGGTTGTGCGATTCGACGTCTCGACGCTCATTCCTGCAAATCGGAGCAGCTGGTGTTGGCGGCCTGACACTGGCAGATCTGCTGCGACTCGAAAGCCAAGCCGCGACGGGCCGCTCGAAGAAATCGGTCATCAACATCTTTTTGAGCGGCGGGCCGACGCATCTCGACACTTTCGATTTGAAGCCGGAAGCGCCGTCCGAAATCCGCGGCGAGTTCAAGCCGATCGCGACCAATTGCGCGGGCTTCGACATCTCGGAGCACTTTCCGAAGCTGGCGCAAGTGGCCGACAAGTTCTCGGTCATCCGCTCGCTGACCGGGATCAGTG
Source organism: Planctomycetota bacterium (assembly GCA_016872645.1). Taxonomy (GTDB): domain Bacteria; phylum Planctomycetota; class Planctomycetia; order Planctomycetales; family Planctomycetaceae; genus SXKJ01. The sequence goes on along the minus strand of VGZH01000023.1, from coordinate 20,766 downwards.
AAGAACACACGAACGTCCAATCGGATACCGGCTGGCCAGAGAACACACTGCGGTCGATCGGCGGGCATCCGAGCATCGGGTCGGTCATGTCCAAGATGTGGGGACCGGCTCAGCTCACGGCGCAGGGATCTGCTCCGACGTTCGTGGACCTGACGCAAACTTCGAAGCCCGGATTCCTCGGCCAAGTTCACGGTCCGTTCGTGCCGGACGGAGTTGGCCGACAGAACCTCTCGCTCAATCAACAAGTGACGCTCAACCGTCTGGATGATCGCAAGGCGTTACTGGCGGGACTCAACACCGCTCGGCAGGGAGTTGATTCGCGCGGCATGATGACCGCGCTCGACAGCTTCACCGAACGAGCGGTTAATCTCATCACCTCCGGCGAAGTCGCGAAGGCGCTCGACTTGCGACGCGAAGACCCGCGACTGCTCGAACGCTATGGGGTCGAAAAGGATCAGCAGAACCAACGCATGATTCTGGCTCGGCGTTTGATTCAGGCCGGAACGCGCTGCGTCTCGTTCTCGTGGGGCGGCTGGGATACGCACGGCGACAACTTCAACAACATGCGGCGCCAGTTGCCGAACCTCGACAACGGGCTGAGCACGTTGATTCAAGACCTCGACGCCCACGGGCTGCTGAACGACACGATCATCCTGATGTCAGGCGAGTTCGGCCGCACCCCGCGAATCAACGGCGGAGCGGGCCGCGACCACTGGGCACGCGCCGGCTTCTTCTTCGTCGCTGGTGGCGGCTTCCGTCATGGCCAAGCGATCGGCTCAACCAACCGCCTGGGCGAAGTCCCCGCGACTCGGCCGATCCACCTGCAAAGCATCTTCGCCACCGTTTACAAGCAACTCGGCATCGACCCCGACACGACCACGCTCATCGACCCCAACGGCCGTCCGCAATATCTCGTGGACGAACGCAAGCTCATCGCCGAGCTTTAGCCCCTTGGGAGTGCGGTGTGTCAGCACCGCCTTGGTTTGCGGTGCAGGCCCTTTGGATTTTGATTGATGATCGCCCCAAAGAAAGCGGCTGTGCCGCGATCTAAAGCGGCACTGACACACTGCACTCCAAATAATGAGACGCTCCTGCCACAACTTTGAACCGGTTCTCTCGCGACGCGACATGCTGCGTGCGTCGGCGTGTGGGTTTGGATCGTTCGCACTGGCAGACCTCTTGAAAGCGGACACGGCTCGTTCGGCGAATCCGTTGGCTCCGAAGGTTCCGCCGTTGGAGGCGAAGGCGCGGCGGGTCATTTTTCTGTTTATGCACGGCGGGCCTTCGCAGGTCGATACGTTCGATTACAAGCCGCTGCTCGAACGGGATCATGGGAAGCCTTTGCCGTTTTCCAAGCCGCGCGTCTTTTCGGCTCAGACAGGCAATCTGCTCAAGTCGCCCTGGAAGTTTCGGCAGTACGGCGAGAGCGGGGCGTGGGTCAGCGATTTGTTTCCGCATGTCGCGAAGCACGTCGATGACTTGTGCATGATCAATTCGATGTGGGGGTCGAACTCGCGGCATGGCGGAGCGTTGCTCGAACTGCACACGGGCAGCGACACGTTCGTCCGGCCGAGCATGGGGTCGTGGATCACCTACGGGCTCGGCACCGAGAACCAAGACCTGCCGGGCTACATCACCATCTGCCCGACGCTGACGCACGGCGGAGTCAACGCCTACAGCTCGGCGTTCATGCCGGCGGTTTATCACGGCACGCCGCTGGGCAACGCAGGCATCTCATCGGATCAGGCGAAGATTCCGTTCATCGAAAACGCCGACAAGCTGCCGCGCTCGTTGCAGTCGCTGGAAGTCGGCCTCTTGCGGCAGATGAATGAAGAGCACCTCGCCGCGTCCGGTCCCGACGCCGCGCTCGAAGGCCGCATCAATTCGTTTGAGCTGGCTTTCCGCATGCAGACCGCCGCGCCGGAACTGCAAAACCTCAACAGCGAATCCGAGGCGACGCAGAAGCTGTACGGCCTCGACAACCCGCGCACCGCGAACTTCGGACGACAATGCCTGATGGCTCGCCGCTTTGCCGAGCGAGGCGTGCGGTTCATTCAATGCACTCACAGTTACAAGTGGGACCAGCACGGCAATCTGAAAGTCGATCACGCTCGCAACGCCGAGGAAGTCGATCAACCGATCGCCGCGCTGCTGACCGATCTGAAATCGCGCGGCTTGCTCGACGACACGCTGATCCTCTGGGGCGGCGAGTTCGGCCGCACGCCGGTCGCTCAAGGAGACGACGGCCGAGACCACAACCCGCAAGGCTACACCATGTGGCTGGCCGGCGGCGGCGTGAAGCCCGGCATCCGCTACGGCGAGACCGATGACTACGGCTACTACTCCGTCAAAGACAAAGTCCACCTGCACGATCTACACGCCACGATGCTGCACCTGCTCGGCTTTGATCACACCAAGCTGACCTACCGCTATGCCGGCCGCGATTTCCGTCTGACCGACGTGCATGGCGAAGTGGTCAACGGACTGCTGGCGTAACGGCAGTCGCTAGCACGACGCGCAAGCGAGTGATTGGGACTTCAAATGCAGGGCCAATCGCTGGCGCATCGTGCTGATTTACAAAGCGCCGCTCATGCGACCTCGTAGCCTTTGCGTTGTTCGCGGCCCTGCCAGGCGTTGGCTTCATCGTCGCCGAGGATTTGCTCGGTTTCGGGGTTCCACTTCAGGGTCCGGCCGAGCCGCATAGCGATGTTCGACAGGTGGCACGTCGTCAGATTGCGGTGGTGGCTGAAGACGTCGCTCTGGGTTTCGCCGCGATCCTTCACGCAGGCGATGAAGTTGGCCATGTGGTTGTCTCGGTTCTTTCCCTTTCGCAGAGCCTTGAAGACGTCTTCCGGCAGCGGGTTCTTTTCGAGATCCTCGACCGGAGCGCCGGTCAGCTTGCCGCGATTGACGAAGAAGCGACCGGACTCCCCCTCGAACATCACGCCGTTATCGAAACCCAGGTCGTTGCAGTTGTCGCGAATGAACATCTCGACGCCGTTGGCGAAGAGGGCCTTCACTTTGAAAGCAGTCGCCGTGTTGTAGGTGTCGTCGATCGTCGGATAGCCCTTCTCGAACGGGACCGGATGCGTGCATTCGAGAACCTCGATGCTGACCGGGCCGGAACCTTCCATGCGAATGCCCCACTGGCCGATGTCGACGTGGTGAGCACCCCAGTCAGTCATCTTGCCGCCGGAGTATTCGTACCACCACCGGAAATTGTTGTGACAACGCTGCTCGATGTAGTCGACCAGCGGAGCTTGCCCCAGCCACATGTCCCAATTGAGATGAGCCGGCGGCTGCGTTTTCTTGAACGTCGGCCCTTTGTCGCCGCCGCCGATGGCGATGTGCACTTTTTGAATCTTGCCGATACGTCCCTCGCGAGCCAGTGCGACCGCCTTCTGGAATCGGTCGTCGCTGCGTTGCTGAGTGCCGACCTGCATGACTCGCTTGGTCTCCTTGACGACCTTGCACAGCAGTTTGCCTTCGTTGATCGTCAGCGTCAGCGGCTTCTGGCAGTAGATGTCCTTCCCGGCTCGGAGTGCGGCCAGAGCGATCCGCGTGTGCCAATGGTCCGGAGTGCTAATCGTGACGCAGTCGATGTCTTTCCGGTCGAGGAGCTTGCGGTAGTCGCCGAACACTTCCGCTTTGCCGCCAAGCATCTTTTCGTTGAGATTAGCAGACCGATTCGTGTCCACATCGCACAGGGCGACGATGTCGCCGTAGTTCTTGATCGCACCAGCATCGCCAGTCCCCATGCCGCCGTTGCCGATGCAGCCGACCTTCGGACGTTCGTTCGGTGACTTGGCGTCCTGAGCCATCGTGCGTGTCAGTCCGCTCCAAGTCGGCATCAGACTGCTGGCCGCGGCCAAAGTGGTCAGTTGCAGAAAGTCTCGGCGAGTCGTGTGCGTCATGATTCGTCCTTTGCAGAGTTCCGTTGGTGAAACATTTTGAGCAGCGAAAGATATCGTCGATCCCGATCCGAGCGAACCTGGTCGGCGACTGCAGGCGGATATTCGTAGAAGCCGCGTCCTGTCTTGAACCCGTGATTTCCCCCATCGACAATCCGTTGCACGGTTGCCGGGACCGTCGTTCCAGCAGCGATCTCTGGCGTGAGATTGCGATACACGGCCGTCTGGACATCGAGCCCGCCGAAGTCGTGAATCCGCAGTGGGCCAAGTGCCGCGAGCCGAAAGCCCATGCTCCCTTGAATCGCCGCGTCAATGTCCTCGACCGAGGCGACGCCTCGATCGAGCAAGTCCCACACTTCGCGCATCACGGCAATCTGCACTCGATTGACGAGGAAACCCGGCAGCTCTTGATTGATGCGGATCGCCAATTTTCCGGAACGCTGCAGCAATTCGAGAGTCGCCTGAATCGTCGCTTCATTCGTCTTTGGACTGCCGACGACTTCGACCGTCGGGACAATGTGCGGCGGATTGAACCAATGCGTGACGACGGCTCGTTCGGCCCGCTTCAGTCGTGCGCCGGACTGCGAGATTGGGAACGTCGAAGAGTTGCTCGCCAAAATTGTGTCATCCGCAACAAGTGATTCGAGTCGCTCGAACAGGTCCTGTTTGGCGGGCAAATCCTCACGCATTGCCTCAGTCACGAATTGTGCGTCACGCACGGCCTCGGCTTGTGCTTCGCAGACTCGAATCCGTCGGAGAGTCGCATCGATCTGATTCACTGGAAACAGTTCTGCTTCGACGAAGTCCTGGAGGTTCTGACGGATGCGATCGTGCAACGATTCTCCTGTGGCTCGGACTTCGTCAAAACCCGTGACGTCGCAGCCCGCCATCGCAAATGTCTGAGCGATACCGTGACCCATCGTGCCCAAGCCGATGATGGAAACTCGATGGAGTTTGTTCATGGTTCGTAGTTCTGCCTTCAAGCGGCGCGTTTCGACTCCTGCTGCCGCCTGAAGGCGGGGCTATGAACTTACAGAATCGCCGCGCTTTTGACGTCGATGCCTTTGAGAGCCATCTTCAATTCTTCGACATTGGGCGAAATTTCGAAAGCGTCGGCGCGGCTGATCAAATCGCGATCGATGAAGCTCTTTAGCGAGTCGTTAAACAGTTGCATGCCTTCTTCTCGACAGATGCGGATAGCGGCGGCCAGCTTGCCGTCCTGCTCCTCCAAGACCAGCTTGCGGACGGTGCCGTTGAAGAGCATCAACTCGATGATCGGCACGCGCGCCGGCTTATCGACGACAGTGCGGATCAGTTTCTGGGCGACAATGCCCTTCATGTTGAAGGCCATCGCACTCCGCAGAGCTTTGTGCATGTCTTGCGGGAACAGATCCAGAATACGGCCAATCGTGGAGGGCGCGTTGGAGGCATGGATCGTGCCATAAACCAAGTGCCCGGTTTCGGCGGCGTGGATCGCCGTGCCGAAGGACTCTTGATCGCGCATTTCACCCACCAGCATGATGTCCGGGTCTTGTCGCACGGCGTGCTTCATGGCGATGTGAAAGTCTTTCACGTCCATGCCGATCTCACGCTGGTTGATCAGAGCCTTGTCGGGCGTGTAGACGAATTCGATCGGGTCTTCAATCGTCAAGATGTGGACGTTCTTGCGATGGTTGATCAAGTCCAGCATCGAGGCGATGGTCGTCGACTTGCCCGACCCGGTCACACCGGCGAGCAACACCATGCCTTGGTCGTAGGTCGTGAGTTGCTCGATGATCGGCGGCAGGTACAGGCCTTCGAAGTTGGGAATGTTGCGTTCGACTTTTCGGCTGACCATGCCGGGCAGTCCCAACTGCACGAACAAGTTCACGCGGAACCGCCATTTGTCTCCATCCACTTCGACCACGTGCGAGAAGTCGGAGCCACCTTCGCTCCAGTAGATGGAGGTCAACCGCTCGTCCATCATGGGCATGAGCAAGTCGGCCATTTTTTCTTTGGAGATCGGCTCCATGTCGAGCGGCACCAGCGAGCCACGGATTCGGAAGGTCGGCGGCTTGCCCACCTGCATATGCAGGTCAGACGCTTTGTGCTTGACCATGGCGCGGAAGATCTTATTGACCTCCAGTTCGCGATGATCGCCAAACGAGTCGCGTTTAAGATTGGGTGGCGGCGGAGCAGCACCGGCAGGAGCGGGACGAGCAGACATCGCGAAAACCTCGCAAAAGGATGTGGCGCAGAAAAATCGACTGCCGCCTGAGTCGCGGCACAATCACAGAGCGAGTTGTAATCGACCGTTTCGACCGCTGACAAACAAGAAGTGGTGCCGAGTTCGACGTTCGACTGAGACTTTGTTAGAAGGTCGGTTCCATGAGTGACGCGATTTTCATCAAGGAGAAATCATGCAGCAGCGACATCGACGTGCCGGCCTGACTCTACTTTCCGCCTTCGTTTTGATCGGTCTTTCTGGCTGGGCCTCCGGATGGTTTAAGGCCACGGAAACCGTGGTATCCGAAATCGCTCCAGGAGTCTTTTTCCGCAAGATGGAGACCGAACCGAAGTTCCTCGGCAGCAATCAAGGCTGGATCATCTTCAAGGACTTCGTGCTGGTCATCGAAGCCAGTTTCCCGACTCAGGCCGAGGCGGTCATCAAGGAAATTCGCAAGACGACCGACAAGCCGATTCGCTACGTCTTCGACACGCATTACCACGGCGATCACGCCGACGGTAATCCAATCTTCGTCAACATCGGAGCTTCCCCGGTTGCCTCCGAAAACAGCAAACTCCTGTTCGAGACCAAAGGCCGTGCCGGCTTCGAACAGTCACAGAAGGATAACCCCAAAGAGTTCGGGCATGAGGGGCTCAAGTACGCTCCCGCCTCGTTGTACTTCCCAACGAAACTGGTGATCGACGACGGCACACAGCGCGTCGAGTTGCTGCATTTCGGCCATGCCCACACGGCCGGTGATGCGGTCGCCTGGCTGCCGAAGCATGGCATCGTCTTCACCGGCGACGCCTGTGTGAACGGAGCGTTCAACTACGCTGGCGACTCGAATACCGAAAGCTGGATCGGCGTGCTGACAAAGCTCCAAGAACTCCCGATCAAGGTCGTCTGCCCTGGCCACGGCGAGATGACGGGGAAAGACCTGCTGGCGACTCAAAAACGCTGGTTCGTCGAACTGCGTGAGGCGGTTCAGATGGCCATCGACAAAGGCAAATCACTCGATGACATCAAAAAGGTACTCGATGTCCCGTTTTACAAAGATTGGACTGGAGTCGATGCGAAGACTCGAGTTGAGAATATCGAACACGTCTACGGTGAACTGACGAAACGTAAAGCCGGGTGAGTCATCGCAGCAATCTCGTTTTGAAGAGTCTGCGTGCAGATCAACGAACGCAACTCCGCGAACGCCGACGTTCTCTGTGTTGCCTTCTGTTCAAAAGATTCTCAACGGAAGGCAACAAAGAAACGAAGCGAGACAATGATGGATCAAAGAGAGGAGCCGATGCCATGAATCGACGAATTTGTGGAGTGTTCGTCTTCATTCTCATCCCAGCTTGTTTGAATGCCGCGGTCACGCGGGTTGAAATTAAAACGCGCGAGTCGTATCTCGAAGGGCGAGCCTTTGACGGAGTCGGCGCATACGAACGGCTGCGCGGCAAGGCTTTCTTTGCGGTTGATCCCAAGCACGTCGCCAACCAAACAGTGATCGACTTGGAGTTGGCCCCGAGAAACGACGCCGGACTCGTTGAGTTCTCAACCGATGTTGAATGGCTCGCTCCGAAGGACTTGAGTAAAGCGAACGGAGCGATCCTGTACGACGTTAACAATCGCGGGAACAAGCTGGCACTGGGGATGTTCAACACGGGAGCCGAAGAATTTTTGATGCGGAAGGGCTACGTCGTCTTGTGGAGCGGTTGGATTGCGGAGACTCAGCCAGGAAGCGGACGGCTGCGACTGAACGCTCCGGTTGCAATGGAAAACGGTCAGCCCATCATCGGAACAGTCCGCGCTGAATTCGTGATTGAGGCGGCGGCCGAACGGCACACACTGGCGATGTGGGCCAATCAAGGCTGCTACGAACCAACCGAACGGGGTGAACGAGAGGCGGTCCTGACGTGGCGTGCTCGCGAGAAGGATGCACGAGTCGCCATCCCGCGCAAACAGTGGCGATTCGAAAAACGCTGGGTCGAGGACAACGGTGAGCGCGGGCAATTACCCGTGATCGATCTTGTCGTCGCCGGAGGAGTGCAGCCGGGGTACATCTACGAAGTGGTTTACGAAGCCCAAGGTCCGATCGTGCAGGGACTCGGCCTGGCGGGCATTCGCGATCTGCTGGCGTTTTTTAAACACGAAAAGTCCGAGAAGAATCCGCTGCGGCTTGCAGAGACTAGCTCGACGAGCCAGCGAAGGGTTGAACGTGTCGAAGACAAAGGCAATCCCTCGCCCGTGCGTCGGGATAGCTTGTGGCGGGCGTACGGTTTTGGCGTCTCGCAGTCTGGGCGTTGCCTGCGACAGTTTTTGTACGACGGATTCAACGCCGATGAGTCGAACCGACAAGTCTTCGACGGGGTGATCCCGCACGTCGCGGGGGGAGGACTCGGTTTTTTCAATCATCGCTTCGCATCGCCGACTCGGCACAACGGACAGCACGACAACCACCTTTTTCCGGCGGACCAATTCCCGTTCACCTACGGCGATGAGACCGATCCCTTCACTGGACGTGAAGACGGTATCCTGCATCGCGATCGCGCGCGCGGCACCGTGCCGAAAGTCATGCACACTCAGAGCAGCAGCGAGTATTGGCATCGCGCCGGCTCGCTGGTTCACACAGACCCGCGCGGCGAGCGTGACGCCAAGTTGCCTCCCGAAGTTCGCGTCTACTGCTTCGGTGGTACGCAGCACGGAGCCGGCAGCGGCATCGCGGGTACGGCTCCGGGAAACGGACAGCTCCTCACGAACCCGGCAGACTATCGTCCGCTGTTGCGAGCGCTGCTGACCGCACTCGACGAGTGGGTTCGCACCGGTAAGGAACCGCCGCCGAGTACTCATCCGCGCATCGCGGATGGAACGCTGGTCGGTTGGCGCGAATCCGAAAGCGGTTGGCAAGGAATCCCCGGCGTGCGTTATCCGGAAGTCATTCAACAGCCGGAGCATCTCGATCGCGGCCCGGAGTTCTATCGCTTCCGGCGTTCAACGATTGAGCCGCCGATCAGTCGCGGCAGCTACGTCGTCCGCATTCCGAAGTGCGGGACCGACAACAACGAACTCGGCACGCTGCTGTTGCCGGCGATCGCCGTGCCGATCGCGACCTACACCAGTTGGAACACGCGGAACCGCAGCGTCGGGGCGGAAGGTGAGATGCTCGGCCTGCAAGGAGGCTACATCTCGTTCGTGAAGACGAAGGCCGAACGCGAGAAGCTCGGCGATCCTCGCCCGGCGTTGCTCGAACGGTATCGCGACTTCGAGGACTTTCGCACGCATTACCGAGCCGCCGTTGATCGCGGCGTCGAGCAGCGAACGTTGTTAGCGGAAGATGTCGCCGAGCTGATGAAACTCGCCGACCGCTGGCGACCGCTGTTTGATTAAACGGTCGGAGACTTCATGAACAACTCGGTCCCGATCGAAAAGCATGTCGTGCTCGTCGGCGCGGGGAACGCGCATCTGGTGTTCCTGAAGCGCTGGCGAATGTCGCCGTGGCCGGGAGTCGCCGTGACGCTCGTGTCTGAGGCCGCCGAGATTCCGTACTCGGCGATGGTTCCGGGGTACATCGCGGGAGACTATCGCTGGGATGAGATCTCGCTCGATCTGGTGCGGCTCTGCCGTTCTGCCAATGCGCGGTTCGTCGCGACGCGAGTCACGGGAGTGGATGCGGCGAACTCACGAATCGAATTCGCGGATCGTCCGGAGATGACGTTTGATGTCCTCTCGTTGGGGCTGGGTTCACTTCCCGCCGCTCCAACAGGTTGGGGCAAAGGTGAGTGGTCGTTCTCGATGCGACCGCTTGGCCAATTCACTCGGCAGCTCGAGCAACTCGAAACATCGCTCACGCAATCACCGCGGCCGTTTCATCTCGCCGTGGTCGGTGGTGGAGCGAGCGGTTGTGAGCTGGCATTGGCGATTCAGAGGCGACTGTCGAAGTCGGCCGGCTTCCGGCTATCGTTGTTGCAAGCGAATCACCGATTGCTCCCCAGCTTTCCGAATCGCGCGGCTCGCATGATGGAGACACGCCTGCGCGCCGCCGGCATCAACGTCCAACTCGATGCATGCGTGCTCGGCGGCAATTCCGGACGACTGCGGTTGGCGTCAGGACAAGAACTCGCGTGCGACGGTGTGTTGTGGGCGACTCCGGCTGCACCACCAGAGTTCCTCCGAACGAGTGCGTTGAGCATCGATGACTCTGGTTTCTTGCTGGTTCGGGATACTTTGCAGTCACACAGCCATGCCGCCGTGTTTGGCACCGGAGACTGCGTGAGCTTTCTGCCGCAACCTCAACTGCCGCGGAACGGAGTTCACGCCGTACGGCAAGGGCGAGTCCTCTTCGAAAACGTACGCGAGTTTCTGCATGAACGACCTCTCACACCGTTTCGTCCGCAGCGGAATTGTTTGTGCTTGATGAATACGTCGGACGGCGAAGCGATCCTGAGCTACGGATCGTTTGCGACAAAGGGACGTCTCGTGCGTCGCTGGAAGGAACGCATCGATCGCGCGTGGCTGGAAACCTTCGGTTTGAAACCAGCTCGAAGCGACAGCGAGGGGTCGGGATCGGACAACCCCTCGCTCGTGCATCGGGCTGGCATGACCGCCGCGCATCTGATGCGTTGCGGCGGATGCGGAGCGAAGGTCAGTGGCGACGTGCTCTCGTCGGTCCTTTGCGATTTGAAGATCCCCGACGATCCGAGAGTGCTGCTGGGGACGCTGGCGGGCGAAGACGCGGCCGTGCATCGCGTGCGAGCCGACTCCTTCGGCATCGCCGCCGACAAGCTCGTCGAAGTGCAGACCGTCGATTACTTCCGAGCGTTCCTCGACGATCCGTATCTCTTCGGCCGGATCGCCGCACTGCATTCGGTCAGCGATTTGTACGCGATGAATGCTCGGCCGTTTTCCGCGCTGGCGATTGCGACGCTGCCTTACGCCCGCGGGCCAATTCAAGCCGCTCAACTGCGCGAAGTGCTGGCGGGAGCAACCCGCACGTTCGAGGAACTCGGTGTCGTACTGACCGGCGGACACACGTCCGAGGGACACGATCTGTCACTCGGCTTTTCGGTGACGGGCTACGCGGATGAGGATCAGCTCTTTCGCAAAGGCAATCTCGCCCCGGGCGATGTACTGATCCTGACAAAACCGATCGGTACGGGAGCCGTCATGGCCGCCTGGATGCGCGGCGAATGCTCGGCCGCGCACTTCGACGAGGCCATCGAACAAATGCTGATCGCGAACAAGTCGGCGGCCGAAGTCTTCGCGAAGTTCGGCGTTCGTGCCTGCACGGACATCACCGGCTTCGGCCTCGCCGGTCATCTGCTGGAAATGCTCGACGCGAGCCGCGTCTCAGCCCATTTGAATGCATCGGCGGTTTCGATTTTCAGAGGCTTCGTCACGGCTGCCGAAAACGGACTCCTCAGCACTCTGCACCCCGACAACGCTCGACAATCTCATCGCATTCAGAGCGCCGACTCACTCCCTCCGTGGTTCTTCGACCCACAAACATCAGGAGGGCTGTTGGCCGGTGTGCCGCAAAAGGATGCCGCCAGTGTCTTGAGTGAACTCCATCAGCGCGGCCTCCCGCTTGCCAATGTCATCGGCATTGTGGTCACATCAACCACGCCAACGATCAAACTGCACGAGCAATGATTCACACAGCATTCACGCGACTTTAGCAACTTGATTAGAGAAAATTGGCCAACGTCGGACGATCCCGCTGAAGGCGTCATCGACAGTCAGCTCGCGCATACAGCGATGATGTTTGAGTGGGCAGATCCATCCGAAAAAAAGCCGAAGAGGTCAGTCAAACTTCCATGAGTCCAAGGAATCAAACGCCGTTGAGTATCACGCCGCGCGCCGTCGAGGCCAATTCGCTTGAATGACGTGAGTCAGCGCTGTCTTGGAGTCATCGAACGTCCCGCAATTGCTGAAGACGGTGTAATCCGTCGGAACGCGCCGAACATGAAACCAAAACATGTCCTCGTCGTATTGTCGGTGAGCGATCTCCGAACATTCCGCTTTGCGAGCGTGGAGTCGTTCGAAGTCCACGACGAAGTGAACGGTCGGTAGTCGGATTCCGAAGTAGTCCGCAAGGCGAACCCAGCGTCCAAATTTTGCCTCGTCCGAAAGACGCTGTGTGTAAAGCAGGTCCACCAATGTGCGATCCATCACGAGCAGCTTCTGGCTACCCAAAAGTTGACGCCAATAAACTTTTCGCCGGAGATGCCCCGCTGCTTGAAGGTACAACGGAAGACAACACTTCTCGTCAAAGCGGTCCCGATTGATCGACAGGCTTCGTCGGACAAAGCTTCCGAATAAGCGATAAATCAGCGATTTGCGATACAGGTTTCGTCCAACGAATGGCTTTAGGATGACCGGTAGGCTTGATTCCTTTGACAGACCCTCGGAGAGCGACGTCTTTCCCGCGCCATCGCACCCCATGAACGAAATCACTGCCGGATGGCGAGTTACTCCGAACCACCATCGTCGCCAGCGAGCGATCCAGTGCCGTCGCATTGATTGCCAAGAATTCGTCAGCGAAGGAACGACGTTGTACGACCGAAGCAACTGTATGGCGCGAATCAGCGCCGCAGGCTCGACACGCCCATATTGCAACACGGCATCGAGATCGTCGGCGGACTCCATTGCCCCTGCTTGTCGGCAGGCAGACGAATAGCCATTCAATCGTTGGCGGATCCTGTTCGATTCAATCGACCTTCTCTTCACAACGTACTTGTGCAAGTAAATTGCGGCCTCAACGGGCACAGGCAATCGCACGAAACCCGGCTGCCCAGGGGGCAACAGGTGGGCGACATCCTCAAAACGTAACCCGCAGCGCCCGCCATTCAGTTGCCACAATTCGGTGAAAAGATCGAATTGAATGCGGAACTTGCCACATCGAGAGAAGAGAGCCAAGCCGACATTGCCCTCTCTTTTCCGCGTCACACGAAAGTGGCAACGTCCTGACTGTGCCCAGGAGAAGCAGGCTGCCAACAGCGATTCGACAGCAGTAGTCGTCCCCAGAAGGTCAATGTCTCTGTCATTGACGCAACGTTCATCCAGTGAGGACTCCAGCAATAAGACAAATGTTGGACCTTCACTGGAGATCTCGCGCAGACATTGCAATAGGCCTCGCACAGCAATTGAGTCCTGCTGATATAACTTGTCGAACGAAAGAGTAATCGGCACTGCTTTGCCCGGTTTCCCGCGGGCCTGATCATGTTCGACTTGGCTCATGAATTACACTCCTTGTTCGTTGCCAACCGCTTGGGATTCACGTCGCAAGACAGCCGCATGGAATGCCGCCCAAAGGGCTGGCACTTGTTGCGACCGTTCTTGAAAGCACTTCCAGTCTTTCTCGCGCTGCCGCAAATGGCGGTGACGGAACCAGTGTTGGTTCATGCGGTCGAGATCGATCAATTGAAGCCGACCATCTGGTGTGACGAGCAGATTGCCAGGATAAAAGTCGCCATGCGACAACCGCAATTGGCCAAATTTGAACCACATCTCTGCAAAGTCTTCGGCCAACCGACTCAGTTCTTGAGTCGAAGGTTCCGTCTGTTGGACAAAGCGATCCAAATTGATTCCTGGAACAAATTCCGTCAGCACAGACGAGCAAAATCGCAACGGACCTGCACGCTCTTCAATCATCGCCAATGGCCGGGGAGTTAAGAGACCGACCTTCAAAAGTTTACGCCCATAACCCCAGCAATTTTGCGCACGCGTTGGCAAAAACATGTGCCCCGACGTATGCCACCAACCGCAAAGACGGAATCGCTTGAGAACCCCTTCATCGATCGCAGGTTGCGACAGTCTTCGAGCATGTGGCCCCGGTGGCAGGTGCGAGGAGTGTTGGATTTCCCCGTCATCCAGACGGATTGCCGTCACTTGAGCGCGTGCTCGATCAGATAAGACTCGCCCCCGTTGAGCGAACGAGTCGAGGTCATTCCAGAGCCGATCGACAAGCGGCCTCGAAAGCCGACAGTCGTAAATCATTCGACGAACCAGCGACTGCCTGATCGCCAAGTCCGCAGAGCGTCGTTCCAAGATCAGTGGCCATGCCGCGATCGACTGAGGCTCAGTCTGCTGCTCCTCGTGCAGTCCGCAGACGGAAACCTCCTGCGAAAACGAGTGTTCTTGGAAATCCTGTTCGGAGCGAATCGACACCATGACTCATCGCCATCCCTTGCGAAGCCAAGTAACAAAATAAAGTCGGATCATGTGGCCAATTGACCGGATCGTCAATGTGTGTTCTTCCATGACCTACCTATCACCAAACCACTCCGCTAAGAGCCTCATGCGACCTTGGAAACTTGAGCGGAGGAACTTGGCCAGCGCCGGACGATCTCGCTGAAGACGTGGTCGACGGTCAGCTCGCGCATACAGCGATGATGTTTGAGTGGGCAGGCTCGTTGTTGGCACGGACCACAATCCAACCGGTGTTGCAGATGAACAGCCAGCGGATGAAACGTCTCGCTCCATCTGATGTGCGTCGGCCCGAAGAGTGTCAGGCATGGAACCCGGAACGCAGCGGCAAAGTGCCGAGGTCCGGAATCCGTTGTGACCAGTAATCGCGAGTCGCGTATCGCGGCCTTTGTCAGTCCGATGCTCACAGTTTCTCCGGCCAAGCTCACGACCTGCGGATGTGCGACTTCGGCGACAATACGTTGGGCCGTCGCGCGTTCGTTGGGACCGCAAACAACCAAGACCGTTTGGCCAAGTTCGACGGCGAGGCGACGCGCCAATTCCGCGAAGGATTCTGTCGGCCAATCTTTCGCCGAGGAAGCACCTGAAGTCCCACCGGAATTGAGGCAGACACAATTCGAGGAGTCCGCAGCCGGATGACGTTTCCAAAATGCCGTCAGCTGTTCCGTATCGCGCGGTAACGTCGCGAGTTCCAACTGCCGTGACAGCGTTTGACAGCCAAGCTGCGCGACCAACTGCAACATCTCATCTAGCACCGGATGTGGCACTGACAAAGACGGTGCAGGAATCGGATCGGTCAGCAGAACGCTGCGTCCATTGCGTGCGTAGCCAAGCGACCGTTTCGCTCCAGATGCCCACGCCCACGCGGCGGAACGCAAGGAGTTCGGCAACACGACCGCCTGATCGAAGCGTTCCCGACGGAGTGCTCGTAGAAACCTCCAAGCGTCCGCACGAGATTGCTTGAGTTTGTGAATCCACAGGCGATCAAGCAGCGTCGTCCCGGCCAGCACGTCGGCCACATACGGACGCAAGATGCCCACGATCTCCGCGCCGACGAAATGATCCCGCAGCGCACGCAATGCTGGCGTCGCCATCGCGACGTCACCGATCCAATTGGGCAGCCAGACGGCGAGTTTCATGATTGGGTCGTCAGCGGTGGGCTATGCACCGAAGGGTTCACCGAGAATCGGAAATCCATCCGACTGAATCGCTCGTACCGCCACGGACGATCCAACTGTTCGAGATCAATTTGTTCTCAAGCGGCAATTGCTGTGGCGAGCTTGACTCGCGCAACAAGCACGTCCGCTTCGAGATGCTCGACCTCGTAGCCGAACTCGGACAGCCGCTGCAAACAAGCTCGATCTAAGTCGTCGCTGTGAGTCGAAAGGACCAGCGTCGGGTGATGTCGTCGCAGCAATTGTTCCGCTCCGCGGAGCACCAGCAACTCGGCACCTTCGACGTCGATCTTGATGAACTGCGGAATCGGGAGTTCTCCGGATTCGACCATCTCGTCCAACGAACGGACTTGGACTTCGAGCCTGCCTGCGGTCGCCAGATGGCCAACGCCGGTGCCGTGTGAATCATCGAACCTTGCTGTTGACGAACCCTCGCCGACGCAGTTCGTCAGAACTCGCACGTTGCCGCAGGCATTCAATTGCAAGTGCCGGCGGAGATATTTGAGATTGGCTGGTAGCGGCTCGAAGGCAATAACTTGGCCACTCGGGCCGGCCAAGACCGACGACAGCACGGTGTAGTAGCCGACGTGCGCGCCGACATCGAAGACCACACTGCCGGGATGGATCAGCCGGTGAAACGCCTCCGACTGAATCGGCTCATAGGTGCCCTTCACGAAGCGGCTGCCGCTGGCTATGACCCATCGCCGACCTTGTAGCGCTCCCGCTCGAATCCGAACGGTGAAGGGGCTCAGCAGGGTTTTCATCAGGTATTTGAATCGCATGGCAATCCTTTGCGGCGAAGAAACTATGCCGTCGCGGTGAATACGAAATTGTTGGCGTACGCAGCGTTTTCCGGGTCAGCTTGATGGATCACCGGGTCAAACTGTTGGAGGCTCGTGAGCTTGCCCTGTCGAAAGAACTCGCCCCGGTAACCCAGATCGATCAAAAATCGGAAGACGTCGTCCAAGCGACCGTCCTGGCGGTGTCGAGTTTCACACTCGAAGAGCAGTAGCGGCTTGTGTTGTCGCAACAACTGAGCGGCACCTCGAAATACCTCTAGCTCATGCCCCTCCACGTCGCACTTCACCAGTTTGATGGCCGAGACTTGGCGATCGGCAAAATAGCTGTCGAGCGTCGAGACCGGCACAGTGATCTGTTCGCAGAGGTTCACGTCACGTGGCTCAAGCGTGGCACCGGGCGATGGCTTACCTCCCGGGACCGAGAGAGTCGCAACTCCCTCTTGAGACGAAAGCGCGCGATTTTCCACTGTCACCTGAGACCAATTCTGGCCTCGAACCAACTGCACTAAACGGTTGGCCAAAACGGGCTGTGGTTCAAAAGAGAAAACGTGACCGCGAGGCCCAACCTGCCGCGCCATCCAATAGGAGAAAGCTCCCTTATGGGCACCGATATCGATCGCGACATCCCCTGGACCAAGATGGCTGCGGACAAACGCGATCTCGTCTCGTTCAGTCGCGAGGCGATAGCGCCACGCGCGATAAATCCATTTCAAAGTTGGAAACCACATGGCAGACCTTTCAATTCTGAGTCCGCAGCCTGGGGGCCATACATCACGAAGGGTACGGCCGTGCGTTCGCTTTGGGTCGGATGAACATATCTGGCTATCCTTAGCCAACGCCATAATCTGGTCGATGAAAATATTCAGCAACGACATTTTTGATTGCGGAATCACCGCGATTTGGCAACTTTTGAGACGACGATCAGTCCATTTGAGTCGTGGCTTCTCCTTTGGCAATTGAATTCACCTTGGAGAGAGCCGCCGGGCTCAGCAGCCCTGGCTCCGGTGTCCCGTCGTGGACCTTGTCGGAAACTTCCATGATGCTCGACCAGATCGTTTCGTGAATGAGGAAATTCCGATCGGGCAGCGGCGCATAGTCAAACCCAAAGCATTTTGAGAACAGCAGCCGAAAAGTGTTGACCGGAGTGATCGTCGGATACAGTTCGCTCCGCATCGACTCGGGAACAAGATACGCGTTGAGAATCGGAATTCGCCCCTGCACATGATCCAAACTGCCCTTCACCAAGTTGCGGCCCGGACCGTGATCCGATTGGACAATGATGATGGGTGGAGTCTTGCTCTTCGAGCGGATGGCGTCGATCGTGCGCATCACTTCCCGATTCAAGTAGACGACTTGATCGACGTAGACTTTTGGACTGGTTTGGTCGAGATTCCAATCGGTCTGGCCATCGCGGGTAAAGACATACGGCTTGTGCGGAGTGATCAGATGGCAGAAAGTAAACTTCGGCCCCCGTAACTTCGGTATCTCCGCGAGTTGCCTGAAAGCGCGACGATGCTCTGCGGCGATGATCCCTTTCTCTCCTCCATAGCAAAAGTTAAAAGCGCTGTGACTAATCATTTGAATCGCCAACGTGCGAGTTCCGACGGGAAGCCACGTTGTTGGCTCACCAAGCGACAGATGAGAAATTTCGGAGCAGGCTGTCGGCATAAAGTAAGTATTGAAGTGAATCAGTTGATATCCGCAGTCGCGCAGATTTTGTCCAACCTCATGGACCCGCAGCATTTGGGCGAGTGACTTGAATCCCCATTGAGGATTGAACGATTCGTGATAGCGCATGTTGAGAGTTGATGACAGCGAAAAAGCCGTCATGGTGTAGTTCGTGCTGCTCTTTTCGGCCACATAAAATCCGCGTTGACGGAGTCCGTCTAAGAACTCGGAATTGTCGAAGTCGTAGGACTTCTGAAGGACATCACCGCGGCTGTAGCTGTCAAGAACGATGTAGTAAATGTCGGGGCGGCCATCTTCCGCAGAGGCGACTTCAGACAAAGCCGTAGAAGTCTTTGCAAAGTCGATCTGCGGTAATCGCGGTTCCCGCACCAAAATCATTCCAAGTTTTGCGCTGAAGCACAGCAGCGGGATCAACATCGTCAGCGATACGAATTTCGAGAGCGATTTCAATTCTCCGGCAAGATTCCAGATGACCGCCGTCACTCCTACGCCAATCGAAATCAGTACGCCATGGTGAAGTGCGGCACCGCCCCCGTTGGGAATGGTCGCAAGGCCATCACACAGCGAGCCGTAGTAGAAGACCAGAAGGCTGATCCACGAAGTCAGCAATGCTGCATGGCGCGCGCTGCGCCGGATGAACACCAACACCAGAAAGCCGACCGTGATTGGCAACAATGTGAGTCCGAGCATGGCGAGCACGTCGGCCAGCGTAAAATAATTGACGTTCCTCGAGCCCAATGACATGACCACCAACGCTGGAAGCAGCCACGGATGTGCGTCTTCCCATTTCGGCATCAGCTTGGCTGGGATTCCATCAGATACAGTGTGCGGCATGTTCCCTCCACGGAGACCTTTTGCAGAATGTGAAACTGGTTGGCAAAGTCAGCCTCGAACTTCGACTGAACGTAGTCCGGAAAAATGTCTGGCCGTGTCGCCAGGAGTTTCCGGACTTGAGAGTCCTCCTTGGGAACCCACTCGATGACGAGTCGCCGAGTCAGCGTTCGAAAATAGGCGGCCACCTGGGACAGCGGCACGTTGTTCGAGATGGCCAGGTGATGAATCAACCCGAGAGCCAAGACAACATCGACCGGCCCTCGTTCGGCCAAAGACAGTCGCTCTCGATGTGCCCAACCCATCGCGGGGCTGGGATTCGTCAAATCTAAAAGGAGCGGAAAGTGGCCCTGCTCACGATGAGCGATGACTTGGCGATAGCTCGCATCCACGCAGTTCGGATCGATGTCCCAGGCGACCACCGAACTGGCACCCGCCCCGCGAGCCAATCGACTGAAACGGCCGTCATTCGCTCCCAGATCCCAAACGGTGTTGGGGGGACGATCCGCCAGAATGCTCTGGACCACTCGTTCTTTGGCATCGAGCCCGTCCTTGCCGTAATTGTTGTTGGCGTCGTAATAGTCCGCCCATTCCGTCTGCTGAGTGGGCGCATTCAATCCCAAAATCGTTTGTTCGAGATGCGTCACCAGCGACTGAAGCGCTTTGAACGACATGCCTCGTGAGGGACGCGCTTTGTCCGACGACGAATGATTGGAGTACACTTGTTGGGCCTTGGCATGAGCATGCACATGCAACCCCAGACCAAGCCCGAAGCGTGTCCGATACGGGAGCAGTCGCGAAGCGAGATCGAGCGGCACGCCATCAATATAGGTGCGAAAAAGCTGGCCCAGACGGACATCGGTTCGGCTCATCAGAGCCAGCGGAGCCAGGAAGTGCTGACAAAACTGCCGGTAGGCAACCCACGGACTGCCAGCCTCATAAAACTCAAACGAGAGCGTGTCGATCAGTGCCGGCCGCGCATCGAACAACTGGATGTTGTAGGCACTCGCGTCTTTGAGTGTCATCCCACGCTTCAAAGCCGCACGCTGGATTCGCAGCGTGGTCAGTGCGGCATCCTTGAGTTGACTGAAGCTCCACTCGAACGGATAAGAAATAAATGGAAGCTGAGCAGGTCGGAGAACTTTGTAGGCTTCCTCCGAAAAGGCCAGTCGGACATCGAGCTCTTGGTGCGGAAGCAGCAACTCGTCACTTACAAGCTCGTCGTACAGCCCACTCGAAATCAGTCGCTCGTATTGCGGGGCATAGGATGGCGCGATCTGCCGATGAACGATGCCTTGTCGCGAAAAGACGAAGCCACTGGGATCTCGAAATGAACCGGGCACACGTGCCGCGAATGCCATGGACACATCCTTGTAGAACTCAATACGAATTCCCGCATGCGCGGGAAAGTGACCGATCGTCGGGTTTGCTTCATGCCTGCCCGGCCTGATTTCAGAATACTCCACGCGATCAAGCCGCCTTGCGGTGCGTCACCGACTCCTGCGTCTTCTCGCCGTGTAAAGCAATGACTGTTTTGTCGGACGACACCGGAGACTCGCCCACGGGCTGTTCCGGTCGACGTCGAAGTACTACGCGTGAGAAGAAGCTGCGCAATTGTGTCACCACGCCGCCAAAAACGACCCCAGCGCTCACGAGGCTGGCAGCCAGAATCTGAAATATCAGACTTCCGGTTCCGGCATCGAGATAGCCTATGATGACAAGATTCTGATCCATCGAATTCCTCCTTGAAATGTCATGTATCAAGCACCGGCCGAAATTGCAGAACGTCGCGTGGTTGGATATTGAAATTCCGCGAAGTCCGTCAAGACGTCTTTCAGGAGGTCACTGTCTCTATTGAACGGGCGCAGCAGCGGATGAATCAACTTCGTCTAACCACGTCAACCGAGTTGGATGCCAGAATCGGACATGGGCGATCGCTGCTAGAAACATCAGAG
>VGZH01000022.1 GCA_016872645.1 Planctomycetota bacterium | reverse complement strand
GAATCGTCGTCGGTCGCCGCTCGCTGTCCAACCCGAGGAACAAGAACACCTGCGAGGCAACGAATAGAACTCCCGCTGCGATGCTGATGGTCTTTGATTTCATATGCGCGTCCAAAGTGGCCTAACGACACGATTCAACCGGCGGCGGCCAAAAAGGCTTGCCATCAGGACCGACCCGATCCGCCGCTCGGTTGCAATCGATGGTTCGGCCTTTCCTTCGGGAAACCTGCGTCCCTGTTTCGACTCTGAATGCGCTGTTCGGCGTCAAGGCCGATTGAACAGTTGACCCTCGATTTCGGGAAGTTCCCCAAGATTGTCCTCTTTAGTATCATTGTGATCAGTGCGAACATATCCACTTGCGGTCAAATGAACGTCAGATCCTTCGATCCATTTGTTGTCCGACTGAATCACGGTAATCACTCTCTTGCCGTCCTTGAGATCCTTTACCATATTCGCCCGGCTGACGTCGATTTGTGCGCCTCCAATAATCCCAGCGACCGGAATGAACGAACGATAGTATTCGATCCTAGATCGATCGTTGCCACGGCGGATGTGAGAGATTGCGAGCGATGCATTCATTGGTTTCTTCCTTCGGTTGCGTCTCACTGCTTGAACTCGAAGCGTTGCGGAGTGAACTTTATTCCGAGCAACCGTCCCCCCGTTGCCTGCAATTCGACGAGGTTGCCATTACGAATCAGCTTAACGGAAACAGTGCTCGCAGGCGATGCCGTACTGATCGCCCGCTTCAACGCATCGTTCGTTGATGTTTCGTCGTGAAGCGAGATGCCATTGTACTCGATGATGATATCGCCCGGAGCAATACCAATTTCGCTGGCTATTCCGGCTGAATCAACGGTGCGAACACAAGGGTATGAAGTGCGAATGGCAACGCGCTCGTCAGCGGGTGCGGGGGCCGCGCTCCAGTTGTCGTAAATGGCCTTGCCGATCGCGAAAACGACGACTGCGCCGACAACATAGGGATCCGGTGGTTGTGATTGTTGCCATTCGGCTTGTGATCCGTACCGAGTTGTCTCATAGTAGGTTGTGTTACTCGATGGATCGTGGTAACGGTCAACCTGAGTAACGCCGCCGTCACCACGTTGGTATACTTGGCGACCGTCCGGCTGTGGTGCGCAACCGGTGACTAGGACGGAGAACGCGGATAGCACGGCGATGACGCGAGCGCGGTTCATTATGGTCTCCTTTCGATAGCCGAACAGTTGAGTATCCCGACGTCGGGATAGGGCGGGTGACGACGCTGCCCGCGTGTCGGGTTGTCAAGCAGCCTGCCGTCGCAGTTCTTAATTGTCAAGGAATTTTTGGTATTCCAGGCGGGCGGTCACTTTTCACTCGGACAGCGGGATATTCGAATATCTCGATGTCGGGTTAGTCCAATATCGGGGATTTCGCGGCCCGCAAAATGAGAAGGGAACATCGTGACGAACGAAATGGAATCCATTCGTGGTGTGGACGGTTCGACGCGCGCCTCGCGACGGAGCGATGTTGGGTTGCCGGTGAATCGTGAATGGTTGGAGAAAGGGTTGAATGCCATTGGCCGTTTGGCGCGGAACGAAAACGAGGCCGAGTGGTTGAGTCGGCGTTTGGAGTTTTTCGTCAAATCGCGACGCCACGATGTGCGTCAAACGACGGAAGCCGAAGTTCTGGCTTATCTGGATTGGCAGGCGGAACGCGGGCAAAAGGATTGGCAGGTTTTCCAGAGCTTGGAGGCGATTTGTTATTTGCTGGATTTTGGCTGCGGCATCAAGGAATTCCGCTTTCCAGCGTTGCGTGAGAAATGGTTGGAACAGCGCGGTCAGCGTGAAGGCGTGGTCGCGGCCAAGCTCACGGAGGCGACAGCCTTTGGTTTGGATGAATCAACCGTTGTGGGGCGATTGCACCGGCGATTGAGGGTCTTGCATTACTCGCCGCGAACGGAAAAGGCTTATGCTCAATGGTGGCAGCGTTTCGCGGCGCATTGCGCGAACGTGGACGAGGAGCAACGTGGCGAGGCGGAGGTTCGAGCGTTCCTGGAATTACTGGCGGTGGAACGCAAGGTGTCGGCCAGCACTCAAAACCAAGCGTTGAATGCGTTGGTGTTTGTCTTCAAGGAGATTTTGCAGCGTCCGCTGGGCGATCTTGGTCAGGTCTTGCGAGCGGAACGTCCGAGGCGTTTGCCCGTGGTGCTGACGCGCGACGAAGTTCGCCGCGTCCTCGCGGAATTGAGCGGAACGTACCAACTCATGGCCTGGTTGATTTACGGCAGCGGTTTGCGTCTGAGCGAGTGCCTAAGTCTTCGAGTCAAAGACATCGACTTTGAGTATCGGCAGATCACAGTTCGGGACGGAAAAGGGGAAAAGGATCGCGTGACCGTTCTGCCCCGTCCGCTGGAGGCTCCGTTGCAGGCGCACTTGCAGCGTGTGAAATCGCTGCACGACGCGGATTTGGCCAGCGGGCACGGCGATGTGTTTTTGCCATACGCCTTGGCCGAGAAGCATCCGACTGCGAATCGGTCGTGGAGTTGGCAATTCGTGTTTCCCGCGGCGGGATTTTCCATCGACCCGCGGAGCGGAGCCGTGCGCCGCCATCACGCTCACGAATCGGCCATTCAAAAGGCGTTCAAAAAAGCTGTGCGAACCGCCCGCCTGTCTAAACTGGCGAGTCTGCACACACTCCGACATTCCTTCGCGACGCACTTGTTGGAAGACGGCCATGACATTCGCACGGTTCAGGAGTTGTTGGGTCACGCCGACGTTTCCACGACGATGATCTACACGCATGTCATGAACCGACCGGGGATCGCTGTGCGCAGTCCGTTGGATGGAATGGTCCATCGAATCGCGTCGCAGGCTTGAGTGTCCCAACGTCGACGGTTTCCGGAAGCATTGATCGCATGATTGAACGGCCTCGTCTGCCAGTGCTTTTGGAAGACGCACCCGGCTCTGGGTGGCGAAGATCTGCAGCGGAAGCATGACCAGCCGGCAGTTTCAGAATCGGCACGACGCAGGTGCGAGGAATCCGTTTTGAATCCGGTGCTATGGGTTTTCACGGGCTTGGAACAAACTTGGCGGACCACCTTTGAGCGGCACGCGGAATTCGGAGTGCGAGCCAGGGGCCAGCGTGTAGATCTCGCCGTTGCGGCGGTAGGTCAGCGGGTAGGAGATCTCGAAATCGTGCGTCTTGCCCGGTTCGAGTTTGTATTTTGCGTTGCTCCAGTCCGAATAGGGGCCTTTGGTTTCGTAAATGAAATCGACGTCGGTGAGGTTGGTGACTTTGACTCCGGGGGGAGCGAAGGTCGCGAAGAGATGCGGCGAGGCCCAGCCGGCATTCGAGAGGCGGAGCTTCGAAATTCCGAAGTCGATGTCGGGCACATTGGCAGTCGCGATGGGAGACAGGCTGGTCCAGGCTTGCCAGCAGTCTTTCACCCAGCTTTCAATCTGGTTGCTGTCGATCGTTTGGTTTTCCGCTTGATAGCCCTTGGCAAAATGGCAATTGATGGTGATCTGAGGCTCGCCGTCCCAGCCGAAGCGGATGCCTCGCGATTGCGAATCGGGTTTCACCAGTTCCGCGAAGCCGTTTTGTTTGAGGTCGATCTCGAACACGACGATGGGAGCTAACTCGAAGTTCTTCGTCCCCTTCCTCAACGAGATCGTGATGAGCAGCTTCGGCGTGTGGAATTGGACTCGCGTCTGGCCTTCTTTTTCGATTTGGTCTTTCGTGCTGATACCTCTGGCGAGCGACAGTTCCGTCCAAAGCTCGACGTCCGCATGCCGTTTCAATTCGGGAATCGCCGCAGTCAGCGCGGCTCGATCGGCCAGCTTGGCGAATGTATTCTCTGGAATGTCGAGCAGATGGATGCGGCCCACGTCCGCTTTGACCAACAGCTCGCTCAGCGGTTCGAGCACTCCGGGGGCGAGTCCGAATTGCAGGCTTCTCAGCTTAGTCAAATCGTCCGGCAGCGATGTCTTGAGATCGACGATTTCAGGCTTTGACGGCGGATTGCGGAGATCCATCGACGCGGCCGTCAGACCCAGGATAAGGGTGATGCCGTTCTCGTCGGTGCTGATCGCCTGGGGGAAAACGCGTGTGCGCGGCTTGTAGACGGGGATCGGCCAGAAGCGATCGGTAAACGTTCCCGCTTCGCTGAACTCGGCGATTTTGTTTTCGACCGTTTCGATCATCTTGGGAATGGTACTCTGCACCTCCTGCTGGATGCGCTGCTTCTGTCCGTACAACCCGCTGACGAGTCCGCTGGAAACCTTCTGACGCGACATACCGAAGCCACTGACCGACACGCCGGCGGGTGAGGTCACATACCAGTTGTCATTGGGGATGTCGAATCGCGACGCGATTGGATTTAATCGAATGCGGCGGTTCTCGACATACGGCTTCACGTCGATGTCCAGCCAGACGGGCCGTCGATGACCGATGACGACCTGTATTGGTCCCGCCGACGCCGAATGATCTTCACCCGTGACCCAAGTGCCGCCGATATTCAGCACCGCGTTCGACAGACCGACTTGCAGGTTCAAGCGGTCCTTCGTAATTGCCTTCACTCGCACTTGGTCCAACTGACTGTTGTACGAGATGCCGGAAAACTGTACGCGGAAACCGTAGCCTTCGACATTGGTGAATTCGACGATGTCATTGATTCGCCCCTTGAGCAGATCTGCGGGGATCTGTTTCGGAGCCGAATACGCCAAAGCTTCGAGCATCTGATTTCCGAGACGAGCGTACATCGCACCAAGGATTTCCAGTGCCGGGACGAACTGTTCCGTGTAGACCGGTGTCGGTGCGAGTTTCTCCTTGGGAGCCGGCAGTTTGTCGGGATCGACATTGGCGGGGTCGAGCATCCAGGCGATCAGACGATCATCGGCATATGCCACTCGCCACGATTCATGATCGCCGCCGACGATCTCGTTGAATCGCGGCGCGGCCCCAGCTCCCTTCAACGCCTCGATCATTTCGCGCGAGCGATTCACCAGCACCGCATGATCGTCGTCACCATGCCACGCCCAGATTGGGAGGTCTTTGAGTTTCTCGGCCCACTTGGCCTGACCGCCGCCGGCGATCGGGGCGATCGCGCTCCAACGAGACGGATCGGCCGCCGCGATCGACCAAGTCCCGAAGCCACCCATCGACCAGCCGGTCAGAATCCGCCGCTTGGGATCGACGCGGTAATCCTTCTCGACCTGTTCCAGAATTCGGAGTGCTCGATCGGCATCGGGAGTTCCGGCCAGCCAACCTTGCAACACTCGGCCCCGAGTGTCTTCGCACTGCGGAAAAACGACGATCGCCGGGAATGTGGCTTCGCGAGCTTTCACCATCCCACCCAGGCCGATGTTGAGATGCAGTCGACCATCGTTACCTCGCTCACCGGCACCGTGCAGGAACAAAATGCCAGGAACAGGTTTGCTCGGCGAATAACTCGGCGGTACGAACACGACGTATTTGTGCTCGCCCGCTTCGTCTTTGTAGACCTTTTCGACGAAGCCTCGCTTGCCGTCATCGGCCGCGAAGACCTGTCCGATCACAAGGAGAAATCCTGCCGAGGACGCTAGCCACCGAATTCTACTCACCCACCGCCGACACATGATGCACTCCAAAGTTGGTCAGCCTTTCCGGGCTGACCCGGTCAATGGTTGACGCGACATTGCCATTTGGGTCAGGCAAGAAAACCTGATCCGTGTACGGATTCTAACCGCCGCCGATAGCCGGCAGGAAATGAACTTCGTCATCGGGGCCGACCTTTGACGTCAAGCCGCGAGCGGAAACTCGACTTCCGATGCCGACGCTCAAGCCCGGCTTGATGCGATCTCCTTCGACCAATCGCGACTGGATACCGGGAAACTGCCGATCGAGTTCGGCAACGATTTCAGCCACCGTTTGGCCGGCGACGTCGATGATGTCTCGGCCACCCGTGACAGGACGCAGCAGCGGTGGAATGAAGATGCGGGCCATATTTGGAGTACGGCGATGCATCGCCGCGTTCCCTTCGCGGCGGAGCCGCTTTTGATCGAGGAAACAGAAGTCCAACCAAAGCGGTGCTGATACACCGCACTCCCAATCACTTCAGCCCCAGGTGTTTCTTCAAAAACATCGCCTCGACCGCGCGTTGGTAGTCGGCGTTTTCTTTTTTCGCGAAGCCGTGTCCTTCGTTGTCGGCGAAGACGGTCCAAACCGATCGGCCGCCGGCTCGGACTTTCGCTGCGATTTGCTCCGCCTCGAAAAACGGCACGCGCGGATCGTTGCGGCCGTGAATGACCAGCAGTTCAGATTTGATCTTGTCGGTGTTGTGCAGCGGAGCGATCCGGTCAAAGACGGCACGCATCTCCGGCTTCCGTTCGTCGCCGTATTCGGCTCGACGCAGATCGACTCGATAGGCAGCGGTCTTTTCCATGAACGTGATGAAATTGCAGATGCCGACGATGTCGATGCCCGCTTTAATCCGGTCGCCGAAGTTCGTCAGCGTTGCCAACACCATGTAGCCGCCGTAGCTGCCGCCGATGACAGCGACTCGCGAGGGATCGAGGTCCGGCTGTTCTTTGATCCAATCAAGTAGTCCGCCGATGTCTTTGACGCTGTCCTCGCGCTTCT
Source organism: Planctomycetota bacterium (assembly GCA_016872645.1). GTDB lineage: Bacteria > Planctomycetota > Planctomycetia > Planctomycetales > Planctomycetaceae > SXKJ01. Next base: position 59,162 of record VGZH01000022.1, on the reverse strand, counting down.
CAGCGTTGTCGAGTTTTAAGTACGTCTTGCCGTAGCCCGCCGAACCGCGCACGTTCGGATGCAGCACCGCAAGCCCCAACTCGTTCGCCCAAAATTGCGTCCCGGCGGTGAACGTCGGCCGGTACTGACCCTCGGGGCCGCCGTGAATGCTGATGATAACGGGGCGCTTCTCACCCTCCTTTGCGGTTCTTGGCTTGAAGTAGAACGCCGGAATCTTGCGCCCGTCGAACGACGGAAACTCGATCAGCGTCGGGTCGACGAACGATGCGGGATCAAGCCCGCCGACTTCACTGAACGTCCAGCGTGTCAATTCGCCATTCGACAACTGCAACGAGTACGCCTCGGCCGGAGCCTCCGCTCGCGCGAGCGTGAAGCCCAGTGATTTTGAATCGGGAGAGAACTCCAGTCCGCTGACGACACCCTGTGGCAATCGGAATTCGATACGCCGGTCGTTGGTCTTCTCGCTGCTGAGGAACACTCGGCTTTTGCCGTTGTCGTTGATCGCGAAGGCAACGGTGCCATGCGTCCGATCCACCGTCAGATCATCGACATCCCAATTCAAGCCGTCCGACAGCCACGTCCATTTTTTGGTCGCGAGATCGAGCCGTGCAAGCCGCAAGAACTCCGAATCGGCATCGGTCGTGACATAGACCGATCGGCCATCGGGCGAGAACGCCAATTGTCCGATCGCCACTTTGTCGCTTGTGGGCAGCGGCAGTTCCGTGAGTTGTTGCTTTTCGACATCAAACAGCCCCGCGTAAGACTCGTTGATCGAAACGTAATGCCGCAACACCAGCCGTTTGCCATCGTTCGACCAATCGTCCGCTTGCCACGTTTGCCCGTTGACTGCCATCAGCAGCTCGAACGAGTCGGGCTTGCGCGGATTGACGCGATACAGGTCCATGTCCTTCCCGTTGCGGCGATTGCTGGCCACGATCACCGCCGAGCCGTCGCGATTCCACGCCTGCACCAGATTGCGAGACTTCCCGTCGCTCAGCAGCTTCGTTTGAAAGTTCTTCCGATCGAGCAGCCACAACTGAGCGTTCTCGTTGCCGCCTCGATCGACCGACAGCAGCAACGCTCCGTCGCTGACGTGCGGGAGGAATCGCCCCGCCACCGGCTCGTCGAAAAACGTGAGCTGCTCGCGCCGCCCGCCCGGCTGCGTGACCAGATGCAACTGCGCCGCGTTTCCGAAGCGAGTCGCAATCAACATCCCGTTGCCATCCGGAGCCCAACCCCGAAACGCTGCCGCGCGTGTGTTCTGATACTGCGACAACTTCGCGACGATCTCGGCCGAGACCACCGGCACGTCCTGCGTCTGAATCGCCGCCGGCTTTCGCGGATCGGCATCAGCGGCGAAGGCGAACGAACAGGTCAGGACGGAAACCAACCAGATCTTCAAAGCTCGTCGAATCATGTTCGTCTCCAGCAAAGATATCGCACGATTTATCGCCGTCGGTTCAAACGAACAACCAACGCAGAAACGCCAACAGGCCGAGTCCCGCTCCGAGCAGCACCCACCACGGTTTGCTCGTCGCGGTTGGCCGTGCGTCTTCCAGCGACAGATAGTTCTCACAGGACGGACAGCGCGGCGAGTCCTCGTAGATTTCGGCGCCGCAATGCGGGCAGGTGATCGTGGGCTCGTCGTCGAGGTCCGATTCGTCATCGCCCCAATCCTCGTCTTCTTCGTCGTCCCAAGTTTGCCGAGCCATCCGCTGATCCTGTCGGAACTGTGAATAAGACGAACTTGGAAACGATTGTATCGGCAGTACGCTACCGCATCAGTTGCAACGGGACCACCGGCCGAGGTTTGACGAATGTCAGCAGCAGAATCCTTGGAGACGTTTCTGTCCCGTCTGAACCGCAGCGAGCAGATGTCGGACCTGTGCGATGCCTCGCACGCTGGCAGCGCGCCGCGTGGGCTGTCGAATTGGCTTGTGAAGCAGCGGTGGCTGACCCGTTGGGGAGCAACTCAGTTTCGCTGCAGAATCGGTTTTACATCCACTTCCAGAGAGTCTGGGGAACGGCTTCAGGCGTCAGAGACGCGTTCACCTGAAGCCCGATACTGATCGTCTGCCTCATGCCGTCTCGATTTGTGCCGCGTCTTGCAGGCCGAGTTCTTCGATCGCCAGTTCGCGGATTTTGAATTTCTGAATCTTGCCCGTCACGGTCGTTGGGAAGCTCTCCACAAACTTGATGTGACGCGGTGCTTTGAAATGGGCCAGTCCCGCGCGGCAGAAGTCCCGAATCTCTTGTTCGGTGACAGAACAGCCGGGGCGCAGCCTGATCCAGGCGAGCACCTCTTCGCCGTATTTCTTGTCGGGAACGCCGACGATCTGTGCGTCTTGAACGGCCGGATGCTGGTAAAGCCGCTCTTCGATTTCTCGCGGGTAGATGTTTTCTCCACCACGAATGATGAGGTCTTTCAGGCGGCCGGTGATGCGGAAGTATCCTTCGGGAGTTCGTAGCGCGAGGTCGCCGGAATGCAGCCATCCGTCGGAGTCGATTGTTTCGGCGGTCTTCTGCGGCATGTTGAAGTAGCCCAGCATCACAACGTGCCCGCGACTGCACAGCTCACCCGATTGGCCGTCAGACATTTCGCGGCCGGATTCAGAGTCAATGATTTTGATTTCCACACCCGGCAGAGCGCGGCCGACGGTGCCGACACGCAGTTCGATCGGATCGTCCGTGACCGTCTGCGTCACGAGCGGCGAGGCTTCGGTTTGGCCGTAGCCGATCGTGATTTCGCTCGCTCCCATTTCGTGAGTGACTCGCTTCATCAGTTCGATCGGACAGGGACTGCCGGCCATGATACCGGTGCGGAGCGACGTCAAATTCCGCTGCGGGTAGTCGGGATGTTCGAGCATCGCGATGAACATCGTTGGGACGCCGTAGATTGCCGTGCAGCGTTCCGATTCGATCGCGGCCAGCGTCGCGCTGGCATCAAATGTCTCTGCTGGAAAGACCATCGTGCTGCCCAGCGCGACGCAGCACAGCGTGCCCAACACACAGCCGAAGCAGTGATACAACGGCACCGGAACGCAAAGCCGATCGTCCGGCGTGAATCGTTGATTGGTTCCGGCATAAAAGCCGTTCACGAGAATGTTCGCGTGGGACAGCATGGCTCCTTTCGGAAAACCGGTCGTGCCAGAAGTGTATTGAATGTTGATCGGGTCACTCGCGGTGAGTTCCACTTCTCGTTCCGACAATTCGGCGACGGTCACGCGTTTGCCGAGTGCGAGCAGATCATCCCAGGCGAGTGTGCCCGGCAAGTCGCCGCGCAGCGAAATCAACCATTGCAGTTTGGGAAACTGCTGGCTGCGAAGTTCTCCGCCCGTTGCGTTTACGAATTCCGGGCAAGCGTCTTGGAGGATCAATCGGTAATCCGCTGTCTTGAATCGATCGCTCAGCGCGAGGCCACGCACTTCGGATTGAGCCAGCGCGTACCGCAGTTCAGAGGCTCGATAGCTGGGGTTGACCGTGACCAGCACGACACCGATCCGCGCTGTCGCGAATTGCAGGATGACCCACTCCAGGCAGTTGCCAGCCCAGACGCCGAAGTGGTCTCCCTTTTGGAATCCTAGAGCTAGCAGGGCTCGCGCGGCATCGTCGACTCGCCGATCGAAATCGGCCCAAGAGCAGCGGAAGCCGGTTGCACAAAATACGAGCGCATCCTGCTCGGGATGTCGCCGAGCGGTCTCGCGCAGAGCCGCTCCGATCGTCAAACCTTTCACCCACGGGACCGCTGAGTCGCTCATGACCGTCCTCCGGGATTGATGCGTCGCGGGGATTCTATCGGCTATTGTGCGACTCGCCTCCCCTCGCACGTTTCGTAGAATGCGCCCGACTCAGTCCGTCAGCAAGTCGGAGCCCAATCATGTCCGAGGCCGTCATCCTGTCCGCCTGCCGCACTCCAATCGGCAAGTTCCGTGGCAGCTTGTCTTCCGTGCCAGCGACCGAATTGGGTGCGTGCGTTGTGCATGAAGCCGTTGTGCGCGCGGGTGTCTCACCCGCTGACGTCGAGGAAGTCATTTTCGGCATGGTTCTGCCCGCCGGTGCAGGACAGGCTCCGGCTCGTCAGGCGGCTTTTAAGGCCGGACTTCCCGCGACGGCCGGGGCGCTGACGATCAACAAAGTTTGCGGCTCCGGAATGAAAGCCGTGATGTTGGCAGATCAGGCGATTCGAGCACGAGATGCGGACGTCATCGTCGCCGGTGGCATGGAAAATATGAGCCAGGCACCCTGGCTGCTGCAGCGCGATGGTCCGCCGATCGGAGAGCGGACACTGATTGATTCCATGATGAACGACGGTCTGCAATGCGCCTTCAGCGGGCAGTCGATGGGAATCATCGCCGACAACCTGGCCGTACGAGCGGGGATCTCGCGCGCGGCTCAGGATCAGTACGCCGCCGAGAGTCACCGCCGTGCCGTGGCTGCGATGAATGCGGGAGCGTTTCAAGCGGAGCTGGTCGCAGTGTCGGTGACCAGCCGAGGACATGTGACGAACGTCACAGCGGACGAGAGTCCGCGAGCGGATTGCGATTTGGCTCGGCTGTCGATGCTGCGCCCCGCATTTGCCAGCGTTGGCAGCGTGACGGCCGGCAACGCCTCGACGATCAGCGACGGAGCGTCCGCCGTTGTTGTGGCGTCTGATGAGGTCGCCGAGCGACTCGGCCGCAAGCCGCTCGCGCGAATCGTCGCATCGGCAACGGCCGGAGGTCCGCCAGAGGATCTTTTTACCGCTCCGGTCGCGGCGATTCGTCGAGTGCTTGAACGAGCCGGAAGGTCGTTGGTGGACGTTGATCTGTTCGAGATCAATGAGGCGTTTGCCGTCCAGATGCTGGCCTGCATCCGGCAACTCGATTTACCAACAGATCGAGTCAATGTTCATGGCGGAGCGATTGCTCTCGGGCATCCGATCGGGGCGAGCGGTGCTCGTGTGCTGACGACGTTATTGTGTGCGCTCGAGCAGCGGCAGCTTCGCACGGGGATTGCAGCCCTCTGTTTAGGAGGCGGAAACGCCGTCGCCGTGTTGGTCGAACGGGTATGACGATTGTGATCGAACGGTTTCAACCGGAGACATCATGGCCTCAATAGCCGCAGGGGAGTGTCAGTCACCCAAACGGGTTGGCGATCCGATCAAACCGGCGACTCGATTCGTGATGGTCGATGGGCTCCGTGGTCTGGCGGCGCTGGGGATCGCGGTGTACCACATCTGGCGGTATCAGCCAGCGTTGAAGTCTGATCCGGAAGTATTTCCGGCGATCGAACTCATGCCGGATTTCTTGGACTTCGTGTTTCGGAAATCGTGGATCGGAGTCCAATTCCTGCTGGTGATCAGCGGATTCGTGATCGCCTTCACGCTGCGGAACACTTGGGTCACCCCACGTGAGGTGTTGTCATTTGTCGGTCGGCGAGTGGTCCGATTGTGGCCACCCTACGCGGTGACGATTGCGTGCGCGGCGTTCTTGCTTGCGGTGTGCGAGAGTTGGTGGGGCATGCCGCCGCCAGTCGGCGGATCGCTGACGATCTCGCGGGTCTTGTCGCACTTGGGCTTCCTGCAAGAGATCCTTGGTGAAGCGCCGCTGACTGCGGCGATTTGGACCGTCTGCATCGAGATGCAATTCTATGTCGTGAGCGTCGTTGGCTGGGGATTGGCTCAACGGCTGTTTCCCCGGCCCGATCCGCAGCAACCAGGCCCATCAGGCTGGGGAGTGTTGCTGGTCTTTGCTCCACTCGCGTTGGCGTCGTTGCATATTTGGAACCCGTTGGAATCCACAGAACCGTGGGTGATTCATTTTTTGAATGCGTTCTTTCTGGGAATGGTGACGTGGTGGACGCTCGACGGAACTGTCTCGTCGCGAGTCTTCGGGGCGACGGTCGGCATCGTCGCCGCTCACCTCGCGTTTCAGTGGAAGCTGGAGAACGCCCTCGCGCTGACGGCAGCGCTGTCGATTTTCGTCGCTGGACGGACCAATCATCTTCACGATTGGTTGAATTGGCGCTGGCTGCAATACCTCGGACGGATTTCGTACAGCCTGTATCTGATTCATTACCCGGTGAGTCATCTGGTGACATTTTACGGCTGGCGAAAGTGCGGTGACTCGCCGACGCCAGTTCAGGCGAATCTGATTCTGCTTGCATGCCTCGTCGCCAGCATTGCGGCAGGGCACTTGCTGTACATCTGCGTGGAGGCCCCGAGCGGACGTTGGTCGGCGTGGCTCAAGAACCATCGGCCGGGTTGAAGCCGAAGCCGTCAGTTTGAGCTTCACGGGTCCATTCAACAGTTCGGAGGGACTCCCAACGACTTGCCGCCGTCGATCGCGATCGCAGTGCCAGTCACCATGCAGGCGGCGTCGCTGACGAGGTATAGAATCGCGGCGGCGATCTCGCTGGGGCGACTCATGCGTCCGAAGGCCTGAGCCAGCGGACTGGCGGCGATGAAAAGCTGTTCGGTCGCGGCGCGATCAATTGAGGCGTCCAGATCGGCGTTCATCATGCCGGTGTCACCGACCGGTCCGGGGCAGACCGCGTTGACTCGGATGCGGTCCTTCGCGTGGCACAAGGCGAGACTTTTGGTCAGGCCGATCAGAGCCATTTTGCTGATCGAGTAGACGGGATCATGTGCTCGGGGCAGCAAACCGGCGTTGCTGGCGGTGTTCACGATGCTGCCGCCGCCGGAGCGGATCAGATGCGGGATGGCAAACTTGGCGCCGAAGAAGGCTGCTTTGAAATTTGTGTCGAGGCAGTTGTCCCAGTCGGCCTCGGAGACGTCGTGGATTTGCTTGACCATGCCGATTCCGGCGTTGTTGACGAGGATGTCCAGCCTCCCGGAGGTCGTCGCGGCGTGATCGATCAGACGTTGCAATTCGCAAACGTTGCGGACGTCACAGTTCGAGGCACAGATGCCTTGCGCTGCCAAGGCCTGTTCAGACTCCGGTTTGAGGCGATAATCTCCCACGAAAACCCGGGCGCCCTGCTGGGCAAAGAGGAGGGCGGTGGCTCGTCCGATTCCGCTGGCTCCGCCGGTGATGACGGCGACTCGGCCATAAAGGGTTGCTGGGGAGGTCATCGAAGGTTCCTTCGGTAGCCCGTAGAAATGGGCTCAAATGGCTTTCGGAGAACGGGTTAGGCCAATAGACTGCGGCCCAGCCAAAAGTCGATTTTCAAATCCAAACAGAATGTGGCGAACGTCACAGGTTTGCTTCAGGTATCATCCTGCGACGAATTTGCGAAACGATCAGATGGACTCGAAGTTAGTTGTGTGCTGTATCGCAAGCAAACGGCGCGAATAGCTCTTGATCGGGGAGAACTCGAATGATGCGGACGTGGAGCGGAAGTCGGTGGGCACTCTGGGCTGTGGCCGCTCTGGCCATCGCGGTTAGTGCCTCCGTCGCGATTACAGCGGAGGAATCAGGATCAAAAGAGTCGAAGTCCAAAGTCGCGACTGCGGACACCAAGCCCGTCGCGAAGAAGCGTGTAGATTTTACGACTGGCTCCTCCGACGTGCTCATCTCGTTCATCAACGAACAAATCCGCCAAGGCTGGACCGACAACGAGATCGAAGCTTCGGAAGTCGCTGGCGATGGTGAGTGGGTGCGCCGCGTGTATCTCGACATCGTCGGTCATGTGCCCCCTATGGAAGAGGTCGAAAAGTTTCTGGCCGACAAGGATAAGGCCAAACGATCGAAGTTGATCGACACGCTGCTCGACGATCCAGGCTATGTTCGTCATTGGACGAACGTCTGGGCCAATTTGATGATCGGCCAAGATACTCCCCGGCGAGTCAGTCGCAAAGGGATGGAGAAATTTCTTCGCGAAGCGTTCACCAAGAATCGCCCCTGGAATGACGTGGTGATGGACATTGTCTCTGCGGAAGGGCATTTCGAGGAAAACGGCGCGGTCAATTTTCTGCTGGCTCAAATGGTGATGCCGGACGACGGAGTGCTCGCGACAGCCAAGACGACGCGACTCTTCTTGGGTATGCAAGTGCAATGTACGCAGTGCCACAACCATCCGTTCAATGATTGGCAGCAGCGGCAGTTTTGGGAGTTCAATAACTTCTTCCGCCAGTTGCAGAGGGAAGATCATCGGAAGTACGACGCGAAAGCAGGTCGGATGGTCGATGATTATTCTGAACTGATACGTCGCGACGGCGTCTCCGATCATGTCACCTACGAGAAGCGTAATGGCTTGATTGAAGCTGCGTACCCTCGCTATTTCGGCAAGGACCTCATTGACGAAGTGGCTCAAAAGGACAAAGACGGCTGGGACGTCAATCGTCGCGAAGTGCTTGCAAAGTTGATGATCGACGGTGAAAAGCCGCTGGCGGCCTTGGCAATGGTCAATCGCATGTGGAGTCAATTCTTCGGCTACGGCATCACTAAGCCGGTCGATGACATGGGGCCGCACAATCCGCCCTCGCATCCTGACTTGCTCGATCGCCTGGGCAATGAGTTCGTCAAGTCGCGCTACGACGTGAAGCAACTCATCCGTTGGATTTGCAACTCCGAAGCGTACAATCTCACCAGTCAGGCTTCGAAAGTTAACGAAGAGAAGGACAACCCGGCTGCTGGCACAACGGCGATGTTCAGCCACGTCTATTTGAAGTCAATGTCGGCGGAACAGCTTTACGATTCGCTGATCGTGGCGACAAATGCTCACAAATCGGGCCGCTCTAGCTGGGAACAAGCCGAGGACAAGAAGCGAGTTTGGTTGCGGCAGTTTGTTGTTGCCTTCGGGACCGATGAAGGGGACGAATCGACGACCTTCAACGGCTCGATTCCGCAGGCTTTGATGATGATGAATGGTGATCTCGTGAAGGATGCGATCAGTGCTCAAAAGGGGAGTTTTCTCAACACGATCCTCGCCGAGGCTCCGAAAGATACCGATCGAATTCGTCGTCTGTACTTGACGGCGCTCGGTCGTGCTCCAAGTCCTAAGGAAGCCAAGGGTGCTCAAGACTTGCTTCGAGTAAACCCGGACAAGTTAGCAGCATACCAAGACATGTTCTGGGCACTTTTGAACTCGAATGAGTTCATTTTCATCCACTAGAGATCTCAGATTTAAAATCTGAAAACTTTGATCAACCCAACTTTTTGAAAGGAAATCCCATGAGCTTCATTCCCGCCGGCATGACTCGCCGACACTTTATGCGTCACATGGCTGCCAGCGCGGCCACGATCCCCGCGATTCAGTTCATGCAGCACCTGCAGGTTCACGCGGAGACTCTCAAGAAAAATCAAAAGGCTTGCATCCTGATGTGGATGGGCGGTGGTCCTCCGACCATCGACATTTGGGACTTGAAGCCGGGTTCAAAGAACGGCGGCGAGTTCAAGCCGATCACGGCTGGTGGCACGCAGATCAGCGAGCATATGCCGAAGACAGCTGCTCAATTCGACGTGCTCAACGTCGTGCGTTCGATGAGTACTCGTGAAGCCGATCACGGACGTGGTCGTTACTACATGCACACTAGCTTCGTGCCGAATCCGACTGTCGTCCATCCGACATTTGGTTCGGTAGTCAGTCACGAACTCGGATCGCAGCGCAAGGAACTGGAAATCCCCTCGTTCGTCTCGATCGGCGGTGATCCTGGCAGTCCGGGCTTCCTGGGCATGTCCAACGCGGCGTTCGTCGTCAATACGCAAGGCCGCATCCAGAATGCCGACATGGGCGGTATGGACGCAGGGCGTTTCCGTAACCGCCTTGCGATGCTCGGCACGATCGAAGACAGCTTCATTGCGTCGAAACGCGGCGAAGCTCCGCAGGCTCACAAGGACGTCTACAAGAAGGCCATCGACCTGATGACTTCGAAGCAGATGGAAGCCTTCAAGATCGACAAGGAAGACCCGAAGACGATCGACCGATACACCAACGCCGGAGCCCCCGCGGGGGGAATGATGCGTGCCGGCGGCGAGTTTGGCCGTGGCCTGCTGATGGCTCGTCGCTTGGTCGAAGCTGGGGTGCCGTTCGTCGAAGTCGGCATGGGTGGCTGGGACTTGCACGCGAACGTGTTCAATACGTTGAAGAACAACAACCTTCCGGCGATGGATACTGCGATTTCTGCGTTGGTCACGGACCTCAAGGAACGCAGCATGATCAAGGACGTCGTGCTGGTGTGGATGGGCGAGTTCGGCCGCACGCCGCGCATTAACCAAGATGTCGGTCGCGATCACTGGGCCGCGAGCTGGTCAAATATGATTGGTGGCGGAAATCTCAAGGGTGGCTTAGGTGTTGGAGCGACTGACGCCGACGGACTGACTTGCGAGACGAAGCCGTATCTCCCCGGAGACATTTGGGCCACGGCGTGTCATGCCCTCGGCATTCCGACGACGACGGTTCACACCTCTAAGCGAGGCCGTCCGATGAAGATTGCCAACGGCGGCGCTCCGATTCCAGAACTCATCGGCTAATCGAGAGGCCTCTGAACGGATTCAAGACGGGGGCCAAGCGGCCCCCGTCTTCGTAACCGGTATCTGACTTTTGATTGTTTTGAAAACATGTCCGAGCCGCACCTATCAGAATCCGCGGACGAAATCGGCTCCTTGGATCAAGTGCCGAATGCGGAGTTTGTGCAGCTCTTCACAAAATCCCAGCGACGACTGTTTTTGTTCATCTTGGCTCAAGTCAGCAGCCTGACCGATGCCGAGGAAATTCTGCAAGACACAAACGTCATCATTTGGAGCAAATGTCATCAGTTCCAACTCGGCACAAGCTTCTTTGCCTGGGCCGGAAAAATCGCAACTTACGAGATCCTCAAATATCGGGAGAAGAAACGAGCCGGCCGTTTGCAATTTAGCGACGAGTTCATTTCGACGGTCGCCGCTGAGGCGATTGAACTGAACGATGAACTTGAACAGCGGCGCGAGGCGTTATCCGAATGCCTTCGCCGCCTGAAGGCGGACGACCTGGAATTGATTCAAGCTCGGTACGCTCCCGGTGAGAACGGTTTAAAAGTTGCCGAGCAATTGGGCCGGCCAGCCAATTCGGTTTACCAGTCGATAGGTCGTATCCGTAAAGTTTTGTTCGATTGTGTCACGCGCCGCCTTACGGCCGCTGCGAGAACCACATGACTCCGCGAGACATTTCCAACTTGTCGCCAGAGTTCTTCGAGCTACTCGAAGCGCTGTGCGAAGACCGGCTCGACAACCCCGGCGCACAGCGGCTTGAACGCTTTGTGCTGCGCAACGTCAGTGCTCGCCGGGCGTATCTCGCCTATTTGGACTTGCACGGCACGCTACATTGGAACACGGCATTCGGAACCGACGGGGCCAATTTTGAGCCGGCGGTTGCCCCGCGTCTGGCTTCGGATTCAGACCCCATGCGACCTGCTGAAAAGCGAGGAATGCGTGGCCTGCTCGTTTTGGCGGCTTGTGTGGCAGTGATTGCCGGGTTCTCATTCTCTGCTGGCCGCTGGTTCGTGCCGAACAATGACCACACTCCGCAGCTTGCCAGTGACGACAAACCAAGCTCGATTCAACCACATGCCGCGAACAACGCCGAACCGATGGATGTTGCTCGAAAGCAGGAACAACCGCCGCCGAGCCAACCGGTCATGCTGACAGAGCGTCCGAAGTCGGAGAGTTCGACGGGGGAGACGGAAGATGGTCCGCGCGATCTGAATGTCACAGACAAGCCGAAGACCCTGGCGAGTGATGCGACTGCTCAAAGGCTTGCCAGCAGCAATACGGTAGCCAAAGCGGACGGTTCGGTGCAGGGTATCGTCGCCGTCATCAACGAACACCTTGCCGCCGGTTGGAAGGTGCAGGGAGTCGATCCGTCGCCGCTGGCGGACGACCCCGAATGGTTGCGGCGAGTTTATCTCGACGTGGTTGGACACATTCCTGCGGTCGAAGTCGCGGAGAAGTTCCTGGCTGACCGTGATCTCCGCAAACGAGAGAAGCTGCTGGACACGTTACTTGATGATCCGGCTTACATTCGTAATTGGACAGTTGTGTGGACCAATCTGCTGATTGGCCGATCGGACTCACGTGACGTGAATCGCGCCGCTCTTCAGAAGTTTCTGCGAGAAAGCTTTGCGAAGAATCGGCCGTGGAACGAAATGGTTGCCGAATTCATCTCGGCGGAAGGGTCATTCGATCAGAATGGGGCGACCAACTTTTTGCTGGCCCACCTAAACAACCAAGCGGTCCCGGCCACGGCAATCACAGCGAAGATTTTTCTGGGACGTCAGATTGGTTGTACACAGTGTCACGACCACCCATTCAATGATTGGAAGCAAGACGCCTTCTGGTCCTTCAACAGCTTTTTCCAGCAGACGAAGGTTGCTCGCGTGGATCGCAGCGACACCACGGGTAAGATGAAGTCGCAAGCCTCCGCGTTGGAGACGAAACATGTCGGCGGCCCGACTCATTTCGAGACTCGGCGCGGGTTGATGCAGGTGACCTACCCGAAGTTTGAAGGGACCTCGATCAACGACGACGCGGACACGAATCGCCGCAATGAACTGGCCAAGCTGATGACGTTAGGCGAAAAGCCGCTGGTGGCAGAGTCATTCGTGAACCGAATATGGGATCACTTCTTTGGTTGCGGGTTCACTCGTCCTGTCGACGATATGGGGCCACACAATCCGCCGAGCCATCCGGAATTATTGGATCATCTCGCCCGTGAGTTCGTAGCCAGTGGCTATGACTGCAAGCAATTGATTCGCTGGATTTGCTTGAGCGACGCGTATCAACGCAGTAGCCGTTTCGGAAAATCGAATGAGCAGGACAATCCCGAAACCGGCGCGTCGCCGCTGTTCAGTCGGGTCTACGTCAAAGGGATGACTGCCGAGCAGTTGTACGATTCGTTGTTAGTTGCCACCGGAGCGGACAAGACACCCTTGGCGACTGGCGATCATGACCGCCGCCGACACGAGTGGTTGCAGCAGTTCGTCCACGCCTTTCAGACAGATGAGAACGATGAGTCGATCACTTTCGAGAGCAGCATTACTCAAGCATTGCTGATGATGAACAGTGATCTCACGCAACAGGCTTTGAGCACAGACCGCGGGACGTTCCTCGAAAAACTCGTTAACAGCCGTGATCCCGAGGCCGAGAAGATCCGACGATTGTGTCTTGCGACGCTGACTCGATATCCGACGCCAAAAGAGTTGCAGTCGCTGCGGCGGTTTGTTCACGAGGGAGCCACGTTACGCTCGAATCCGGCCGGTTGGCAGGATGCCATGTGGGCGTATTTGAATTCGAGCGAGTTCGTGCTGGTGCATTGAGTCGACGTTTTCGACGATTCACGCGTTCGATGTCCGGGAGAAGCTGCCGTCACCTCACCAACGCCAGTCTCTTACGCCAGACAGATTTTGGATACACTCAGCTGGCCATCGGCCTTGGTGTAGGTCGATGATGATTTGTGCGGCCATGCTCAACGTCCCGAGTTGAGATTCCACATCCAGTCCGCCGAGGTGACCGCACGTTAAAACGTTGGAGAGATTGAGCAGTGGGCTCTCAAGTGGCAGTGGTTCTGTCTCGAAGACGTCGAGCCCAGCGGCACGCAGGTGCCCGGACTTGAGCGCATCGCACAACGCGACCTCGTCAATCAGCGGCCCGCGAGCGGTGTTGATGATGATTGATCCTCGCTTCATCCTCCGCAACGAGTCGGCGTTGATAAGATGCCGCGACGACTGATCCATCGGTAAGTGTAACGACACGAAGTCCGAGCGTGACAAGAGGTCGTGTAGCGACGTGAATTCGACCTGCCATTGCTCGGCGAACTCGCGGTTGGGAAAGGGATCGAATGCGAGCACGTTGAGTCCTAGTCCGCGTGCGCGTGTCGCGACGGCGCGGCCGATACGGCCGAGTCCGACCAAGCCCAGCGTGCGTCCCATCACTCGCGGGGAGGAAATCTTCTGCCAATTGCCGCGGCGGACCTCGCGGTCGCGTTGTGGCAGGTTGCGAGCCAGCGACATCAGCATCGCGATTGTGTGTTCGGCGACGGCGTGATGGTTCACGCCGGGCGTGGTCGCGACGACGATCCGCTTTTGATCGCAGGTGGGAAGGTGAACCGCATCGAAGCCGACGCCTGTACGAGCGATGACTCGCAACTTCGGGCACGACGAGATGACTCGCGCAGTGATCGGCTCGGAACCGGCGATGCAGGCATCGGCGCCTCGCAACGCGAGGATCATGTTGTCCTCGACATTTAGATCGAGTTTGCGGTCCACGACCTCTGTCTCGAGGCCGGCATTTCCCAAGAGCTCAAAATGCGGTCCGACATCACCGAGCAACGAAGTCACCACAACTTTTGGAGACATGAGTGTCAACCTTTCTCGGCAATTTCACCAGAGGCGTTGGTTTCGGAAAGGTGCGGCTTCTCGGCCGTCCGCTCACGACACGTCCCACACCCTTTGGCGGCGAAAACATGGCGGTTTCAGAAGCGAATTGAAAGGGTTCGGACTCAGTTCTAAACTGGCAGTCGTTGAAAGAGTGTCTGGCCGTGTCATGAGTGACATTGGTTTTCAGCCTTGAAAGGTCTCGACAACATGAATGTTTCTCGATCAGTGCGTAAAAGATGCGTATCAGAAGTTGCGACAATGACGGTGCGGTGGTGTGGACTGTTGGTCCTTTGGATCATCTGTTTCGGTTCGCTGGCTGCGGCGCAGGACAAAAAAGAAAAAGAGAAACCAGTCGATGACAAGACGCTGCAGTCGCCTGTAGATGGCTGGCCGCTGAAGCTGACGTATTACCGATCGACCGATGGCAAAGATGCATCTGTTGTCGTGCTGCTGCATATGAAGAATGAAAGCCGATTGACTTGGACTGCTCCGAAGGGTTTCGCCGAGCAGCTGAATGCGAAGGGCTTTGCGGTCGTCGCCGTGGATCTTCGAAAACACGGGCAGAGTAAGCCGGGTGCAGAGGACGAAGAACCGAAGAAGGCAGCCGCGCCGGAAAAGGACAAAGCGAAGAAATCATCCGGCGGAAGCGATCTCAAGCCGACAGACTATCCCTTGATGGTTCGCGACATGGAAGCCGTCAAGAAGTTCATCTTCGAGGAACATCAAAAGGGAAATCTTAACATGCGGAAGACGGCGATCGTGGCTCCGACGATGAGTGCGGCCATTGCTATCGCGTTCGCCGCGTCGGATTGGGCCAAGGCTCCATGGGACGATGCTCCGAATTTGGCCGCGAAAACTCCGCGTGGCCAGGATATTCAGGCGATGATCTTTCTATCTCCGGAAATCACGCTGCCCAACGTCCCTGGTCACCAGATTGCGGGGCAGTTGAAATCCACTCCGATGGCGGCCTTCGTTGTCGTCGGCGGGAGTGACACGCAAGACAAAGACCAAGCCAAAAAATTATTCCAAATGCTCGGTGGCGATCCGGCGAAAACGGAGACTCCCAAAAAGAAAGCCGAGCCGAAAACGGATTCCAAGAAGGCGGAGAAAGAGAAAGACACTGAAAAGGGAGCGGAGAAGAAGAAGAACGAGGAGCGGTTCTTCTACGGCGAGCTCAAAGGGGTCAAACTGCGTGGCACGGACTTGCTCGGTACGCCACTCAAGATTGAAGGGGCGATGATCGGATTTCTAGAAGACCATGTAAAATCCCTCAAAGGCCCCTTCTATGAGTGGCGCGACCGACAATCGCGACTGACGGAGTAGCACGGCATCAGGCTGCGTCTGTGCAGAACGCGAAATACACCTCCGCTGCCTGGCGGAGCTGGCCGATGTCGATCCACTCGTTGACCGTGTGAGCTTGCGCGATGTCGCCGGGGCCGAAGACGACGGAAGGAACTCCGGCCGAAGCGATGCGCGAAGCGTGCGTTCCGTAGGGGACGCCCACTTTCTGGTGTGGTCCGGCGATCTTCGTGATGCAGTTGATGAGGCGGTCACCGAGCGGGCCATTGTGTTCGTCGGACAGTGAGACTCCGACCAGCCACGGAGGCAAGTGCTCAACCTCGCAGTCCAATCGCGAGGCGAAGTGCTGCTGCACCTGCCTAATCGCGTCCCAACCGTCCTCGCCGGGGATGACTCGGCGGTCGATCTCGATTTCGCAACTGTCCGGCACGGTGTTGACGCTAATGCCGCCCCAGATGCGTCCGACACTCAATGTCGCAGGGCCGCATAGCGGGTGAGCGGGGATCATGTTCGGCAACTTGGCGGCGAATTCTTCGAGGGCGGTCAGCACTCGGCCCATTTTGTAGATCGCATTGACTCCTTCGTGCGGTGCGGAACTATGACAGGCTCGGCCAGTCGTTCGAATTTTCCAGCGTGTCGCACCACGGTGCGCAACCACGACGTCCAGTTGCGTCGGCTCGGCGACGATCGCCATATCTGGTTTCCGGTCAATAATCGATCCAGTTCGGTTCGGATCGGTCCACAGTGTTGTGAGGTCATTCACACCCAGCGACGTGGCTTCTTCATCGCAGGTGCAAGACATGAGGACGTTCGGCGCGACGGTCGGTTTCTCGCGGACCAGCCGAGCGAATGCCGAGAGCATCGCGGCCATGCCCCCTTTTACATCGCAGCTTCCTCGACCGAAGAGTTTGCCATCACGAATAACCGGGTTGAATGGATCGGGGAAACCATCCGTCGGGACGGTGTCTTGGTGCGCATCCAGCAGCACTGTCGTTTTCGCGTTGGGCGAATCGAACCGCGCGATCAAGTTGGCTCGGCCGGGAGCGACTTCGATGCGTTGATATCGCACGCCGAGCTTTCGAAAGAGCCCTTCGAGGTAATCACTGACGCGGCCCTCCAGGAATTCCGGGCCAGACAAGTCTCGGCCCATCGGATTTACACTGGGGATCGAAACTAAATCTGTCAGCAGATCGACAGGGTCCATGTGGTGCTCCGAATTCATTCGTGGGAATCGCTGAGGATGTCGAGCCGACCTTCTTGCATACCTAGCTGGCTCATCTTGCGGTACAGGTTTGTGCGATGCAGGCCGAGCAGGCGGGCCGCTTCGGACATGTTTCCTCTCACCCGCTTGATCGCGCGACGAATGTACTCCTGTTGGAATTTGTTGGTCGCGTCGGCGAGTCCGAAATCTAACGAGTCTTTCTCCGGTGTCAGAATGAAGGCGATGTCTTCCGCTTGGACTGCCGGGCCGGGGGCGAGAAACGCGACGCGCTCCATCAAGTTGCGAAGCTCACGAACGTTTCCGGGCCAGCCATGTGCTTGCATCCGTTTCTTGGCCTCGGCGGATAGGCTGAGTGCCGGCCGCTTCGCCTGTAGGCTGAACTTCTCGAGGAAGAACTCGGCGAGCGGAATTACGTCATCCGAACGATCGCGGAGTGGCGGAAGCTCTATGGTGACAACGCTCAGCCGATAATACAGGTCTTCTCGGAATCGCTTTTCGCGGACAAGTTGCACGAGTTGCGCGTTCGTCGCCGCAACGACGCGCACGTCAATCGGGATCGTCAGCGAGCCGCCGACACGTGTGATCACTTTCTGCTCGAGCACACGGAGTAGTTTGGCTTGCCCGTTGGGGCTCATGTCTCCGATCTCGTCGAGTAAGATCGTTCCCCCCTCTGCGAGTTCGAACTTCCCCTGGCGAGCCGAGTGAGCGTCAGTGAAGGCTCCCTTTTCGTGTCCGAAGAGTTCGCTCTCGAGCAGCGTTTCGGTCAGCGCCGCGCAATTGACTGCGATGAAGGGCTGCTTGGCTCGCGTGCCGTGGTAGTGCAATGCCTGCGTGAAGACTTCTTTTCCCGTGCCGCTCTCGCCAAGGATCAGGACTGGTAAGTCGGTTTGCGCGAGTCGTTGAACGGTCGATCTCAACTGCTGCATCTTAACGCTGTTGCCGATGATCTGCGCCTGCGACGCCGCTTGTTCGGTCAGCTGCCGATGACTTCGGAGCAGGTTGTCTCGCTCGCGAGTGCTCGCCAACGCAACGGCGGCTTGGATGCCAAGCTGAGTCAGTGACTCTTCGTCGTCAGAATCAAATGTCCCATGATTCTTATTGATCCCCTCAAACGCTCCGATTCGCTTGCCGTCGGCGTCGAGCAATGGCACGGCCAGCAACGTCTGTGTGCGGTAGCCAGTTGCCTTGTCGACCGTCTTGCTGAATCGTGCATCCGAGTACGCTTCGTCAACGCGAATTGCGTCGCCCGTGTGGATGACCTGCCCGACGATACCGATATTGTCCGGAATCCGCAGCGAGCCACCTTCGACTCCGAGTGCCGGGCAGGCCAAGACTTCGTGTCGTTCGCGATCCCAAATGAAAATGCTGGAACGATCGCAATCAAGCAGTTTCGTCGCGGCGTTCGCGATCGCTTCGAGCAGCGTCGTTGTGTCCGGCGCACCGGCAAATGTCGCCGCGACGGCCAGCGTGTTCTGCAACTTGTCGGATCGGCGAGCGTATCGAGACAAACGCTCGCACAGTGACAACCCGTAGCCGAGCACTCGCCCGATCGCCAGGATGGTCGGCAATTCTTCGGCAGTAAGCCGTCGTCCCGCCAAGACGAGAAGTCGGGGTTGCCCTTCGGACGATGTGGGAAGAGACAGACCGATCAGCGTCCAACTGTCCAACTCAAAAACGTTCGGCCAACAGCCACCAGCTTCACGTTCGATCACGTCGTCGAAGAATCGCAGTGGCGGTTGCGGCCAAGTGTGCCTGCCATGCTCGGCGACAAGCTCCCATTGTGGAGTTCGCTTCCAGACACCGACCCACTGCGCGGGAAATTCTGTGGTGAGTTCCGGTAGCGCCGATCGCAAGTAATCCGCTACGGAATCCTGTTTCAATGCCGCTTGCAACAGGCGATCGCACAGTTGCACCGCTGTGCCCATTTCGCCGCGAGCCACCCACGGCAGATCTGTCCAAGTCATCCATTTCGTGCTCAAGGTCGGTCTCCGTAGCCGGCGCGTCCCGCCCCCACGTCTTTGGCAGAGGCTTGGGGTGAAGGACACAGCATTGCAAGACGTTGTTCGCGATACAACGTCCACCGCGTGAGTCGGTTGAACGCCGCTTGGCCGTCACCCGGCTTTTAGACACCCTTTCCCGGGAGGGACCGGATGGGGTCAACTCGAGGGGATTTCCAACGATTCCAAAAAGCTGTTGATCAAACGCAGACAGGTGTCAGTTTGCAGCCAGTGAATCAGATGTCCGGCTTTCGGCAGGCGAACGCGTATGCAATCAGGCATCAGTCGTTCGGCCTCGGCCGCGTCGTCATCGGTCAACATGCCACCTGCCGACAGATCGGCTTGCATCAGCAGGACTGGGCAAGTGATTTTTTGAGAAACCGCCCCCCAATCGAAACCCTCCAGCCATCGGCCGGCAACGATTGGCGAGAGGACATCCCGATGAACCTGCTTCAGGCATTTTGCCGTGAACCGTAGTGAGGCCATATCGCGTGTGTCTCCCAGACGAATCGAGCCAGGCTTGCCCGGAGTGGTCAACGGAATCTCCGCCAGTTGTCGCGCGAGAGTCCCGACGGGCAAAGTGGATTCCGCGAAAGGCTGAACTCCCGCAAAATAACTGAGCAGCCCGGACTGGCTGATGTGTAGACCCATCGTCTCAAACGGCGGATCTTCCAGAACAGCGGCCTGCACCTGTTGAGGCAACTCCGCCGCAACAGCAGCCGCGACCATCGCGCCTAACGAGTGGCCATACAACACGACCGGACCTTGTACTTGCTCCTGCACGAAGGCGACCGCGTCGTGGACGTAATCTCGCACGAGGTATCCGAATTTGGCTCGTGATGATTGACCATGACCGCGATGATCCAGTGCGTGGATGTGCCAGCGTGTACTCAATGCCGGAATCAACGGCACAAAACTCTGCCAGCGTCTGGTAACGCCGTGAAAGAACACGAGTGCCGGCCCGTTGCGGGGGCCGGTTGCGAAATTCAGGTTCAAACCGCGGAGATGAAAAATCTGTTCGTTGAGCATGAGTCTTCCTCTTTTGGGATGCGACATCGTGTTCCAGGCGGCATCCTCTTGGCAAATCTACCGGCGGCAATCATCCTGTCGCCTCACGAAACACGAAAGGATTCTGCTCATGCATGTCACGATCACCGCCGTCGGTCCGGATAATCGCGGTTTGGCCGACCCGATTATTCACTACCTCGCCTCGGCGGGGGCGAACATTCATGAAATTCAGATGTACGACCATGACACCGAAAAACTTTTCGCGATGTTCACTCGCGTAGACTGGCCCGCGGATCAAGAGCCGATCGGGACACTGCGGACGCGAATGAATCAAATCGGCGAAATGAAAGGCTTGTCGATCCGAACGTGGTCGCTCGACGAGCACGATCGCCCCCCTCGACTCGCCATCTGTGCGACCTATCGGCCGGAACCGGCTCTGGCGGTGCTGCGATCCATTCGTGACGGACGGCTAAAGGCCACCCCGGCTGTGATGATTGGCAACCGCCCCGCATGCCGCGGCGTCGCCGAGCAATTCGGTATCGACTGGCACGATGTCGGAGACTCCAAGGGCAATCCCGACAATGCGCGGATGGTTGAACTCTTCGACCAGTACAACGTCGATTACATCCTGCTGGCCCGCTACATGCGCATCCTGCCGCCAAGCACATGTTGGCGTTTCGCCGGTGGTCGAATTATCAATTTGCATCACGGACTACTGCCACCGTTCCCCGGATTTCACCCGTACG
Organism: Planctomycetota bacterium; assembly: GCA_016872645.1. Lineage (GTDB taxonomy): Bacteria > Planctomycetota > Planctomycetia > Planctomycetales > Planctomycetaceae > SXKJ01. Next base: position 38,600 of record VGZH01000022.1, on the reverse strand, counting down.
AGGATGCCTACGCTCGCAACATGTTGACTTTTGGGGCGACGATTCACTTCATTGTCCCGGAGCTTGATGCGGGCAACCAAATCATTCATCAAAGTACTTTTACCGTGACGCCAGGAACTCCGCTGGAGGCAATCAAACGACAGGGAGAAGGGGATCACGAACCGTCGTGCCTTGTCGAAGGCGTCCGGCGCGTCGTGGACCGGGAAGTCGAATTGCATTTTCACCGTGTTGTGCGGCGATAATCTCGATTGCAGTGCGGGGTATGCGATGAGTCGTTTACTCCCAAGACGCAACAGCCGGTCATTCCGGAACTGGTTCGAGTCCCTCGCGAACCACCCACCGCCGGTCCATCGTCAATGCGGCTACCTGTTGAACCCGACCTGATGGCCAAACGATTTCAGCGGACGGAATTGAATCTGCGTCTCCGAGTCCGAAGAACAATCGAGGATCGATGGTCGATGCAAAGCTGGAGCCCCCTTTGACGTGATGGACTTGGGTCTTGGAACCGCAAGTCAGTCTTACGATGGCACCGATTGGCAGTCGCGGACTTTCGCCGCCGATCAGCAGCAGTGACAGCCAGTGATGCGAGGTTTTCGTCGTGTTACTCAGCAGCACAACCGGTTGGTTCAGACGAGAGATCACTAAATCCACGTCACCATCGCCGTCGATATCTCCCGCCGCGGATCCTCGTCCCTCGTGAGCTTCTCGGAAGTATGGACCGACGCCCGGAGCCACGTTGACAAATCGTTTGCCATTTTGATTTTCAAATAACAGCGGGTTTTGTTTGACTGGCGAGTTTTCGGGGTAGCGAATGACATGGCCGTTCGACACGAACGGATCTTCGTCGCCGTCCTGATCAAAGTCGGCAAAGGCGGTCCCCCAACCCACGTACAATGCCCCGACGGCGGTGATTCCTGTTCCCTGGCTGACATGCTGAAAGAAACACTTGCCATCGTTTCGGTACAGCGCATTGCTCTCCCGTTCAAAGTTGACGACCCACAAGTCGGGCAGGCCGTCCAAATTGAGATCGCCAAGATCGACTCCCATGCTGCCGTCGGGTGTCCCTGTTTGGCTCAGCGCCGTACCGCTGATCAATCCCACTTCCTCGAATTTTCCGGTGCCGTCATTCCGATAGAGAAAATTCGGAACGGTGTCGTTGCCCACATACACATCGACATCACCATCGAGGTCCAGGTCGGCGGTCAGCACTCCCAGGCCTTTGCCACCTGGCACTAGGCCGCACTCCTTAGTGGCATCCTTAAACGATCCGTCACCTGTGCTGAAATAAATTGAGTGGGGCAACCCGTTGAATTCACGCGGCGGACACGATTCGCGAGTCCCCGGTTTGGGACCCGCGCAGAATGGGTGCTTTTGGAATGACCAATCGGCATAACGAGACACGTAGACATCCAACACGCCATCCTTGTTGAAATCACCCCAGGCTGCGGCGGAACTCCACATCGCATCGGTCAGTCCGGTCGACTTCGCGGCCTCTTCAAACGTGCCGTCGCCTCGATTGTGCAGCAACAACAGCCCGCCATACCCGGTAATCAAGACATCGCAGAAACCGTCGTTGTCAAAGTCCGCCGCCGCCGCCCCGTGGCTGTAATACGTAGTCATCAGGGCTCCAGCTTCTGTTGTGACCTCCGTGAAATGCCAATCGCCATCATTCCGATAGATCGCATGGGGCCAGCCGAGCACGTTGCGCACGTTCCCGAACTTTTCGCTGTAGTGTCCGCCGCCGGGAATGCACAAATCCAGATCGCCATCGTTGTCGAAATCGAATAAACCGACCCCACCGCCGAGCGATTCCAAAATAGCAACCTCACCGGACTCGTTGCCGTTGCGATAGGTGAAATTCACTCCCGAATGTTCCGTGGCGTTCTCAAATCGAATAGCAGTTGATACCGCTGCGGCGCCACTGGTTGCAGATGGTTTTTCCGAAGAAGCAGGGCTAGCCTCAGGTGGACTGCTCGGTGACGATCCAACCGAACAACCGATGCCGGCGAGCAAAAACCAAGACAAAATTCGTGAAATCGTCCATGCACACTGCTTGGTCAGTCGGCCGGTCTGGAGTCGTCTGGTTTCACGGTCTGCCACACACGAATCTGGCTCAAGCCGCGCTGTAGTCTCAAGAATGACGTTCATCAGGATGACTTTCGTTAAAAACGCAGCGGACGGCTGAAAGAGGTTTTGCGATTCGGTGGCTCATGCTCTCGATAATTGCCACAAACGAGGGACGAGTCTCGCGTCCCAACATCTATTTCTTCTGCTCGACGGGCGACATCCCGAGCCACCTCGGCTTTTCCTTTCGTCTCATTCTATTAATCATACTCAGCATGGTTGACCGAATCATGTCGCCGGCCGATGGTGAAAGACGATTGCAAAGGCGAGTGTTCGGCTCACGGCCTGGATCCACGCGTTGCATCCCGGCACGCGAGGCACAAGCCATTTCCTCCTAAACTGCAGAGTTATGTGTTGTATGCCGGTCACTCGTAAGTTCAAGACTTCGCTATTTATTTTGATCCTGGTGTTTCTGGGGTTCGTTGTCCTATTTCTCGATACTTGTCGGTCCTCGATTCAATTGGCGATTGCTCGACAAGCACTCCGAGAACGGGATGCGGATAAGGCCTTGAACGCGGTTCGCGAAGCGGAGCGGCTGAATCCATACAGTGGCGAGGTTCATTTCACGATGGCTCGCGTGTTTCGTCGGCAGGGGCATTTGGACAAAGTCCATGCTTCTTTGAAAAAGGCGGTCACACTCGGTGTGCCTCGCAACCGCATCCGGCGTGAAGAGTGGCTGGCAATGGCTCAAGCGGGTCAAATGAAGGAAGCCCGACCACACTTAAGCGAACTGTTAATCAATCCCGGTGACGATGGACCGGAAATCTGTGAAGCGTATGTCAACGGCTACTTTTTGACTTATCAGTTGGCGGACGCATTCCAGCTCCTGGATGCTTGGGAGAAAGATTATCCGTCTGACGCTCAACCCCACGTATTTCGCGGGACGTTCAGCAGCAAGTTGAACAGTTGGGGCGCGGCAGCAACGCAATTCCGCAAGGCATTCGATTTGGCACCGAAACGAATTGACATTCAGCTCAGTTTGGCGGCGGTTCTACTGATCACGCGAGAGATGGATGAGGCCGCGAAGCTCCTCGAGCAGGCTCAGCGCAACCGCCCCAACAACCCAGAAGTTCTCTTGGGTTGGGCACAAATTCTCCTCGAGCGAGGCGAGGATGAACAGGCGAGAGCAACGCTTGAACGCATTTTGCTGTCTGAACCGAACAACGATGTAGCCTTAAGAATTCTCGGGGAGATTCACTCATCTGCCGAAAATTACTTGGAGGCACTTCAAGTCTTAGAGAAAGCTGTGGCGATCAGAAGCACCGACACAAAAGCTCGTTACGCGCTCGGAGCCGCACTGCAGAGGGTCGGACGTACGAACGAAGCGCAGCAGCATTTTGAGTTTGTCACTAAGAGTAATGAAACTGGTCAGCGCCTCCAGAAACTGTTGGGAAAAGTGAGAGACGACGACAAAGACGTCGAGTCACGATTTGAAATCGCAGAATTGATGCGTGATACGGGTGAACCTCGAGAACGATTGCTGTGGCTGCGCAGCATTGTAGAGTTGGAGCCAAAACACAAAGCAGCGCACGCAGAACTCGCCAAATGTTTCTCCGCACTGGGTAAGCTGGAAGAGTCGGAAAAGCACAGGCAACTCGCGGAATCGGAGTAGTCGCAGGAATCCGTTTTCGAAGTAGTTGTACAGAGCCAAATGGTGTTGTCGCGGCGAGCAAAAGTGCATCACCGGTTTTTAGATGTGTGACCTGTTTCAGGGTCTATTGTCCTGTAGCGCTTTGATTCGCTGCTGGCAGCCGTCTGCGGCTTGACGCCACATTTTTGCTTGCGCTATGTCTCCCAATTCGTCAAAGATACCTGCCAATTCGAGTCGACCATCTACGTTATCAGGTTGCCACCAAACGTCGTCGAGTAACTCGATGCTTCGAATTTGCAATTGCTTCAAACGCTTTGATTGAGTGAGTAATTCTTGTTGACGCTGCTGATTTCCAAGTTGTCCATGAATTTGCGCGAGCAAGTACATCACCTCGGAATTCGTGGGATTCTTGGCGAGCTCCGCTTCCAGCAACTGGGCGTATTCCGGGGCCGCTTTTTGCTGCATGCTTGCTTTCACGAGCGTGACGAGGGCCGCGAGTTGATTTTCGTCGTGATCTAGAATCCTTCGACACTCACGTTCGGCTTCTGCGGGTTGTCCCAGTGCGAGCAAACACTCGGCCCGAAGAACCTGTAATTCTACGGATGGTTCAGCAACAGTTGCGATTGCCGCCATCGCTGCGTCGAATTGTCCAGCTTGCAATAAGCATCGTACCAGAGCCGCGGTCCACGAAACGGTCGAAGTCACATGTAATGCCGCATCCGAAGCTACCAATTTCAGCGCCTGTTGGTATTGAAGACTGGCCTCAAGGTAGCGGCCAGCGCGCACAAGGATTGAGCCAAGCAATACGCGTGCGCGGGGGGCATTTGGTTGGAGTTCGGTTGCCAACCGAACTTCTCGTATGGCTTGTCCAAACATATGCAAATCGTTGTAGACAACCGCCAACCAAAAATGCGCCACATGGCTCTGTGGGTTCTCTTGTGCTAATGTGGCGAAAGCTCGTTCGGCGTCGTACCACCGCTGCCGACCGTGAAAACTCTTTCCTAGGATTTCCAGGGCATACGGCCGCAGTGCTCCTTTGGACGTCGCCGCTTGAATACGACTCTCCGCCGCCTCAAAGTCCTTGTAGGACAAGCAGAGCGCGGCGTCGAGAATGAGATATGCTTGGCCATGTTGTTTCTGCCGCATGAGGGTGTCATGAAGTTTCTCGGCCTCTTCAAATCGTCCCATATCCATGGTCGCCCAGACCGTGGGAAATTCGGTTGGGATGGGGTTTGGTTCCGCTGCGGTTTGCCACTGGATTGTCACCGCTACCAGCAGCAGTGACGCAACGCCCGCGGCCACCCATCCGCAACGAACGATCCACGGACGTCGGCGAAGGGAGAGCGATTCGGTGCGAAGTGGAGTGTCAATCGACAACACAAGATCTCCTGATGCACTAGTCACCGCGTCGAATCCATTTTCGAAAGTGCCGTGATGCCCAAGTGACGGCCGATTTTATCTCGATTGTCACGACTTGCTGGCACACGTTTCTGGATTCTTTTTTGTTCTGCAATCACCGTTAGCGACTCGGTGCTTTCTGCGACGACCTTGAAGCTTTTGCTATCGAGTACAATTTTACCAAGTCAGGCTCACCCATTTCAGCCGCCAGATACACGGCTCGTTCTAGTGAGTCGTCGTCGACTGTGTTTTCGGCCATCTGTCGCGCCAAATCTCGATGCTCTTTCTTGATCTCTTCCGCAACTTTGAATTGTTGCATGGAACGTTCGTAGTCTTCTTGCCGGCCCATTTTTAAATAGGCTCTTGCAAGTAAATAGTGGGCACGCTCATAGTGTGGAACGGTCGTCAGAATCTCATTAAGGAAGGCGATCGCTTCCTCGACCCGGCCTTTTTCGATGTAAATCTGGCTGGCGATTTGCAGCACCCGTCGCTCGTGGGGCGCAGTCTTTAGTCCATTTTCAACGCAGTCATCGATCAGCTTCTCGTCGCTCCCGAGATTTAAATGGGCCTCGGCAAGCATGGCCCACATCTCTCCAGAGGGTTCGGGAACTTTGGCAATCAGATCAACCACTGAAGAATAATCACGATTGAAGAGCTGCGCTTGAGCTAAGTGACCCACGATGTCACTTTGGCCGGAAATGCCGCCCAATCGCAGGGCTTCCTGAAAATAGCGAGCGGAATCTGAGAACCGGTAGAACCGGTGGTACAGCATCCCCAGTACTCGATGCGGGCGGAAGTCGTCAGGTGCCAACCGAATTGAACGCTGCATCTCCCTGAGGCAACGATCGAGCTGCATTTGATCGTAGTAAATCACCCCCAACCAAAGATGCACGTCCGCACGCGAGGGGTCTTCACAAAGCAGCGAGAGGAATTGCGTCTCCGAATCCTGCAACCTTCCTAAACTGTAAAAAACTTCACCCCAAAGTTGCCGCGTCTCTGGACGCTCCCGCCATTCGGAACTCACTCTCTGCAGCACGTTGGCGGCATCGACAGCCCGCCCGTTCCTCACCAAAAGCCCGGCTTGCAGCAGCAATCGGGGATCGCGAGATTCCGGGTCGTCAGTTCTTGTTTTGACGAATTGCTTAGCCACCGAATCATCGGATTTCAGACGCGCAGTCCAAGCGGTCTCGAATGACAATTTCTTGGCTGACCGTGCTGTCGCGACGATGCCAAAAATCAGGCATCCCGAAATCAGGCCCACAAAGACAACGAAAAACGAACGGGAAGGCGTCACGAGTCATCAGAGCTAAGGGGCGATCCCCCGGCAGGTTATGGTTTCAAGTCAAAGTTGAATTCGTTCTTATCACCAAGTACGACAGAACGCTTCAGGCCAGAGGATTCGACATTGGCGTACTTTGCTGGCACAACGTCGCTTGGAATCTGAAAGAATCCGCCCATCGACTTTCCTGTAGGTTTGGTCGGACTCTTAAACTCTGCTGCCCCCGTACCCTTCATCATGGCTTCTGGCCCCTGGGTTGGGCCGCCCGTCTGCATATCCTTCGGAATCTGGCGGACGGTCACCAGATTGTCGCCGACAATAGCACCGTCATCCGTGTTGAACGTTGACAGCACATATTCTCCCTTCTCATTCGTTATGCCAGATGAAACTCTCAAACTATCTTTGAGACTAAAGGAAACTTGGACTCCTTCAACGGGCTTGCCCTTCACAGTCACGACGCCCTTCACGGGCGCAACTGCAGGCCGCTCCTTTTCGCCGCAACCGACGGACAATTGGCTCACGACCAATACACATAGAACGCCGAAGACGCGCCCACGCTGACCGAAATCACGTTGCACAGGTCTGGCTCCCTTGAATTTGGTAATTTTCAAAGTTCTCACGGCACAAAAAATTGCGGCGCGCAAACAGCACGCCGCAATAAATGACCCGAGTACGCGACTTAAATTCGCATTCACCAGTTTAGTAGTTGGCGATAGACCTTCCATCTCTGCGGTCGCCGAGTCGCTGATACAGATCGTATGTGATGTTTTCCGCCACGAATCGCACCGCACCGTCACACATAACGAAATGCGATCCGCCGGCATGCTTGGACTTGAACCCCATGGAGGTATTGTGGTTGTCATAGTACCTACCGCCAGCACCACAGGCAGGGTTACTCGGGCTCACATCGTAACCAGTGGAACACGAGTCAAAGTTGATCGGTGGCATTGTGCTGGCGACCACGCCCAGCATTGAGCCCCAGCCCGCGTTGTACCAGGACGAACACTGTGGACGAACCTCTCCAAACGCGATCGTGTTCGTAGTGCCGTCTGAAATTTGCCCCAGCTTCGCTGCCCAACCACCAGCGCTGAAAACACCTGAGATCGCATTCGGATCGTTCGACTGACCCCACCAGGCACCATTCATCCCGTTTCGGAAGTACTGCTCGTGTCCGTTTGAGCTCGAGCCAGGTTCACCAACGTTGTAGCACTGGTTGTTGCCCCAATGGTACTGGGCCCCGTCGCTTGGCATGTAAGTTGTGATTTTAGTATTCGACCAAGAGGTCGGACTTTGGTCATACGTCGGACACAACAGCCCTGGAATTAACTGATAATTAATCAAGCTATAACCGTTCCCGTCTCGTCCACCTGCAACGCCCGGAGACGGCGGTGGCGAACGCCTACTGGCCGGTGGGCCGTGATAAGCAAAACCGGTCGTCGGAGTTGTAAAGTCGATCTCTTTGTAAAGTGGCGTTTGGTCCAAGTACGGCAGCATCGAGACGAACACGGATCCTCTCAGAAGGCCATCACTGCCACCATAGCTGCCCCAATTACTATGCCAGTTGTGGGAGCCAGCCATCGGGAATTGCTTTGACGTCTCCTCGTAGTTGTGCATGGCCAACCCGAGTTGCTTCAAGTTGTTTTTGCACTGCGAGCGACGCGCGGCTTCGCGAGCCTGTTGGACGGCCGGCAAAAGCAAGGCGATGAGGACAGCAATAATCGCAATCACGACGAGGAGCTCGATGAGCGTGAATCCACGCCATCGGAACGAGGCCTTTCGAAGCTCTGACATGCAAACCTCACTTTTGAACTGAGATTAGAAATGCGAACTTACGCTGAATACCGGACGAACCAAGACATGATTCAGAAAAGACGATCCAGTGAATTAACACCGAGCAATGAAGATTAGATCGACAGCAACTTATATTTTCAACGGAACAAGTCCATGAAACTCAAAAAACGCTTTCAAAGCGGTAACTTCTCCCAGCATCAAGAGGAGCTGGTTTTAGAATCGAAGCCTAAAAGTTTTGACAGCCAAGGCGGGGTCGTGACTTGATTTCGGCTGCTGCGTCCCGCCGTCCAGAATATCCCGCAGGGAGTCTAGAGCAAGTAACCTGAAGATTGGATTAAGAGAAAAAATAATTTTCCAGAATCGCGATCACCTGAGATTGCGGTGGTATGCAGCCCGCTAGGCAGTTTTTCGGGAGATGCTTTAAGATTGCCGGAAATGCCGACGAAGCAACTGTCCGTGGTTCGCCAAAACTTCTCTGCGCTAAAAGACTTCCCAAATCTGACAAACAAGCAGATTTAACTTGCGGTTGTGGACATTGAAGTTGATGAAAAAGGCCCGAATTCGGTTTCTGATTCCACGTCTCGGCGCTGCCGTATGCAGTCTCGTCTGTATCGCGGGGATTGTTGCGGGGTGTGAAGATCGATCGGCAAAGCCAGAGCTGGAGGCTGCAAGTCCCAAGTTGGTCGTGGCAACCAAAAAATCTGCGGCCGAAATCAATTCCGAGTCTCGTCAGGTCGTATTTGAAGACGTGGTTCAAAAGGTCAACTTGACACACATTTGGCCTCAGCAGCCGCGGCCCATGCGGACGAATGAAGCCTTTGGTTGTGGCTGTGCGGCATTTGACTTTGATGGCGATGGCTGGCAAGACATTCTGCTAGTCGCCGATCCGCATCCCGTGCTGTACCGGAATCTTGAGGGTGTCAAGTTCAGGGACGTTACGGAGTCGATGGGGTTGATCCGGACGGGGACTGACGATTGGACCGGTTGTGCGGTCGGAGACTACGACGGCGACGGATGGATGGACCTTTTGCTGACTGGACTGCATCGATTGGCCTTGTATCGCAATTTGGCGGGTCAACGCTTTGAAGAGACGACGGTTCTCGCGGGGTTGGATCCCGGCAACCACAATCATTGGGGGGCCAGCGCGGCGTTCATGGATCTCGACCGTGATGGTTGGCTGGATTTGGTCGTGGTGAATTACGTCGTTTTCGGTCCGGAATCAAAGCAGTATTGTGAGATGCGACCTGGGGTCAAATCAGGATGTCCGCCGAAAGAATATCTGCCGGACAAGGGGGAAATCTGGCACAACACCGGACGGGGCGGATTCGAGCTTGTTCCCCATGAGCAGGGAATGGAGTCGACGAATGGGCCAGGTTTAGTGTTGGCATTCGCAGACCTGGACGATGACGGACGCATGGACTTCTACATCGGAAACGACGGGGAAAACGCCGATTTGCTTCACAATTTGGGAGGCATGAATTTCGCGAATCACGGAGTATCGTCCGGTTTGGCGTTCGGTCGCGAATTGTCCGCCATGGCTGCGATGGGGGCCGATTGGGGGGACTTCGATCGCGACGGTCGGCTGGATTTAGCGGTGTCCAATTTCGACTGGTTTGGTTTCGCCTTGTTTCGGAATCAGGGGAGTTCGTCGTTCACCGACGTCACGGCGCCAACGGGTGTCGAAAGAATCACGCTGAGTCGGCTGGGGTTTGGAACTAACTGGATGGATTTCGATAATGATGGCTGGCCTGATTTGGCGTTCGTCAACGGCCACGTCTACGAAAATGCCAGTGAAATTGATTCACGCTCAACGTATCGCCAGCCAATCTTGTTGTTGCGGAATTTGAAGGGGAAAAAATTCATCGACCTGGTTCCCAATCTCAGCTCGGATGTGGGGAGATTGATGGTGGGACGTGGTTCGGCAACGCTCGATTTTGACAACGACGGCCGCCTCGACCTGATCGTCGTTGATTACGAAGGCCCCGTGTGTCTTTTGCAAAACCGGTCGCAAACGAACAACCACTGGTTGAAGTTAGATCTTCGTGGAGCGGCCCCAAATCGGTTCGCGTACGGAGCACGTGCGGTTGGCAAGTCGGCGGAGCAAGTCTGGATTAGCGAAGTCTCGCCGGCTTCCAGTTACCTTTCGTCGAAAGACCCGCGTATTCACTGGGGCCTGGGCAGCTGCGGCAAGTTGGAGACGCTCACGATCCGTTGGCCTTCGGGACGCGAGCAGGTTCTGCGTGATGTCGTCGCCGATCAAATCCTCACGGTTTTGGAACCGGACAGTCCATCATCCGATTGACGAGGTCGTGACACGCTGAATTCAGCGTGAATCTGCACTAGTGCCGAATGTTGCAACCCGGTCGATTGATTCGCAAGCGTTCGATGCCTGCCGAGCTCACGGAGGTTTCACGTAAATCGACGGACTCCAGGACGACAAATGATTCCAAATCCGCGATGGACTCATCGGTCACCTGCGGGCAAGCAGACACATCCAAATGCCGGAGTCGAATCAATCGTGTGAGTTGCTTGATGTGCCGATCGGAAAGCCGCGTCTTTGATAATCCCAATCGCCGGACTTGTTTCAATTGCAGCACGATGTCCCAAGCCGCTTGGTCAAGCGATTGCCCGGAGAGATCGAGATCCTGCAGCTTGCTAAACGTTCGCAGAAGCACCAGTTCCTGAGTCGGTAATCCGGCCGGCCAGTGAAGTCGCTGAACTTCACCCGCTGAATCCAGTGCAAACTCGATCTGGAGCTGTTTGAGACGCTCGCGGGCTTGAGGTGCAAGGATTGCAAATAGCGAATGGTCTCCGTCGTTTGCATTCTTAGGCACGCGGATCCAGTGATCTCTCATCAGTGTCGCGCCTGACGCGGTGCCTTCCGAAAAGAAGCCCATCTCGTGAAGTTCCATTCCTGCTTTTCGCATGTGACAGTCAACGCAGTTATCGCGAATCAAAGTGCCCAGCTCTGACGATTTGCCGCATGCTTCCGCGGAATGACAAGTCTGACATCGCTTGGAAAAATGTGCTGTGTTGTTTCGCTCAAACGAATGTGGGTTGTGGCATGTTGTGCAGACAAGTCGATCGCTCTCGGTAAAACAGCGGCTCTGCGAAAGTCTGAGAAACTGGTCGTTGCTGTGGGGGCCCATCACCGTGATTTTGTCGACCGTTTTAGTTCGGAGATGGTTCTCCAAAGGGTCTCCCGGGCAGAACGAAAACGCATTTGTGCGGAGATCCTTGACTCCACCACCTGCATGACACAACGAACAGACATCGATTTGACGTTCTCGTGAAGTTTTGGCGGGATTGATCACAAACTGGGCGGACGCGGAGTCAGGATTTGATTTGTGGTACTCGACGTGACGCTGCCCAGGCCCGTGGCACGACTCGCACGAGACCCCGTAAATAAGACTGTCGCGATCGAACGAATAGGGGTCATCCGCTGCCACTTGAGCGAAGGTTATGTGACATTCGAGGCATCGAGCATCAATGGGTCGCGAAAACGACGCACGCTCTTTTGGAAAGCCCGGACTGTAGCACCATTCGTTCGTGATCGAGACATAGCCCACGGGGAGCTGATAGAGCCGTGGGCCTTTCCAAAACATGAAAGTGTGGCCCATCTTTCCCGAGCCGATGACAATGTCGAACCGTTCCGTGTGTTCGAAGCGACTTTGTCCGCTGGTCGCCACGGCGGTCTGAAAAGCACCTTCTGGCCGAATCTCCAAATCCACGTTAATCGAATCTGGAGTCAACACAACTCGATGAGGATTGGAGGGAAGAGACTTTTGAAGCTCCTCAGGTCTGGCGACAGAAGACGCTGCTGCATGGCCGGTTTTGGCGAACGACTGAAAAATCGGTAAGTGACACTCAGCACATGCTTGTGGGCCGAGATATCCCCGTGCGGACTGTGTCCCTGTGCCCTTGGACTCGTTGGTGGACTCGGCGGGAAAATCAATCAAAGGACGTGCTTGGTTTTCAGGGCTCGAAGGTGCCAGCCAAATCGAAACAACTCCCCCAGAGACAACGACTGCGAGGATCATGATCCAAGGGTTCGATGCAATCCGCCAATTCATTGGAAATCACTCACAACTCGGTGGATTTAGTGCGCTGCGACGGCGTGATATGCGTTTGAGATTTCAGGATCTCGGAGTCTATTCGCGCAGTCGAACGATGTGTCGCTGTCACTTTTGGAAGTGTGTGCATTTCAAAAGTCCGCGGCCTCAGGAACTGACGAAGCATTTTCGACGAAGATCTTCACGGAGAAGTTCGAATGGTCGACGGGCAACTTGCAGGTGGTTCGGCGGCATCGAGAAACAAGCGCTGCCAGAATTCTAGGCAAAGCAGCGCCCACAAGCGATGAGAGTGGTCGTTCTTAGATTGAACATGTTCGTCGAACAGCCGTTGCACGGCGGATGGCTCGAAGAGGCCGCGCGCGTGTGTCCGCGAATCGAACAGCACGTCGCGGAGGAGCGGTTGCAGCTCGCCACGAAACCAATTAGCCAACGGGACGCCGAAGCCCATTTTGCGGCGGCGCTGAATGGACGGCGGCAGCAAATCGGCAAACGTGTCGAGCAGGATTTGTTTGCCTTGGTTGCCGCGCAATTTTAATTCGATGGGCATTTGCGCGGCGAGTTCCATGACCTCTTGGTCGAGAAACGGGCTGCGGCATTCGAGGCTGTAGGCCATGCTGGCGATGTCCACTTTTGTGAGAATGTCGCACGGCAAGTAGGTCAGCACATCGGTGCAAGTCGTGCGTGTGGTAAAGTCGCGACTGGGACATTCGGCATACGCTTGAGTCAGGAATTCGCCGGCGTCGAACCCCCCGAGTTCTGCGGCGAACTCCGGTCGATAAAGTTCTCGCCGTTTTGATTCCTCAAAGATGCCGGTCCAGCGGAGATATCGTTTTTCCGGCGATTCGCCGAGGGCGTCCAAAAACCGTTTGCCGCGCCGCAGCAGCGAGCGATGTCCCGCACCCGAGGGGAGGCGTTGCCAGAGCTTCGATGTGATCAGCCGCCGGAGCGGTCCCGGCAATCGGTCGAATCGTGAGGCGAGCTTCACGGCTAAATACCGCGTGTACCCGGCGAACAGTTCGTCGCCTCCGTCCCCCGACAGCGCGACAGTGACGTGCTGACGAGTCATCTCAGAAAGATACATCGTCGGGATTGCCGAGCTGTCGGCGAAGGGTTCGTCGTAGTGCCAGATCAACTTCGGCAGGATTTCGAGCGCGTTGGGTGTGACGATCAGTTCGTGATGCTCGGTGCCGAGATGTTTCGCAGCCTCACGGGCATACGACCGCTCGTCGAATTCCTTGATCGGAAAGCCGATTGAAAACGTGTGGACCGGCCGGGTGGATTGTTCCTGCATCAAACCGGTGATAATGGTTGAGTCGATGCCCCCGGAGAGAAATGCTCCCAGTGGCACGTCGCTGCGCATTCGCAGTCGAACGGCTTCGGTCAATGTGCGACGCAGTTTCTGCCGCCACTGATCGGCCGAGAAGCTTGGTTTTGTTGAAGAAGCGGAGCTTCCGGTTTCCGGCTCGTACGGAGGTCGCCAATAGCGGCGGACAGTAAGTTGACCATTCTCAAAGACCGCGACGTGGGCCGGCGGAAGTTTCTGATAGCCTTCCAGAATGCAATCGGGATACGGCACGTACTGGTAGCAGAGGTACGAGTCGATTGCCCGGCGATTCAATCGACGTGGAGCACCGGGAACCAGCAGCAGTGATTTCAGTTCGCTGGCAAAGGTCAGTTGGCCGTGGTTGAGCCGATAGATCAATGGCTTCTTGCCGGCTCGGTCGCGAGCGAGCAGCAGACGTTGTTGGCGATCGTCCCAAATCGCGAACGCAAACATTCCTCGCAGACGGTTCACGCAGTCGGGGCCGAGCTCTTCGTAGAGGTGGACAATGCACTCGGTGTCCGTGTTCGTGCGGAAACGATGGCCGCGGGTTTCGAGGTCGGTTCGGAGTTCGCGGTAGTTGTAAATTTCACCGTTGAAGACGATCCACACCGACTCGTCTTCGTTGGCGAGCGGTTGGTGGCCAGTGCTCAGGTCGATGATCGAGAGGCGTCGGAAACCGAGGGCGGCCCCTCGCCCCTCGGCTCTGAAAAACGTTCCCGAATCGTCCGGGCCGCGGTGAGCGAGGGCGGAGATCATTCGTTCGAGCGTCGCGGGCGAAAGTGGAGCAGCATCCGCAATCCAAGCTGCTCCAGCGATTCCGCACATGCTGAGTCCTCGCGATGCCAGTCCGAAGTTCTTTGCGGAAGATAACAGTGAAATCGTGCGTGACAAATCGGAATTGCGAGGATAAGTTCACGGTCGCAACTCCAACGGCCCGTTCGCGGCCAGGTTTTCAGACGCGCTGCCTGATTTCAAAAAGGATCGCCTCATGTCCGACATCGCACGTCCCGGTTGGTCGCGCCACATTGAGCAAGTGCTGCGGTCGAAGCACTACACCTGGATCGCCGAAGGGTTGGGCGGTGCTCCGTTGGAGGAAGCACTGGTGGCAATTACCGCCGACCTGATGCACATCTGCAATCGCGCCGGTTTGTCGTGGGAGGAATTGGCGGACCGAGGCCAGCGACTGTGCGAACGAGAGGAAACGGACCATCCACAAACATCGCACGCGGCGTAGCGTCAGTGTTTCGGCACATCGCTGACGGTCGGTTTGCGCCAGCGACGTCCAGTCGCTGCGAGGAGTTGATCGGCTTTGGCTGGTCCCCAGGTGCCGGCGGCGTACGGTTCGGGACGCACCGCTTGCGTTTCCCAAAAATCCAAAACCGGCGTGACGAACTTCCACGCCTCTTCGAGTTCGTCGCTGCGAGTGAACAGCGTTGAATCGCCACGCAGCACATCCAGCAGCAGGCGTTCGTAGGCCTCCGGTAGTTCGCCGCCGAAGGCTTCCTCGAATTGAAAGTCCATCGTTACCGAATGCAGCTGGTACTGCATCCCCGGCCGCTTCGTGGAAACCGACATCAAGATCGCTTCGCTGGGCTGAATCCGAAAGACCAGTGAATTGGATTGTGCGCCGACGAATTGGCACATGTCGCCGACACACTCGACTGTGCGGAAGAGGTGCATCGGCGGATGCTTGAATTGGATGGCAATCTCGGAAATGCGTTCTGGAAATCGCTTGCCCGTGCGAAGGTAAAACGGCACTCCGGCCCAGCGCCAATTGTCGACTTGAACTTGCATGGCGACGTAGGTGTCGCGGCGTGAGTCGGCCGCGATCCGTTCCTCGTTCAAATACCCCGGCACTCGTTTGCCGCCGATTTCCGCAGCGGTGTATTGGCCAGGGATCGCCCATTCGCTGATCGGCGAACCGTTGGTTGAGAGCGCTTGCAAGACTTTGAGTTTCTCGTCGCGAATGGCATCCGCTTCGAAACGGGCGGGAGGTTCCATGGCGATCAGGCAGAGAAGTTGGAGCACATGATTTTGCAAGACGTCGCGCAAGGCTCCAGCTTTGTCGTAGTATCCGCCCCGTCCGGCTTCAATCCCTTGGGATTCGGCGACGGTGATCTGCACATGATCGACGTGATTTCGGTTTAGCAGCGGTTCGAAGATCGTATTGCCGCAGCGGAACAGCAAGATGTTCTGCACCGTTTCTTTGCCCAGATAGTGGTCGATACGGTAGATCTGGTCTTCGCGAAGCATCCG
Organism: Planctomycetota bacterium; assembly: GCA_016872645.1. GTDB lineage: Bacteria > Planctomycetota > Planctomycetia > Planctomycetales > Planctomycetaceae > SXKJ01. Next base: position 22,764 of record VGZH01000022.1, on the reverse strand, counting down.
GCCGAGTGAATGGCTGAGTTCTTGCGACGAATTCAGATCGCGGCCAAACGGTTTTTCAAAAACGACTCGCAGTCGGCGGGGCGATTCGGCGGGCGGGATCATGTCGGCTCGTGCGAGTGCTTCGACCGAGGGCAGGAACAGTTTGGGATCGGTGGCCAAATAGACGACTCGCGTGCCAGCGACCCCTTGTCGCCGCTCAATTTCCTCGACCGACTGCCGGAGTGGGCCGAAGTCCGCTCCGTCGTCCAGATTTGAGCAGACGTAAAACAGCCGCCGCGAGAACACCTCCCATTCCGGGTCGGAAATGCCGCCGCGAATGTGTTTGGAGAGCGATTCCTTCATCTCGGCCCGGAACGCGTCGTGGCTTTTTTCGCGGCGGGCGACGCCGATGATCGGCACGTTGGCCGGCAGGTATTCTTTTCGCTGGAGCATGAAGACCGCCGGGATCAATTTGCGGGCGGTTAGGTCTCCGGATGCTCCAAAAATCAGAATCGAGGCGTCGTTGCCGGGTGGGCTGGCGATTGCAGATGCTTGAAAGCGAAGCGGTACGACAGAAGCAGAGTCTTGGCTCGACACGGGGTGTCCTCGCGAGCGAATCCGACCTGTGTCCGTCCAGGTGCGGGGCGTGTTAGTATTCCATCGGATCTCCTCAGCCGGTCGCGGTACGGTCAATCCGCGACAAAACTGGGTCGGACCGATGGGTTGAATCTCAAGTGGAGCGGCATCATACTCCCGCCTTTCCCTTCAGAACACTGTCGCGAGAACTTGGCCCGCAGAGGTGCGATTGATGACGAGGATGAGCACAACGGATATTAAGAAACGCCGCAAGAAGAAGGCGCGGCTGAAAAAGAAACTCGTTTGCCGATTCTGCCCGGACGGATGTGATAACCCACCGCGGCCGATCTATGTCGACTACAAAGACTTAAAGACGCTGCGTCTGATGGTCAGTCGAACGTCCACGATCATCGGGCGTCGCCGCACGGGTACTTGTGCGAAGTATCAGCGAGCCGTCAAGGAAGCGGTGCTGCGTGCTCGGTTCATGGGGTTGTTGCCGTACGTTCCGGAAGAGTAACCATCGCGATGGTTTTCTTGTTCGCGTGTTTTGCCGGTCCTGGTCTGTGGCCCGTGGGAAAGACTTCTTTTTGTCTTGCCCACTTTCTTTTTTGGTGAGCACTCATGTCTGCACTGCCGAATAACCCGAAGCGTGGAGCGGAAGTTTTGGCTCCACGACCGTTGATTGACGTTCGCCAAGTCTTGGTCGAGTCGAATCCTTTCGGGCCCGAACAAGTCAAGCAACTGCGCGCAGCAGTCGCTGGCGCTCAAGTCGGCGATGTCCGGCAAACGCTGGCTGAGTTGCTCAATCAGGTGCTGGATGGAGATGCCTCCAAACGCAACCATCTCGCGATCGGCATTGCCAGCTACTTGATGGCTCGCCATGTTCAGGCGGTCGAGTACCTGTCGAAAGTCAGTGGCGACGCGACCGGAGCGTTCTATCTGGCGCAGTCTCTGGTCTCGTTGGGTCGTTTTGATGAAGCTGCTGGGAGTTTTCAGCAGGCCGCCGATCTTGGTTGGGACGCGGTTGACTGCACGCTGCTCCGAGCTGGTGCGATTCGACAGGCTGGCCGATTGGAGGAGGCCGAGCAAATCATTCGCAGCACCGCACGCCAAGGAGCCACTCGCGCCGAGTACTCCTTCCAAATGGGCTGCATCCTCGCGGAACGGAGTGACACGTTTGGTGCGATCGAATACTTCGAGCGGGCCGTGGACATGAACCCGCATCACACCGGCGCGTTGTTCCGCCTCGCAAATTTGAATAATCAACTCGGCAACGACGAAGATGCGATCAAGTTGTTTGAGCGATCGCTGTCTCGTCCGCCGTTCTTCCTGGGGGCACTCATTAATCTCGGTCTGATGTACGAGGACCAGGAGATGTACCTGGCCGCTGCGTTCTGTTTCCGCCGTGCGTTGGAATTTGATCCGAACAACGAACGTGCTCGTCTGTATTTGAAGGACACCGAAGCCGCCGGCGACATGTTCTTCGATGAAGACACCGCTCGCCGCAATCGCGAGATGGAAGCCGTTTTGACGGTGCCGATCTCGGACTTTGAGCTGTCGGCTCGCAGCCGTAACTGTCTCGATCGCGCCGGCATCCACACGCTGGGCGATTTGACTCGTGTGACCGAGGCCGAATTGCTGTCGAACAAGAATTTCGGCGAGACCTCGCTGAAAGAAGTTCGCGACGTGATGGCTGCCAAGGGGCTGACGATTGGTCAATCGCTGGGCGCGGCCAAGCCAGCCGCGGTGACTTTCGTGCGGGAAGATTTGGCCCCGGAAGTTCGAGCGAAGATGGAGTTGACGGTCGGCGATCTCAATCTCACCGTCCGTTCGCGAAAGTGCCTCTCGCGATTGGGGATCACGACCCTGGGCGAACTGGTTTCGAAATCCGCCGACGAACTGCTGACGGTTCGCAACTTCGGCGTCACCTCGCTGAACGAAATTCGACAAAAGCTGACCGACATGGGCATGTCGCTCCGCAACGAATAATTCAACTGGCAGCACAAGCCCGACGTGCCCCCGAGGAATGCGATTCGCAAACCTTCGCTGGCGAGTCGGGCTTGTTTTTCAGGCCAGGATGCCTGTGACCACTTCGCCGGCGACATCGGTCAGGCGGAAATCGCGGCCGTTGTAGCGGTACGTGAGCTTCTTATGGTCCAGGCCGAGCAGGTGCAGGACCGTCGCGTGCAAGTCATTCACATGCACTTTGTCGATGGCGGCTTTGAAACCGACGTCGTCGGTCTCGCCATAGCTGGTGCCCCCTTTCACGCCGCCTCCTGCAAACCAATAAGTAAAGGCGTGCGGATTATGGTCGCGGCCGGTGCCTCCTTTTTGCACGATCGGCAACCTCCCAAACTCTCCGCCCCACACTACCAGCGTGTCGTTCAGCAACCCGCGTTGTGCGAGGTCATCCAACAGCGCGGCGATCGGCTGATCGGTTTCCTGGGCGAATCCGGTGTGATTTTGAGCGATGTTAGCGTGACCGTCCCAACTCCGTTCGTTCTCCATGCCGCCCGAGTAGATCTGAACGAACCGGACGCCACGCTCGACCATCCGCCGAGCGATCAGGCATTGCTTGGCGAAGTGCTCGCACTTCTTGTTGTCGAGTCCGTATTGCTTCTGGATGTGCTCCGGTTCTTTCTCGATCGCGAGGGCCTCCGGTGCTGCGGACTGCATGCGGTAGGCCAATTCGAAGCTTTCGATCCGTGCGGCGAGTTCGAGTTCTTCTGGCTTGGCTTTCAACTGCTGCTGGTTGAGTCGCGCGAGCAAGTCGAGTTGTGCTCGCTGCTGCGTGTCAGTCATCTCGGCCGGGCGTTTAAGGTTATCGATCGGCTCTCCTTGTGGCTTCAGCCATGTTCCCTGGAAGACGCTGGGCAGAAAGCCGGCTCCCCAATTCTGTGAGTAGCCCTTGGGCAGTCCTCGTCCGAGCGGATCAGACATCACGACGAACGCCGGGAGGTTTTGGCTTTCCGAGCCCAAGCCGTATGTCACCCAGGAACCGACACATGGAAAACCCATGCGGGGTATTCCGGTGTTGATCATGAACAGGGCAGGGCTGTGATTGTTGGACTCGGTCCAGCAGGAGTGGATGAACGCCATTTTGTCGACGTGCTTCGACAGGTTCGGAAAGATCTCGCTGACCCAGGTGCCACTCTCGCCGTGTTGAGCCCATTGAAACGGCGACTTCATCAGCGGCCCGACCTGAGCGGTGAAGAATCCGGTGTTTTTGTCGAAGCCCTCGAGTTCTTTTCCATCGAGCTTGGCGAGCGTGGGGCGATAGTTCCAGGTGTCGACTTGGCTGGGCCCGCCATTCATGAACAACCAGATCACGGACTTGGCTCGCGCCGTGAAATGCGGTTGTGCGGGAGCCAGCGGATTGAGTTTGCGATCCGATGCCGCGGTCGCCGCGAGAGCGGACGGAGCCAGCAAACCTTCGTCGGCCAACAACGAAGCGAGTCCCAGCAGACCGGCTCCACCCCCGCAGCGAGCGAGGAGTTGTCGACGATTTCTCGGACCAGCCAGAAAGGAGTCGAGTTCACGCATCACAGTCTCCCTCGAAAATTGGTACAGGCGGCGAATCATCCGTGAGCTTAGGACATCGTATTTGCCGGCGGGGTTCTGGTGCAAAGACCACGATTCGAGAATTCTCAGACAAGCTACAGAACTTCAAATTCCATCGGGCTGTTGTTGCCGGGGTCGCCGTTGTAGTTGATGGTGATCTCCTCACCGGGTTGGATGTCCACGAGCGCGCTGAAAATCTTTGTGCGCTGGGCGATGTCGTCGTAACGAGCGTTCGGCGAGTACGAATGGTTGTAGATGGAGCCGTAGCCGAGCGCGATCGCGACGGTGTCCGCGCCCCACTCGAAGCAATAGTGGTAGAGCGTCGTCGGTCGACTGTCGATGTGGATCTCTTTGCCTGGAAAGACCAGCATCGGCACACGCTCGATGATGGTTCCGGCAGCGATGAATTTGCGGGCAAACACGCCGCGACCGCGACCTGCGGAGCGGCGGACTTCGATAAGGTCCGTGGGTTGGAGAGGCATTCGATTTTATGAGGGATGATTCACAGCACCGCCAAGCGACGATGCGGAAAGTTGTTCAGAGAATTCACACACAAAAAACAAACAAAGCAGCCCGGCTGCTCAGAGCAGTCGGGCTGCGGAGATGATGACTTTCAACGGTTAGTCTGACTCAGCTGAGACAGGCATCGGTTTTTCGACTTTGCTCTTCGTGCCGGGCTTGATGCAGAAGAGTTGGTTGCGGTTGGCGATGAACAGCGTGTTGTTGGCAACCACCGGTGTGGTATAGACGGCGGTCGACATGCTGATTGGCCCTGGTTCCCCGTTGGACTCTTTGCTGACGATCTTCATGTCCTTGGACAGTTCGAAGATGGTGACGTCACCATCCTCGTCGCCGATGTAAACACGGTTTTCGACGATCAGTGGCGACGCCCATGAGGCAGCCAGCATGTCGTAGGTCCAATGGGCTTTGCCGGTCTTCACGTCCAAGCAATGCAACAGTCCGCTGAAATCGGCGACGAACAGCAGGTCGTCCTTGATGGCGACGGTGCCGCAGGTGCGGTGCATCGTCGCTTCAAACTTCTTCGGCGGATCGTTGCCCATGTAATGCCACACGACCGCCGAGTTTGCATTCGGCTTCTCGATGTCTCCTTTTTCGGCATCCAGAGCCTTGATTCGCTTGTGGGGAATCGGGGTTTTGCCGCCGTCGTGTTCCGGATTGAAGACCTGAGTTGGGCTCACGTCACCACGCTTGGTGGGATCGATGCACCAGAGATGGCCAATTCCTTCGCCGTGCTCCGGGTCTTCGCCAACCGCGATGTAGACCAATCCGTCGTAGACAACAGGTGTCGCGATCAGGTGGTTTCGAGTAGAACGACCGGTCAAGAAGTAGTGCGAGTCTTTCGGATTGCAGTCGAATTTCCAGAGCAGTTTGGACTTGCCGTTCTCTCCCTTGGGGTCGAACGAGTAGAGCCATCCGTCACCGCCAGCGAACAGAACTTGGGCCTGGCCGCCAAACTCGCCGTAGCCAGGAGAGCTCCATTGACCATGCAGCACGTTTTCACCGGGTGAACTGTCCGTCCACAGGACTTCGCCGGTGTTCATGTTCAGGGCAACGAAACTTGGAGCATTCGGTTGCGGAAGACTGATGTGACCTTCATCGACGCCGTTGGCGGTGTTCACGAAGAGCGTGTCACCAGCGAACGTCACGCTGCACGAGCACATGTTGTGCTGTGAAACGCCGAGCTTGGCCATCATATCCAGTTTCCAGACGACGTCTGCTTCGTGCTGCTCGTCCCAGACGACGTCGGGTTTGTCTGGCTTCTCGGCACTGAAGGGACCGTCGTTCTCGCCGTCGCGGAATCCTTCGGCGTCCAGGCAGATCACCTCGCCACGGCTGGAGACGAACCAGACTCGGTCGCCAACGATCATCGGGGCGGAGCAGATGCCTTGATTCGGCCAGTCATGCACGCGGCCGGTCGGCAGCTTCTCGCTGGAGTGTTGCCAGAGGAACTCGCCGGTCTCTTCATCGAAGCAAATCAAACAGCCGAGATCGACTTTGTTCGGATATCGCTTCATGTAGCCGGAGCCATTGTTGGTCCCGACGTAGACCTTGCCATTAGCGACGATTGGATTGCCGTAGGTCTCGGAGCCAAGTTTGACCGACCACTTGATGTTGGTCCCTTCTTCGACATCCCACTCGGTGGCGATGCCTTTGCCATCGGAGACATTGTTGCGGAAGTAGCTGCCGCCCCATTGCGGCCAGTCGTTTGGTTTGACCTTCATCGACTTGATGACCTTTAGTGTCTCGGCGGACGGATCAAACTTGCCGCCACCCTTAGGAGCAGCAGCCAATGCGACTTCATTGTCGCCGGCTTTCGGCTGTTCGGTTTTGGCGGCGCCATCGTCCTTGGGCTTGTCGTCAGCCTTGGGCTGTTCGGCCTCTTCCTTCTTGGTTTCCGGTTCGGTGTTGCCGGCCGGAGCATCAGGCGTGTCTGAGCTTTCGCCGAGACTGATACTCGGCGGAGGTGTTGGCGGGGCAGGTTCGCTGCAACCGATGAGCAACGCGCCAAGCACTGCCAACGCTGAGAGATTCCAAAACCATTTCATGATCAATCCTTTTTTCGTGGGGCAGGTATTTTCAACCGGCCCGTTCTAAAAACCGGGCAGGTTGAAAACCTGCCCCACGAGGGTCATTGATTCGCTTGCACGGCAACGTTGTCGATGAGGATTTCCGCGTCGCTGGCGTTGCCGAACAGGCCGGGGCTGCCGATTCGGTTGGGAGTCAGATCCGCGGCTTCAATCGTCCAGTCCTTCGGTTCGTCGGTCCCTTTTAGCCAGACTTTGCCACGCAGAACGACGCGATCGTCTTTGTTCTCTGATTGAAATTTGAGCGTGTACCACTTATTCGCCTCCCAGGCGAACTTGAGGGTCTTGGCGAATCGCAGTTCCAGTCGCGGGACCCACGAGCGAACTTGCAACTGCTGGTGAGCGCCCATCAGGGCCAGCGTGTATCGCTGATTGATGAGTCCGACATCGGGAATTTTGCCGTCTTTGATCGAGGTCTTGAAGTCCGCCTGAATCGTGTAGTCATGGAGGCTCGGCTGTCCCATCCAGAGCTGGCTGCGAGTTCCCTTCGGGATCGTCGTGATCTTCACGAGTGCCGGATTGCCGTCCACTTCGCGGACCTGATGCCGATACCGAGCGCCGATCCACGTCATGGGGACTTGCTTGTCGGAGATATCGAAGGACCAGGGAAGAGCCGGGACGACACGCGCGCGAGCGATCGGCGATTTCACTCCGTCAACTTCGGCAGTGATCTTGGCTACGACCTGAGCTGCAGCGGTGGGGGCAGCGTACTCGCCGGAATCGTTCACGGAGCCGGCACCTTCGACGGTGAACTTGGCTGTGGCATTCGCCGAGACGAGTTGCCCCTTGGCATTGAAGGCATGAATGTTGAGCTTCACCTTCTCGCCCGGCTTGACGAGCAGCTCGACCGGCGAGACCCGGATCTGCGCCACCTTTTGATCGGCCTTCACGTCTTCTTCTTTTTCGGGGGGAGGAGTCGGATCGGCGGAGGGCTTCGAGTCTTTCAGTCCGATGCAGTACATCTTTGCCAGTGTGGGGATGAAAATCTTGCCGTGTGAAATGATCGGCGAGCCCCAAAGCTCGTCACCGGCGAGGTCCACCTTGCTGAGCAACTTCAGGCCTTTCCACTTACTGGATTTTGGATCGGCCTTCGCGGTCTGGTCTGGTTCGAGGATGGAAAATGAACCGTATTCGCTGACATAAATCTTTCCATCCCCCGCGACCGCGCTGCTGGTGATCACACGGCCCAGCTTCGTCTTGCCGAGCATCGTTCCCTTGGCGGCATCGATGGCAAACATGGTTCCGCCATCTTCCAGGTAGTACACGCGGCCGTCCAAAAGAAGTGGAGCGCTCTTGCCCACGGCTTTTTCTGGAAGTTGCCAGCGGAGATTCTTTTTGGAGATGTCCCCTTGGCCCGTGGCCTTGAACGAAAAGACCGCACCAAGCGTTGTCGTGTCATCGAAAATCTGTTCGGCGTGTCCGCAGTAGACATTGCCGTCGACGACGATCGGCGGCGTGTTGATGCCGCGAGTCGAGGCATCGAATCGGAAAATGATTTTTCCGGTGCGTGGCTGGATCGCGTAGATCGAACCGTCGCCCGCTCCTGTAATGAGGGCGGCTTGGCCATCCACGATGGTCACGAATGGTGTGCTGTAGGTTGTGTCTTCGGGACGCACCTTGGTGCTCTGGATCCAGACCGCAGCGCCGGTGGCTTTGTTGAAGGCGATGTAGCGGTGTGCCGGAATCGCGTATTCGTCCCAGCCGGTCATGACGCCGCTGAGGATCACGAGGTCTTCGAAAATGATCGGATAATTCGTTCGGCCGCCGTAGGTGCTGAGGATGCCGTACTCCTCCATCAGCGAGAGTTCCCAGATCGTCTTGCCGGTCTCGCCGTCGATGCACTTGCAAACCCCACACAACCCTTGCAAGAAGATGTTTCCGGTTGCCGGATCACCAACAACGCTCGACCAGCCGATGCGTTCAGCCGGAGCGTCCGTCAGAAAAATGTTGTGGATGTTTTCCCACAGAATTTTGCCGGTGTTGATGTCGGCACAGACGACTTTCTCACCTTCTTTGGTCGTTTCCGGTTCGTGCCGGCAAACGGTGTAGAGCTTGCCATTGAGGACGATCGGCGTGGCTCGTGTCCCCAGTGCCTCGCTTTTCCAGATCAGGTTTTCACCTTCGGTCGACCAAGTGCCAGGCAAATTCTTCTCGCGCGAGATGCCCGTCCCTTCGGGGCCGCGCCACATCGGCCAGTCCAACGGATCCACCTTTTTGCCGTCGGCGGCGACCGAGAGTGCGACCGACGTGACCGACACAAACAACGCGAAGCAAACACGAAACGCGGCTCGCAACATCATGGGAATTCCTTCAACAGCATCAGCGAGGCGGGACAATCGGTAGGAAGCGGAACGATACCGACCGGCCGAATGCCGAACAAGTTCGCCGACAGCCGCTTGCAAGAGAGATCGTGTCCCGGTTTACTGGTCGCGTTCGCACCAACCTCCCGCCTTCCTTGCAGCCCCGCCGATGTCTGACCTCTTCTTCCTGATGGGCAAGTACGAAGCCCGCATCCCAACCGATCGGGTCTATTCGGACAACCATCTCTGGCTGCAAGCAGACGGTGAACTCAATCGCTATCGAGTGGGTTTCACAGCATACTCGGTGCGACTGTTGCAAGATGTTTATTTCCTGGAATGGTCGATCGATGCTCAATCGGCAGTCCGCAAGAAACAGGAGATCGGCGAGATCGAAAGTTCCAAGGCCGTCTCCACGCTGTACGCTCCGGCTGACGGCACGATCCTAGACTTCAACGAGCGTTTGCTGGACGATCCGTCCGCCATCAACACCGACGGCTACGGCAGAGGATTTTTGTTTCGGATACAAACCGACGCGAACTTTCTGACTCCCGACGAATACGTTGCTCACCTTGCCGCCGGTTGGGAGAAGACTGAGAAGCTGATCAAGGGACAATACAACTGAGGAGGATGTTATTGGTCGTTGGTTGATGGTCGTTGGTCATTTGGTCATTGGGGCTACTACCAAGCTCGTCTGGCCGTTGCCTTCGCCAATAACCGCTGACCAATGACGAGTGACTAATGATTTTCGTCGTCATCTCCCAAGCGCAGGGCAAGAACCCCGCCAAGCAGCAGCTCGAAGCCGAGCTGGTGGCGGCGCTGTCGTCGGAGGCGGACGTCAAGGTTTCACTGGTCCCGCACTTGTACGACCTGTCGGCCGATCACTCGGCGACGCAGTTTCTGCGGTCGATTCCCGGTGACGTGGTTGTGCTCTCGTGGCTGTACCCGCGAGCCGCCCGTTGGATTTTGGATCGCCAAAACGTTCGCGGTCACGAAGGGATCTCGCTGCTGGAGTCAAACTCCGACGACGAGAGGGACGACGAATCCTCCGCTCGCAACAACGGCAACGGCAAGCAGGGCCCTGGCGACGCCAAGAAAAACAGCAATGGCAACGGACACGGAGAGGTTCCCGATGCGCGGCCGATGCCCAATCGCAAAATCTACTGCCTCGACCTGCGTGAGCACACGGAGGCAAAGGTGTACCTCGACGAGATTCGCCGCATTGCCAACGAGGCGTCGATGCCGCTGGTCGATCTGTTCGGTTTCCTAAAAACACAGCCACAGCCGGAGCGGCTTGAAAAGTACCTGCGACCGCTGGAATTGCTCGCCGAGCAGAAATCCGCCACGAGTCTCGACGACGATGACGACCTTCCCGCCAACGGCGAGGTCGTGCGGCGGCGCTGGTATCCGGTGATCGACTACAGCCGCTGCACGAATTGCATGGAGTGCATCGACTTCTGCCTGTTCGGCGTCTACGGCCTCGACCCGCTCGGTTCGATCCTGGTCGAACAGCAGGACAGTTGCAAAAAAGGCTGCCCTGCCTGCAGCCGAGTCTGCCCCGCCAACGCGATCGTCTTCCCCGGCCACAAGACTCCCGCGATCGCCGGGGCCGACGGCGAAGTCGGCGACGTGAAGATCGATCTGTCGAAACTGTTCGGCGCCCCGTCCGCCGTCGAACTTGCCGCGCGCGAGCGTGACGTCGAACTCGTCCGCGATGGCCGCGACACCGTCGGCCTGACGATTGGCATTCCCAAACGCCTCAAAGACAAACCGAAGAAGCCGCGCGACGAACTGGATGATCTGATTGATTCTCTGAATGCGCTCGAGTTGTAATTTTGCAGCGCGGGATGTCAGTCTCGCTTTGGATTTTTGAATTCAGATTTTGGATTTGTGGTTCAAACGATGATCGCAAATCAAAAATCCCAAATCATTCAAGGCGGTGCTGATACGCCGCACTCCAAAATCATGACTCCCGCCCGCATCCGCTCTGCCTGCGAAACCGCGAAGGCCGCGCTGTTGGCAGAGATGGTGGGCGAGCCGGTCTCGGCAGACGATCCCGTTCAGAGGTTGCTCGATGTGCCGGTCAGCGAAATGCGACATTGGGTCGGCGAGCTTTCGACCTCGGCACTCGCAACAGCGACAGCCATCATGGCGCTCGAGCAAATGCGGCGGCAATACGTCGCCATCGGTCGCGAAGTGCCGGCGGAATGGCTCACGCTGATTCGCGGCGGCGTCGAATGGCTGATCGTTCATCAAAACGCCGACGGCGGCTGGGGTGACACGGTCAAGAGTCTCAGCAACATCTCGACGACGATGCTGTGCCGGGCGACGCTGAAGGCGGTGGAGAGTGGAGAGTCGAGAATGGGAAATTCGGAAGATATGACTCCCCACTCGTCAGTCCCCACTCTTGACTCAGCAGCCGGCTACATCGACTGCGCAGGCGGCGTGTCCGCAGTCATCGCCCGCTACGGCAAAGACCGCACGTTTTCGGTGCCGATCCTCACGCACTGCGCGCTCGCGGGACTTGTCGATTGGGCCGAGGTCATCTCCCTGCCGTTTGAATTGGCCTGCATTCCCGCAAAGTTTTATGCGGCGGTGCGGCTGCCGGTCGTGAGCTACGCACTCCCCGCGCTCATCGCGATTGGGCAGGTGCGATTCCATTTTCGGCCGTCGAGAAATCCGCTGCGGCGATGGCTGCAACGTTGGGCGAAGCCCGCCAGCTTGCGCGTGCTCGAGCGGATTCAACCGACGAACGGCGGCTTCTTGGAAGCGACCCCGCTGACCAGCTTCGTCACCATGAGCCTCGCCGCGATGGGCCTGCACGATCACCCGGTCGCGCAGCGTGGGATTGAGTTCATCGTGAAGTCGGCGCGGTGGGACGAGAGGGGTCAGGGGTCAGGGGTCAGGGGGCAGAAAGAAATGCAGCCTTTGTCCTCCAACCCCCAACCCGTCTGCTCCTGGCCGATTGATACAAACCTGGCGACGTGGGTGACGACGTTGTCGATCAATGCGTTGGGAGACGACGTGCCGCGGGAGGCTCGGCCGGGGCTGCGAGCGTGGTTGCTGCGGCAGCAATATCGAGTCGTACATCCCTACACCAACGCCGCCCCCGGCGGCTGGGCCTGGACCGACCTCCCCGGCGGAGTCCCCGACGCCGACGATACGCCAGGGGCGATACTCGCGCTTATGAATCTCGGTTTTGAAGACTCCTCGATCCGCAATGCCGCCGCTAATAGTACGATTCCTCAATCGCAGAATCAGCGATTGCTCGACTTCCCAGATTGGGATGAAGCCGTGGACGACGCGATGGTGTGGCTGTGCGGTCTTCAGAATCGCGACGGTGGATGGCCAACCTTCTGTCGCGGCTGGGGGACGTTGCCGTTCGACCGTAGCGCCCCGGATATCAGCGCGCACTCGATTCGCGCATTGGACAAAGTTCTTTTCGGTGATGCCGATGGGGACGATGGTGACGATTTAGAGCCGTCGCCACCGATCGAAGCGTTGCGTTCCGCCGAGCCAAGGTCGCGACAAAGTCAGATCGACGCGAAGTTTCGCCGTAAGTTCAAACGATACTGGCGAGGTCGTTGTGCTTTTCAGCGGTTCGTCATCTCGAATTACTTTGAACGCACTCAGCGTCCCGATGGATCGTGGCTGCCGTTGTGGTTTGGGAATCAGCACGCTCCGAATGACGAGAACCCGACGTACGGGACGGCCAAGGTGTTGGCGGCGTTTCAGGCGTTGGGGCGGATGTCAGACGACTCGGCCGTTCGCGGCGTGAGGTGGCTCGTCGAGAACCAAAATCCCGACGGCGGGTGGGGCGCGGGACCGGGAACGCCGTCGAGCGTCGAGGAAACGGCCCTGGCGCTGGAGGCCTTGCTGGGAATGCGGAATGAAGAGGTCGAACGCCGAAATGCCGCGGCCTTTGCGTCTCAGCCCTCGCCACTCAGCCTCGCAACCGATGCCGGACTATCTTGGTTAATCCCCCGCGTGGAAGACGGTCGATTCCGTGATCCGTCCCCCATCGGTTTCTATTTCGCCAAGTTATGGTATTTTGAGGCCCTGTATCCGCTGATCTTCACCGTCGCGGCGCTCCGCAAAGCGGTTGAAGTTGAGGGGAGAGAGCCCTGAAGAAAGGAATTATCGCGCTGTCTGCGATCGGAATTGTCCTTCTGGGGCTTGGTGTTGCGGCGATTGCAGCCGGATGGAACGCCAAGCCGAAAGTCATTTCTGTCCTGCAGAATCCGGCGACCGGCGAGCAAGTTGAGATGTTCAACGAAATCTGGTTCAAAGTGCCGGTAAACTACGACGAGAAGAAGCACATCGAATCTTGGAAGGCCGAACAACGAAGCCGCGGTTACACCGTCGATTTGGCAAAATGACCAGCGTCTTCGCCACTGTTCGAGGAAATCAATAATGTCCATCGCTTCGCAATTGCGAGAACCGGATGATCGGGTTGAGCAGTCACACGCCGTCGATCAGGACGCACCTCTGCCGGAACGGAGGAATGGGGACGCTGTGGCGCGTCGGAGAGTCTCGGACATCCAGGACGATGACGACGAGCCGATGCCCAAGCGGAAGAAAATTCGCTCCAGCACCTCGCACCTGAAGATTGTGCCGGAGACGCTGGAGTTGCGGGAACTCGTCAAGGCGAAGGCTCAGCAGTTCTCCGAGAAGCTGGATCATTCGAAGCCGTTCAACAAGACGCAGTTGACGGCGTGGTCGATGCAGTTGCTCGCCGAGATGTCGCTGCCGGAGAAATACAGCGGCTTCGCGGCGGTGATGATCGGCAACTACTTTTGGCGTCGGCAATTCCTCGCGACGCCGTTCGAGCGGCGGATGCTTCTGCTGCCTCACTGCCTGAAGCATGCCGAAGGCTGCCCGGCCGAGTACACCGAATTCGGGCTCGACTGCGAACGTTGCGGAGCCTGCACGATCGCTGACTACAAAGTGCGGGCCGAACAACTTGGCTACAAGGTGCTGGTGGCAGAGGGCTCGCCGATCGTGCTGAAGATCATCGTTGGCGGGTACGTCGATGGAATCCTCGGCGTCGCCTGCTTAAACGTGCTCGAGAAGGCGATCGACAAAGTCCTGATCGCGGGTGTGCCGAGCTACGCGGTGCCGCTGCACTCGGGCGATTGCCACAACACGTCGCTGGACGAATCTTGGATTTGGGAAGTGCTCGACAAGTACGAACCGCTGCCGGATCAACGACTGACCGGCTACGTCTCGGTGATGCGAGCCGCCAATCGCTTGTTCGACGAACATTTCGATCGGTTGCTGCCGCGCGTCCGCAGCAAGACGCCGGAGTCCGCCGCGACGCCGCTCGGCAAGACCGAAGACATCTCCTACGACTGGCTTCGCAACGGTGGAAAGCGATTCCGGCCGTTCATCACGCTCGCCGCCTACGATGCCGCGACGGGCGGATCGTGCCTGAAGAATTTCGACTCCAGCACCCAGCCGTTCGAGTTCCCTGACTCGGTCGCGCGCGTCGCAATGTCGATCGAGGCGTTCCACAAAGCCTCGCTGGTCCACGACGACATCGAAGACGACGACCTGTTCCGCTACGGCCGCGAAACACTGCACCGCACCCACGGCCTCGGCCCAGCGATCAACGTCGGTGACCACCTGATCGGGCTCGGCTACAAGCTGATTGCCGCTTCTCGCGGGGTAGGCTGCCAGCCAGCCGTTCCCCAAGACACCGCCGTTACAGATCAGGCACGGCAGGCCGGAAGCCTACCCCACGATGTCGCCTGCGACGTTCTCGAACGGATGGCCGCCGCGCACATCAAGCTCTGCGATGGCCAAGGGGCCGAAATGTTCTGGCAGCAGAACCCAACCCTCGATTTCACGCCGCTGGATGCTCTGCAAATCTACGCTCTCAAGACGTCCCCCGCCTTCGAGGCCGCGCTGTACGCCGGACTCCGCATGGCTGGCCCGGTCGAGGAGTACGAATCGCTGGTCGGTCCGTTCTGTCGGCACGTTGGCATCGGCTTTCAGATTCTCAACGACCTGAAAGACTGGCGCGGCGACAACGACAACAAGATGGTCGCCGGCCAAGACGCCCTCGCACTGCGGCCGACGCTGATGATGGCGCTTGCTTGGCAAGCTGCGAGTGCCGAGCAACGGCAGCTCATGCAAAGCTGCTATTTCGACCGCGAGGAACAAGATGCCATCCGCCTCGCTCGCCTTCGCCGCCTGTACGAAGAACTCGGCGTCTTCGAGAAGGCCGAGCGGCTGATCGAAAAATCGCGCGACCGAGCGGAACTGCTTGCCGACGAAGTCGAATCGGAAGACATCCGTCAGCTCTTGTACTTTCTCGTCGACACCGTCATGGCCGACGAACAAGAAAAAGACCCGCGCGACTCAATGCCCAAGCCGACCGCGGTTCTCTACCCGCTGCCGGTGACAACCGCTTAGTACGACGTGCAAGCGGGTGGTCGTTCGCAGGTAACGGCTCGCTTGAACGCCGTGCTGGTCGATGACCGACTACCCCCAAGCGAGCGGTTGCTTCCAGCGCTGCTTGAGTTCATCCAGCGAGGAGTCAACGACCAAGGTTCCCGCCGCGCCGCGAATCTGAACACGATCGGTGGAAGAGACCTCCCCCAGCTTGACCGCCGGCACGTTGAACGAACGACAAAGCGTTTCGATTGCCGCTTGCGCCGTCGCGGGGACTTCAAGAACGAAGCGAGAGTTGCTTTCCGAGAACAGCAGCACCGCGTCTTCGCTCAGTCCGGTGGACTTGGCGAGCGATTGCAAATCCAGCGACACACCCAGTCCACCCGCGAACGCCATTTCGGAAACGGCGGTGGCCAGTCCACCTTCGCTGAGGTCGTGACTGGAACGCACGATCCCTTGCCGAATCGCTTCGTGGACGGCGGCAAAGATGCGCGGTGCAAGTGCGAGATCGACGTGCGGGACCGTGCCCCCTTCGAGGCCGTTGACCAGCGCGTAGTGGCTGCCGCCGAGTTCGTTGGCGGTTGGGCCGATCAGCAGCAGGACGTTGCCAGTTTGCTTGAGGTCCATCGTCACGGCTTGCTCGACGTCGTCGAGTTGGCCAAGCGCGGAAATCAGCAGCGAACTGGGAATCGCGACCGTCTGCTTCTGGCCGTCTGTGTCCACGAAAGAGAACTCGTTGTTGAGGCTGTCCTTGCCGCTGATGAACGGAGTGCCGAAAGCGATCGCCGTGTCTTTGCAAGCGAGGGCTGCTCGCACGAGCGTGCCAAGCGTCTCCGGCCGATCGGTGTTGCCCCAACAGAAATTGTCGAGGATTGCGATCCGCCGGGGATCGGCTCCAACGGCGATAACGTTGCGCACGGCCTCGTCAATCGCTGCCGCGGCCATCCAGTACGGATCGAGATCGCCAAATCGCGGATTCATTCCACATGCAATCGCCAGTCCGCGCTTGGATTGCAGATGCGGTCGCACAACCGCCGCGTCCGACGGGCCATCGTTGCAGACACCGACGAGCGGCTTCACAACGCTGCCGGCTTGCACTTCGTGGTCGTACTGCCGGATGACCCACTCTTTGCTGCACACGTTGAGCGAACCGAGGATCGCCTTGAGCGTCGTGTCGAACGTCGTCGCGTGATCCCGCGGCCCGGATTCCGAGCTGCGGAGTGGCTCGTCGACTGGGGGGGTAAACACCGCCTCGCGAACGATTGGCGGGCGGCCGTCGTGCAGGAAGCTCATCGCGAGATCGGCGACTTGCTGGCCGTGATACTTCAGTACGAGCCGGCCGGTTGGTTTGAACTCGCCAAGGATCGCGGCTTCGACTCCTTCGGATCGGCACAGCGATTCAAACTCAGTCCACGATGATGGCGGCACGGCGAGCACCATGCGCTCTTGAGCCTCTGAAATCCAGATCTCGGTGTAGCTCAGGCCGCTGTATTTGAGCGGAGCCTTTTCGAGCCAAACTTCCGCGCCGATCTCTTCGCCCATCTCGCCGACGGCGGACGAGAAGCCGCCCGCTCCGCAATCGGTGATTGCCGAGTACAGGCCGCGATCTCGAGCTTGCAGGATCACGTCGGCCACCATCTTCTCGGTGATTGCGTTGCCGATTTGAACCGCTCCGCCAGAGATCGTTTCGCTTTCGTGAGTCAGTTCGGCGGACGAGAACGTCGCGCCGTGAATGCCGTCACGGCCGGTGCGCCCGCCGACAGCGACGATGTAGTCACCAGGCTGCGCGTGCTTCTCGCACTTGTCGACGGGGATCATTGCGACGTTGCCGCAATAGACCAGCGGGTTGCCGAGGTATCGTTCGTCGAAATAGATCGCCCCGTTGACCGTCGGAATGCCCATGCGATTGCCGTAGTCACGGACGCCGCTGACGACACCCCGCATGACCAGCTTCGGATGGAGCGTTCCCTGCGGCAGCGAATCGTGTGGCGTGTCGGGCGGCGCGAAGCAGAAGACGTCTGTGTTGCAGATCGGCTTTGCTCCGAGACCGGTGCCGAGCGGATCACGGATCACACCGCCGATGCCGGTGTTCGCCCCACCGTACGGTTCGAGAGCCGACGGGTGATTGTGCGTTTCGACTTTCATACAGACATTGTCGGTCTCGTCGAACTTCACGATGCCGGCGTTGTCCTTGAAGACACTGACGCACCAATCGGCATCGCCGAGCCGCCGACGAATCTCCACCGTCGCGGCGAAGATCGTCTCCTTGAGCATGTTCTGAAAATAGATGTCGTGGCGACCGTCGCGGTAATGAATGCGGCCGGCCAGCGTCTTGTGCGAGCAATGTTCTGACCACGTTTGCGCAACAGTTTCGAGTTCCACGTCGGTCGGGTCGCGGCCGAGATCGACGAAGTGTTGCCGAATCGTCTGCATCTCGACGAGATTCAGATAAAGCTGACCTTCACGACTGAGCCGCATCAGGCGGTCGTCATCCATGCTGCGAATCGCGACGTGCGTCAGCTTGAATTGATACTCGCCGCCGATGCCGATGGTCTCCATCGCCAGCGGGCCAACGACGACATGCTCGATCGCGTCGTTGGACAGCACACGCTTGATGAGCCGCTGGACTTCGGCGTCGGAAGCTCCGTCGTTGAGCCAGTATTTGCGAATTGTCGCGACGGTCGTCACGGGGACATTTAAATCAGTCAACGCGGCTTTTGCGCTGAGGGCCACGTTGTCGGTGACCCCCGGTTTGAGCATGACGTTGAGTTGAGAGAGCGGCTGTTGGCTGTCGGTCCGCGGCGGTTGTCCAAGCGGACGCACTGAGCACGTTTCGACGACCGAGTCAACGAGCAGCCTTAACGCCCGCTGTTCAATCACAGCAGCATCGGCATCTCCCTCAATCAGGAAGGAGCGTGCGGCTCGGACATCACAGATCGATCCCAGCCGCAACGCCTTCGCTTCGCTCAGTACGCGAGCACCCTCGCGATCGACTTGCCCTTTGGCCGGATGAATCTCCACTTCCCACAACATGCCGAACTCCCTTGCGTGATGACACGGTCGCGACGACGCGGTTGGATTGTAGGGAGCCAGCTCGTGAGTCGTCAGCGATGACGACTCATGCCGTCGTCGTATTTCTTCGTCACTTTCCATCAGGGAGGCCACGGCTATAATCCGCAACCTTTCGCGGCAGCCCCACGGTCGCCGCTGGTTTTGGCGAGGTAGCTCAGCCGGTTAGAGCACAGGCTTCATAAGCCTGGGGTCGTGGGTTCGAGTCCCACTCTCGCTAATAAGCTCTGAAGATAGATACCGAAACGAGTTACGTTACCTGCCGACGTTCGGCAGTGCGGTGAAAGACCTGTTTGAATCGTGGAACCGTTCCGCGAAACGAAAAAGGAACCGCACGCCCGACCAAAGAGTGGAAAAGCAAGCACCAAGCGATCATCGACCAGATCGATGCTCGCCGCAGGAGAGCGATCAACGGGTGACGAGATCACGGACACGACTGACGGCTGCGAATGTGACACCTCTTCCCGGATCGAACTCATGTATCGCCAACATTCAAGAGTTCCAGTTCGACGCGGCTTGCAACTGATCTCAGCCCTGGTTGTGAGTGCGCTGATGGCGGGCGGCGCTTCGCTCGCGGTGGCTCAACAGGCCAAGCCGACAACGTCGCCGTTTCCCTACGTCAAAGCCAAAGCGTACTACCTGCCCCCCGAGACGAGCACCGAGGAGTCCGGCTACTTCTCGCTCTGTGAAGGGCTGAACGGAAAAATCTACGTCGGTACCGCGGCGTATGGTCGCAATGCGTATCTGGTCGAGTTCGATCCGAAGACCGAGAAGATGCGAATCGTGCTGGATGTCCACAAGCTTGTCGGTCTGCCGCTTTCGGCGACCGGCTACGCGGCCCAGTCGAAGCTCCACACACGCAACTTCGTCGGCCCGTCGGGCAAAATCTATGTGGGCTCGAAGCAGGGCTATCTGTCGCAAGCCGAACAGGCCGCTGTCAAACGGGGCGAGAAGGTTCCGACTTATCTTGGCGGCTACGTCCTGACCTACGATCCAGCCACTGATGTGGCCGAGAACCTGGGAATGCCGCTGCCGCTGAACGACGCGCGCCGCGCTCTTGGCAAGAAGGAAGGGGAAGGGGTGATCGACGTGACGGCCGACGAGTCACGCGGATTGATCTATGTGGTGACGTGCGAGGAACAGCACTGGATGTTGTATGACGTCAAGACCAGGAAATTCCGCGAACTCGGTCCCATCGTCCGCGATCAACCCAACACGATCATCGATGCTCAAGGACGAGGCACCGTCATCACGGCCGACTATCGAGTGGCCCGCTACAACCCGACGACCGATAAGGTCACGGTCTCGCCGCTGGTCGTAGATGGCAAGCCGTTCGCCGAATTCCTGGGGGCCAATCGAGTGCATCCCGACTGGCGCATTACGCCGGACGGCAAGACGGCCTACCTGCAACTCCTCGACGACCTGCGCATGTTCCGCATCGATTTGACAAATGACGACGGCCTGCCGATCGTGGCGACGAACCTGGGAGATCGAGTGCGTGGCGAACATCCCGACTCACGGGGCTCAATTTGCCTCGGCCCCGACGGCCGCGTCTACTCGGTCACGCGAGTGGACAATCAAACCGGGTTCGGCACGGGCTATCTGCATCATCTGGTGCGTCATGATCCGGCGAAGAACTCGATGGAAGACCTAGGGGTCCTGACAATTTCCAATCCCGGATTCTTCAATTTCGCGGCCGGGCGGATCAAGAACCCGGACGGCACCGAGCGGCCGATCCACGGCTATCACACGCTGCCCGATGGCACGCTCACGCCGCTGCACGTCGTGATGTCGGCCATCGTCGCTCGCGATGGGACGATCTACGCCACGACCATCTATCCGTTCACGCTGATGAAAGTGGAATCGTTGCGGGCCACGCGCTGAGGGAACTTGCCTGAGAGTAGGAAGCAACGACATTTGTCGCCCGAAGCGCCAACGAGGGACTCCGATGCAAGGAAGTACCAGCATTCCTGGATCGAAGCGACAGCGAGGGACTCTGCGATCTGGGGGAATCGTCCCTGGCCGCCGCTGCGGGCGACGTTCCCAGAATCAGGCCGTCACGAGTATCGCGATCGGGTTGCTTGTCTGCCTGACGGCCATCGCCACGTGCGCGCAGGATCGTCCTGCGCCGCGCATGGCGGGCCTCGCGACGGTCTATTATCCCAACGCGCACGCCGACATGTTTTTGAGCCGGATGCTCACCGGCTACACGCTCGACGGCCAAGGGGAGTTCCCGCCGTGGAAGCTGGCATCGCTGCACGTCGAACAGTTCCCGGACAACGACATGAGCCGCAAGTTGGCCGCCGCGCACGGCGTGCCAATGTTCGCGATGCCTCGCCAGGCGCTGACACTGGGGGGCGACAAGCTGGCGGTCGACGGGGTGTTCTTGATTTGCGAGCACGGCAAGTACCCGGAGTCCGATACGGGGCAATTCCTCTATCCAAAGCGGGCCATGTTCGCGCAGATCGTGGCGGAGTTTGAACGCAGCGGCCGAGTCGTGCCGGTGTTCCTCGACAAGCACCTGGCCGACAACTGGCGCGACGCCAAGTGGATCTACGACGAGGCTCAACGGCTGAAGATCCCGCTCATGGCAGGCTCGTCGCTGCCCGTGCTGTGGCGCTATCCGCCGCGGGATGTCCAGCGCGATGCCGCGCTGCGAGAGGTCCTGGTCCTGTCCTACCATCGGCTCGACTCGTATGGCTTCCATGCCCTCGAGATTGGCCAGGCGCTGGCTGAACGGCGGCGCGGCGGCGAGACGGGCGTGAAGAGCGTGCGCACGTTGAAGGACGATGCCGTGTGGCGAGCGATCGATGAGGGTGTGGTCGACGCCAAGCTGCTCGAGCTGGCCACGGCCCAGGCCAAGGACCGACCGATCCGTAAGGACAAGAAGTTATCCGAGCTGATCAAGCATCCGCATCTGTTCGTGATCGACTATCGCGACGGATTGCGAGTGAACGTGCTCACGCTCGATCAACTGTACATCGACTGGACGGCCGCGTGGAGCTACACCGATGGGCGGCGCGACGCGGCCGTGTTCTGGACCCAGGAGGCTCGGCCGTTCATGCACTTCACCTACCTGATGAAGCCGCTCGAGCCATTTTTTCGCGACGGCACTCGTCCCTGGCCGGTCCAACGGACGCTGCTCACCACCGGCCTTCTGGACGCGCTGCTCGTTTCCAATCGCGACGGCGGTCGAGTTGTCGACACGCCGCATTTGAACATCGAGTACCGCACGGACTGGAACTGGAGTCAGCCACCGCCACCGCCGCCGGACCGGCCGATCAACGGGCAATAATCAAACGCTGCGGGTTCCGTGGCCTTGCAGCAAGCCGACAACGACATCGACATCGAATTGATGTTGCGGCGAGCATGAGAACACGAATACTCGTCCACGGACATGAATGATCGCTGACGCCGCTCCCGGTTGATCATGATTGTAGGACCTCGAGTCAGCGCCCGAATGCTCCCATCGGGGCCGCGTGTCAAGAAATCGTCGAGCGGACAGTACATTCGGCCATTCGGTGACATCACGGCCGGCATTCCGCATCGCGACTCTCCGGATCACCGAAAACTGGGGCGTGGCGATCGCCTCCGGGAACTACTTGAGTTCCTTGGTGCGGATGTTGCGCAAGTCGACGCGCGAGCCGTGCTCCGCGAGACGTTGCCGATGGGCAACAAGCCGCCGCAGTTTCTTACGACCGGTCCCGCATCTCAGGATTCAGCAGCCGTTTCTTGCAATGCGCCGCCCATTTCGGCGAGTTCACAAGCCATCACATCCGGGTCATCAATCAAGCCTACGGATTCATCAGCAATTTCTAGCAATCCGGAATCGCATTCCTCACAATCATGACGCATTTCTTCGGCGACACCGGCAACCGTCCGGCATTCTCCAAGCCTTCCAGTATCGTCAGTGCCTTCTGGTGCCACGTCAGCGCCTGCTCGTACTGCCCCTGCCATCCTAGGCCCTACTTGGGCTGGTCCAGGTCCGCCGACTTTTTTCGGTCGCTTCCCAGAGCCGCGATCAGCCCGTCAATGGCTCCAGCCAGCTTGCCTTCGGCCTTCAGACGTCGGGCGATCGCGAGGGCCTGATCAAAGGCCGCCACCGACTTCGCCGGCTCTTTCGCGGCTCGATAAGCCAGCCCCAGCTTGGCGTGGGAAAACACCAAATCCCGCTGCGCCTGGGCGTCGCTCGGATCGGCCGCCGCCAACTTCTGACTGATCTCCAGACCCTTCTGATAGGCCGCGAGCGCCTCGGTCACCTGCCCGGACTGGAGCAGCAC